>NZ_JBHSKO010000088.1:0-548 GCF_042657305.1 Pseudonocardia zijingensis | reverse complement strand
CCCCCTCCCGGAACTGCCGCCGGTGACCGCCGCCGACCTGGCCGACCTCCTGCTCCCGGCCCTCGGCATCGCGATCGTCGGCTGCTCCGACAACGTCCTCACCGCACGCGCCTTCGCCGCGCGGAAGGGCCAGGAGGTCGACGCCGACCAGGAGATGCTCGCGCTCGGCGTCGCGAACGCGGCCGCCGCTGTCGTGCACGGCTTCCCGGTGAGCAGCAGCGGCAGCCGCACCGTGATCGGGGACGCGATCGGCAGCCGCAGCCAGCTGAACTCGCTGGTGACGATGCTCGCGGTCGTCGCCGTGCTCGCCGTCGGAGGGCCGGTGCTGTCGTCGTTCCCGACCGCCGCGCTCGGCGCTCTCGTCGTGTACGCCGCGCTGCGCCTCATCGACGTCGCCGAGTTCCGCCGGTTCGCCCGCTTCCGCCGCTCCGAGCTCGCGATCGCGCTCGTCACCACGGCGGCGGTGCTGGCCGTCGGGGTGCTGAACGGCGTGCTCGTCGCGGTGGCGATCTCGATCCTCGACCTGCTGCGCAAGGTCTCCCGCCCGC
>NZ_JBHSKO010000087.1:0-555 GCF_042657305.1 Pseudonocardia zijingensis | reverse complement strand
CCTCGGCGAGAGCCCACGACCCGACCAGCGCCTCGGGCACCCCGAGCACCTCGGCGATCCGCGCCGCCGCGTCCGCAGGCACAGGCCCGCCGTCGACCGGGTTCAGCAGCCAACGCACCCCCGTGGCCAACAGATCCTCGATCGCCCGGTCCGCCTCGGTGAGCCGTGCGCGCCGCTCCACCAACTCCTTCCACGACCCGTCCAGATCAGAACCAGCCGCCCACACCCGCCGCGCCGGACCCAGCAGCAGCGCCGCGACACCCACCGGACGACGCAACACCCGCGCCACCGCCCGGTCGGACACCCCCAGCCGCACCGCGTCGCCCAGCGCACCACCGGCAACCTCGTCCACCACCCGGCGCGCCTCCTCCCGCGCCGCCACCGCAACCGCCACCACATCCGCAGCCACACCCGACTCGACCAGCTCCCGCACCCGAGCCTCGGCAGCCACCAACTCGTCCACCGCAACCCGACCCCGGGCCGACCCCAGACCGTCCACCAGCCGCTCCAGCACCACCCACCGGTGACCGGCCACCAGGTGCTCGCGCGCCTCGG
>NZ_JBHSKO010000086.1:0-569 GCF_042657305.1 Pseudonocardia zijingensis | reverse complement strand
CTAGGGAGTGTCTGGTGGATCATGGAAGCCAGGTGAGCAGGGCTGCGAGGTGGAGCGCTCCGAGGTAGTTGCGGGCGTGCCGGTCATAGCGGGTGGCCAGTCCTCGCCAGTGTTTGAGCTGGCAGAAGCCTCGCTCGACGGTGTTGCGGCGGCGGTAGCGGTCCTTGTCGAACCCAACCGGGCGGCCACCTCGGGAGCCGCGCCGGGCTCGGTTGGCCTGCTGGTCGCGGGGTTCGGGGATGGTGTGGGCGATCCCGCGCCGGCGCAGCAGCTGCCTGTTTGCGCGAGAGCTGTAGCCCTTGTCGGCCAGCACGTAGTCCGGGCGGGTCCGCGGCCGGCCCCGGCCCGGGCGGGCCACCGCGATTCCGGTCATGAGCTGGCCGAACTGGGTGGTGTCATTGATGTTCCCGGCGGTCAGCTGCAGCACCAGCGGCCGCGCTTGTCCATCGACGATGGCGTGGACCTTGGTGGTCAGCCCGCCGCGGGATCGGCCGATGGCATGGTCGGCAGGCTCGGTGACGACGGGTCTCTCCCGTCGTCGCCGGTGATCGATTCGGTGATCGAGTCGG
>NZ_JBHSKO010000085.1:0-576 GCF_042657305.1 Pseudonocardia zijingensis | reverse complement strand
TACAAGGACCTGGTCAAGGCCGGCATCATCGACCCGGCCAAGGTCACCCGGTCGGCGCTGCAGAACGCGGCCTCGATCGCGGCGCTGTTCCTGACCACCGAGGCGGTCATCGCCGACAAGCCGGAGACGAACCCGGCAGGCGGGGGCGACCACACCGGCGGCATGAGCCTGTGAGGCGAGGCGCGGTCCGGAGGCGCTGAGGGCAGTGGCGCACCCACCGCAGATCAGGTCTCGCGATCGCGTGGCTTGCCACGGTGATGAACGTCTTCAACCGCGTCGCGATCACCAGCCGGTATCGGACAGCTGGCTGACCTGCTGCCCCGACAGTGGGGTCACGGTGGCAATTCATCATCAGCCGCCGCGCGAAGACCGCGGTGCGGAGGGGGTACGAGGTGCCGGTTCCCGGTCCTGGTTACACGATCACCGCTCGGGTCGAGGTGCCCGCCTCCGCCAGCGCCGCGGGCGACCTCACGATGGCGGTCGGCCGCGTCGGCGGCGTCGTCACCGCGTTCGACGTGGTCGAGTCGCACACCGCCACGCTCGTGGTCGACATCAGCTGCAACGCGCTGAACGAGG
>NZ_JBHSKO010000084.1:0-670 GCF_042657305.1 Pseudonocardia zijingensis | reverse complement strand
TACACCCAGGCCGACCTCGACACCGTCGCCCACGAACTCAACGGCCGCCCACGCAAGACCCTCGGATGGAAGAATCCCGCCCAGGCACTCGACGAGCTGCTCGTTGCAACAACCAGTTGAGACCGCCCAGTGCCTTCCTTCCTGGCTCTCAAGATCGAACCAGTCTTGGAAGACTCCGGCGAAGCGGGGGAACCTCACCGGTGGCCAGGTCCAGCGCGGCGAGCATGTGCATCACCCCGGACGTGCGGGTGTAGGTGGCCCGCTGACGGCGGGGCCGGCGCTTGGACCGCCAGGCCTTGCCCTTGCGGGGCTGCAGGTTCAGCGGCCCGAACTCGTCGACGCAGACGACACGCCCGTCGGCGGGCGGGTGGTCGTAGAGATCCAGGACCCGGCGCATCTTTCCGATGAAGTCCGGGTCGGTGGAGGCCTTCCAGGTGGTCGTGGTCTGCCAGGACACCCCACCCTGATGCAGGATCCGGCGCAGCGTCTCGCGGCTGAGCTCGGCCACGACACCCTCACCTAGGAGGTGGTCGCGCAGCTTGGCTAGTGCGTTGGCCACATACGTTCGCCGGGTTTGATCACGCGGCGGCCGCGGCTCGGGGGCGGCCCCAGCGTTGCTGGCGTTCGCTGCGGACACGGGCTCGTTCTCGGCGTTGCGCGGCCAGGACGT
>NZ_JBHSKO010000083.1:0-714 GCF_042657305.1 Pseudonocardia zijingensis | reverse complement strand
CTTGCCGACCACGCGCAGCGCGTTGCGCAGCGCACCCAGCACCACGACGGCGGTGCCGTGCTGGTCGTCGTGGAACACGGGGATGTCGAGCATCTCGCGCAGCCGGGCCTCGATCTCGAAGCAGCGCGGCGCGGCGATGTCCTCCAGGTTGATGCCGCCGTAGGCCGGGGCGAGGATCTCGACGGTCCGGATGATCTCCTCGGTGTCCTGCGTGTCGAGGCAGACCGGCCACGCGTCGACGTTCGCGAACCGTTTGAACAGGGCCGCCTTGCCCTCCATCACCGGCATCGCGGCGGCCGCGCCGAGGTTGCCCAGCCCGAGCACCGCCGACCCGTCGGTGACCACGGCGACGGTGTTGCGCTTGATCGTGAGCCGGCGCGCGTCCGCCGGGTTGGCCGCGATCGCCTGGCAGACCCGCGCGACGCCGGGGGTGTAGGCGCGGGAGAGGTCGTCGCGGTTGCGGAGGCTGACCTTCGACTGCACCTCCAGCTTCCCGCCGAGGTGGACGAGGAACGTCCGGTCGGAGACCTTGCGCACCCGCACGCCGGGCAGCGCCTCGAGGGCCGAGGTGATCTCACCGGCGTGCTCCTCGTTCAGCGCGTTGCAGCTGATGTCGACCACGAGCGTGGCGGTGTGCGACTCGACCACGTCGAACGCGGTGACGACGCCGCCGACGCGGCCGACCGCCATCGTGAGGTCGCCCGCGGCGCTGGC
>NZ_JBHSKO010000082.1:0-731 GCF_042657305.1 Pseudonocardia zijingensis | reverse complement strand
TGCAGGCGGATGAGGTTGAGCGCGACGGCGGAGAACACGTGCTCGAGCCGGGTTTTGGGCAAGCCGCGGTAGCGGGCTCGGCGCAGGCCGGTGACCGTTACCGCCTGGCTGATGGTGCCCTCGACACCGGCCCGGATGCGGTAGCGGGCCTGCCATTCGGGGCTGCTTTGCTCGGCTCGAGCGGCGAGTTTGGCCTGGTAGACCTCCCGCACGGGCACGGTGATTTGCCGGCCGACTCGCGGTGACTTCACCCGGGTGCACTGGGGGCGCACGGGGCAGGCCCGGCACGTTTGCGCCGCGAACTTGATCACGACCTTGTCGGTGCCTCGGAGGGTGGCCGGGCTCCACGAAGCACTGGGGTGTCCCTGCGGGCAGGTCGCTTGCTGGGCGTCGAAGTCGATGGTGAACCCGGTCTGGTCGTAGCCGGCGCCGGCCCTGGCTTGGTGGGAGGTATCGGCCAGCAGCGGGCTGACCAGCGTGATTCCCCACCGGTGCAGGCTGTCCAGGACCAGCGCCGAGGTCGGGTAGCCGGAGTCGACGTAGTGTTCGCCAGGCAGCACGCCGCGCCTGGCCATCGCGACGTGGATCGGTTCGGTCATCTTCACATCCGGCACGGTGGCCTCGGTTGTCGCCACCCCGATGATGATGTTCGGTGGTTGCCCGGGCCGGTCACCGCCCCGATCATCGGGTCGATCACCGCTGCCCACAACCAGCTCGCCGTCCTGCCCGCC
>NZ_JBHSKO010000081.1:0-755 GCF_042657305.1 Pseudonocardia zijingensis | reverse complement strand
ATCGGCCGCAACTTCTGGCGGGCGGTGGACGCGCAGCGGGCGGCGGGCTCCACCGACATCGAGATCGTGGCGGTGAACGACATCACCGACAACGCCACGCTGGCCGGGCTGCTCAAGTACGACTCGATCCTGGGCCGGCTGCCCTACGAGGTGACCCACACCGACGACGAGATCGTCGTCGACGGCAAGGGCTTCAAGGGGCTGGCGGTGCGCGACCCCGCCGAGCTGCCGTGGAAGGACCTCGGCGTCGACGTCGTGGTGGAGTCCACCGGCATCTTCACCAAGCGCGACGCCGCGGCGAAGCACCTGGAGGCGGGCGCGAAGAAGGTGGTGATCTCCGCGCCGGCGACCGAGCCGGACCTGACGGTGGTGATGGGGGTGAACGACGACGCCTACGACGGGTCGCAGAACATCATCTCGAATGCGTCGTGCACCACGAACTGCCTGGCGCCGTTGGCGAAGGTGATCGATGACGCGTTCGGGATCGAGAAGGGTCTGATGACCACGATCCACGCCTACACCCAAGATCAGAATCTGCAGGACGGCCCGCACAAGGACAAGCGTCGTGCGCGGGCGGCGGCGTTGAACGTGGTGCCGACCTCGACGGGTGCGGCGAAGGCGATCGGGCTGGTGCTGCCGCACCTGAACGGGAAGCTGGACGGGTACTCGTTGCGGGTGCCGGTGCCGACCGGGTCGATCACGGACCTGACGGTGGACCTGCGCACCGAGGCGTCGGTGGAGGAGGTCAACGCCGC
>NZ_JBHSKO010000080.1:0-830 GCF_042657305.1 Pseudonocardia zijingensis | reverse complement strand
TCGATGGTCATGGAATGCCGCGGCCCGGCCGTCGCGAGGTGTCCCAGGCCTCCGGTGGCGCGACTGCGCGATCAAGGGGAGATGGTCGCTCCTGGAGATCAACCAGCGACCATGTGCCCCTTGGTCAACATCCCCTGGTCCGCGGGCAGCACCACACCGCTGCCGCAGCTACCCCCAGGTGCGCCTCGCGCCGGCCCAAAGCCGGTCCGTCCTGCAAGATCACGGCTTCGGCGCGAACTCGGGCGAAATCGGCCCGGGAACGCGCCAACTCCGCGATCAAGGGGAGATGGTCGCTCTCGGAGATCAACCAGCGACCATGTGCCCTTGGTCAACATCTCCTGGCCCCCGAGCAGCACCGCACCGCTGTCACCCGCACCCCCACGTCCGTCTCGCGCGGGCCGAGCGCCGGGTGGCCTCCGCAGCGGAGGACCCGGCACGACCACCGCACGATCCGCACACGAGGGCGGGTTCCGCGGAACCCGGCGGCGTCGATGACCGGCGCGAGTCGCACAAGGCGGTCGCTCTGGCCTGTCGTGGTCGGGGCCGTGGTGTGCTTCTCGGTGGTTCGCGCCCGCAAGATCAGCGCGCGGTGGTGCGTTCCGGCGAACGCGGGCGGGGGAGGCAACCCGCCCATGGGATGTCGGCTCGAATGGTCCGGGACCACAGGACAGTCGCGTACCGGCAGCGACGGGCTCGTCGCGAACCGCCGTGCCCTCCAGCCGGGGACGGCCGCCCGCGCCACCCCAGGGTTCGGTGGTGATCCCAACCCGACCACCGGGCCACGCACGATCAGCTCGGGACCGGGGTGATCGCACGGCAGGCCAAGACGA
>NZ_JBHSKO010000079.1:0-861 GCF_042657305.1 Pseudonocardia zijingensis | reverse complement strand
CCGGGGCCGATCGGCAGCGGGCCGCTGCACGCCGTCGAGCTCCCGGAGCCGTCGCCCGGGCCGGGGGAGGTGCGGGTGCGGGTGCAGGCCTGCGGGGTGTGCCGCACCGACCTCCACCTGGCCGAGGGCGACCTGGCGCCGCGGCGGCCGCTGACCGTGCCCGGCCACGAGGTCGTCGGCATCGTGGACGCCCGCGGCCCGGGGGCCACGCGGTTCGACGTCGGCGACCGGATCGGGATCGCCTGGCTGCGCGGGACGTGCGGGCGGTGCCGCTGGTGCCGGACCGGGCGGGAGAACCTCTGCCGGGACGCCACGTTCACCGGCTGGGACGCCGACGGCGGCTACGCGGAGCTGGCGGTGGTGCCGGAGGCGTACGCGTACCGGCTGCCGGCCGGCCTGGGCGACGCCGTGGCCGCGCCGCTGCTGTGCGCGGGCATCGTCGGCTATCGGGCGCTGAAACGGGCCGAGCTGCCGCCGGGCGGGCGGCTGGGAATCTACGGGTTCGGCGCGTCGGCCCACGTCGTCGCGCAGGTCGCGATCGCCCAGGGCGCGGTGGTGCACGTGCTGACCCGCTCGGCGGCGGCCCGCGAGCTCGCCCTCGAGCTGGGGGCGGCGTCGGCCGGGCCGTCCGACGGGATGCCTCCCGAGCCGCTCGACTCGGCCGTGCTGTTCGCGCCCGCGGGCGAGCTCGTGCCGGTGGCGATGCGGGCGCTCGACCAGGGCGGCACGCTGGCGGTGGCCGGGATCCACCTCACCGACGTGCCGCGCCTGGTGTACGGCGAGGAGCTGTTCCGGGAGAAGCAGCTGCGCAGCGTCACGGCCAACACGCGCGCCGACGGCGAGGAGTTCCTGCGCCTCGCC
>NZ_JBHSKO010000078.1:0-887 GCF_042657305.1 Pseudonocardia zijingensis | reverse complement strand
GGCACCTGGACCCACTGGGCGCTGTTCGGCGGTGAGTTCCCCGGTACCGAGATCATCCCGCGGATCTACATCGCGCACGTGCTGCTCATCCCGGGCATCCTGCTCGCGCTGATCGCGCTGCACGTCGGCCTGGTCTGGTACCAGAAGCACACCCAGTTCCCCGGCCCCGGCCGCACCGAGGGCAACGTCGTGGGCGTCCGGATCCTCCCGGCGTTCGCGGCCAAGGGCGGCGCGTTCTTCGCGGTCACCGTGGGCGTGCTCGGCCTCATGGGCGGGCTGTTCCAGATCAATCCGATCTGGAACTTCGGGCCCTACAACCCGGCGCACATCTCGGCCGGTTCGCAGCCCGACTGGTACGTGCTGTTCACCGAGGGCATGCTGCGGATCTTCCCGCCGTGGGACATCTACCTCGGCGACTACAACATCCCGCCGGCGTTCTGGGCCAGCCCCGCGTTCCTCCCGCTGCTCTACGTGATCGCGGGTGCCTACCCGTGGATCGAGCGGAAGTTCACGAAGGACAACGCCCTGCACAACCTGCTGCAGCGCCCGCGGGACGTGCCGGTGCGCACGTCGCTGGGCGTCATGGGCATCTCCTTCTACACGGTGCTGGTGCTGTCGGGCAGCAACGACCTGATCGCCTACTTCTTCGACGTCTCGCTCAACGCCACCACGTGGGCGGGCCGCATCGGGGTGCTGGTCGTGCCGCCGATCGCCTACTGGGTCACCTACCGGATCTGCCTCGGCCTGCAGCGTTCGGACCGGGCGGTGCTGGAGCACGGCATCGAGACCGGCGTCATCAAGCGCCTGCCCCACG
Source organism: Pseudonocardia zijingensis (assembly GCF_042657305.1). NCBI lineage: Bacteria > Bacillati > Actinomycetota > Actinomycetes > Pseudonocardiales > Pseudonocardiaceae > Pseudonocardia > Pseudonocardia zijingensis. The sequence goes on along the minus strand of NZ_JBHSKO010000078.1, from coordinate 73 downwards.
GTGAGTTCATCGAGGTGCACCAGCCGCTGGGCGGTGTCGACGACCACGGCCACGCGATCCCGCTGGAGTACCA
>NZ_JBHSKO010000077.1:0-900 GCF_042657305.1 Pseudonocardia zijingensis | reverse complement strand
AGGCGACGATCTCGTTCGGCCGGATCGACGGCATCCCGGTCGGCGCGCACTGGTCGGCGCTCGTCGTCGTGGTGCTGCTGGGCGAGCTGCTCGCGCTGAACGTCCTGCCCGGCATGGCGCCGGGCCACACCCCCGCGACCTACCTGCTCGCGGGCGCCGCCGGCGCGGCGGTGTTCGCGCTGTCGCTGCTGGCGCACGAGGTGGCGCACGCGATCGTCGCGCGCCGTGCGGGCCTCGGGGTCCGCTCCATCACCCTCTGGTTGCTCGGTGGGGTGTCGGAGCTGGTCGAGCAGCCGGAGCGCCCGGGAACGGAGATCCGGGTCGCGCTGGTCGGGCCGTTGGTGAGCCTCGGTCTCGCCGGGATCTTCGGCGCCGCGGGCTGGGCCGCGGCCGCGGTGGGCGCGCAGGCTCTCGTCACCGCCGTGCTGGTGTGGCTGGCCACGGTGAACCTGATGCTGGGGATCTTCAACCTGCTGCCCGGAACACCGCTGGACGGCGGGCGGGTGCTGCACGGGCTGGTGTGGCGGCGCACCGGCGACCGGGAACTCGCGACGCGCAGCGCGGCCGGTGCCGGCCAGTTCCTGGGCGCGGTGGTGGCCGGGCTGGGGGTCCTGCTCCTGTTCAACGGCCGGCTCGACGGGTTGTGGCTGGTGCTCGTCGGCTGGTTCCTCACCGGTGCGGCGGCGGGCGAGCGGGTGCACGGGGTCATGACCGAGCGGCTCGCCGGTCTCGTCGCCTCGGACCTGATGCGCCGGGAACCGTCCTTCGCGCCGGGCTGGTGGACGGTCACGGCGCTGATCGACCACCTGCTCGGGCCGGCGGCACCGCAGGCCGAGGTCTTCCCGGTGATCGACTTCCAGGGAAAGCCCATCGGCTGGCTCACCCTCGCCGACCTCGCCG
>NZ_JBHSKO010000076.1:0-1054 GCF_042657305.1 Pseudonocardia zijingensis | reverse complement strand
GGCCCCTATCCCTGTCCCGGCCGTGGGATGGTGTGTGTGATGTCGGTGCAGCCGACGCCGTGGCCGGAGCCGGCGCCGGAGATCGTGGCGGCGGTGCGGGCGATGTATGCGCGGCGGGAGCCGCCGTTGGCGGTGGCGGCGCGTGATCGGTTGGGGGAGTTGTTCCCGGACGTCGAGTTCGCCGTCGGGTTCGGTGTGCGGGGCCGGCCGGGGTGGTCACCGGGCCGGTTGGCGCTGGTCACAGTGTTGCAGATGGCCGAGAACCTGAGCGACCGGCAGGCCGCGGAGGCGGTCCGGGACAAGATCTCGTGGAAGTACGCGCTGGGGCTGGGGCTGGAGGATGAGGGGTTCGACGCCTCGGTGCTGTCGGAGTTTCGCACCCGGGTGGTCGAGCACGGCCTGGAACAGCGGGTGCTGGATCTGTTGCTGGAGCGTCTGGTCGAGCAAGGGCTGCTGTCGGCTGGCGGCAAGGCACGCACCGATTCCACCCACGTGGTGGCGGCGGTGCGTGAGCTGACCCGGATCGAGCTGGCCGGGGAGAGCGTGCGCGCCGCGGTGGAAGCGATCGCGGCGGCAGCGCCGGACTGGCTGTCCGATGCGATCGAGGTGGCCGACTGGGCCGAGCGCTACGGCGCCCGGGTGGATTCCTGGCGGCTGCCCTCGTCCAAGGCCAAGCGGGACGCGCTCATGCGCACCTACGGCGCCGACGCGCGGACGTTGTTGCGCGCCATCTACCACCCGCAGGCCCCGGCCTGGCTGGCTAGGCTGCCCGCGATCGAGGTGCTGCGGGTGATGCTCGTCCAGCACTATCTGATCAGCACCGATGCCCCGGGCCGGGAGGTGATCCGGGCGCGGGAGGCCGACACCGACGGTCTCCCGCCCGCCAGAACGCGGCTGCGTTCCCCCTACGACCTGGATGCCCGCCGCGGCGGCAAGGGCCAGCTGCGCTGGAGCGGGTACAAAGCCCACCTCACCGAGACCTGCGATACCCCGATCACCACCGGCGGGCAGGACGGCGCCGGCGGGCAGGACGGCGCCGGCGGGCAGGACGGCG
>NZ_JBHSKO010000075.1:0-1112 GCF_042657305.1 Pseudonocardia zijingensis | reverse complement strand
GCGGCGACGATCATCGCCGCGGTCACCACCACATAACCGGCCCCCAGGGCCAGCTCCACGGCCCCGGCCGTCGCCACCGTCAACCCACCCGGCGCCAACCCGGCCACCACCAGCTGGGTCAACCCCACACCCGCGGCCGCCCCCAGCTGGGTACCCACCAGGAACCGGCTCGTCCCCGCCACCCCCCGCGTCAGCACCGTCGCCGGGCCCATCGGCAACTGGAACGCGACACTCACCGCCACGAACACGGCGACCAGCGGGATCGCCGAACTCGCCAGGTGCGGCCACCCCAGCAACACCCCGATCAGCACCGGCACGGTGACCATCGGCAGCGACGCACCCACCAGCGTGCCCATCCACGGATGCTTCGCCTTCGCCCGGGCCCACCACCCGTTCGCCCACACCGCCGCATACCGGTGCACGAACGTCACCACAGCGGCCGCCCACACCACGTACTCGGCGCCCAGCCACGGCATGTGGACCTTGAGCATCGGGGAGACCGCCCCGAGCATCAAGCCGATGGGGAACCCGATCAATGACCCGAGCAGCGGCACCGACACCAGGAACCTCGCCGGTGCCCGCCACGCCCGCTTCGCCGCCACAGTCACGCTGTCGCGCACCCGCCGCCACACCGAGCCGGTCGCCTCCGGGGCCGCCAGCCCACCCCGCAGCGCCCCCCACGTCGCGACCGTCAGCGCCGCCGTCAGCACACCCAGCGCCACCACCGCGCCCCGCCACCCGAACAACGCGAACACCGACCCCGCCACCACCAACGGCAACCACGCCCGCCCCACCGACGACCAGGTCTGCACCCGATCCTGGCGCGCGCCGGCTGCGGCCGGCTCCAACGGATGCCGCGCCAACGCCGCCTGGAAGATCGCCGAGGCGGAAATCATCATCCCGCCCAGCCCGTACAACACCAGCAACACACCGAACACAGCCGGCACCACCGCGATCGCGGCCAACGCCACCGACGCGAACAACCCCACCCCCAGCGCCGCGTTCACCCCCATCCGCTTGCCGAACAACGCATTCACCAACAGCGACAGCCCACCCACACCCCACCCCGCGAACGCCAGCAACAACGTCGACGTGGCCGCCACCCCGTAGGT
>NZ_JBHSKO010000074.1:0-1244 GCF_042657305.1 Pseudonocardia zijingensis | reverse complement strand
CGGGCCGCGGTCTGCGCCTCGGCACGGCACCGCAGCTGCACCAGCTCGCTGTTCGTGCGCCACGCGATCTCCGCCGCGGCTGCGCGGTGCGGGGCGGCGGTCCAGGATGCGTCGAGCACCACCGACTCGCCGCGGCCGAGCAGCTGCTCCGCGCGGTGCAGCAGCTCGGAGTAGAGCTCCTCGGTGTGCTCCGGCGTGTAGATGCCCTTGCGGAAGCCTGCGCCCGCGGGCGTGGACGGTGCGAGGCCGGCGAGCTCCTTGCGGATGCGGTCGCTGGAGAGCACCACGGCGCCGAAGCGGTCGGCGAGCGCCCCGGCGAGGGTGGTCTTGCCGGTACCGGGCAGGCCTCCCACCAGCGCCAGGCGCGGGGATCCCGTTCGCAGGTGGTGCAGCGCGATCGTGGCGTACCGCACCGCCTCCGCTCGGGCTGACGGCTCGCCCTGGGCGTGGCGCAGGCACGCGACCTTCGCCCGTACCCCGGCCCGGTAGGCGGTGTAGTGGTGGCGCAGCGACGCCGGGGCCGGGTCACCGGAGAACTCGACGTAGTCGTCGAGGAAGCGTTCCCCCAGGTCGGTCCGGCCGAGCCGCTCCAGGTCCATCGCGAGGAAGGCGACGTCGTCGAGCCCGTCGACGAAGCGCAGCCGGTCGTCGAACTCGAGGCAGTCGAGCACACGCGGCCCGTCATCGAGGCAGAACACGTCCGCCGCGATCAGGTCGCCGTGCCCGTCGACGATGCGCTCGTCAGCGATCCGCTGGGCGAACAAGGGGCCGCGCCCGTCCAGGAAGCGGGTGACGAGGCGGTCCAGCGCGTCGGCGGTTCCCGGCGGGAGCACGGTCTGATCGAACGGGTGCAGCTCGGTGGTGTTGGCCCGCCAGCGGGCGCGCAGCGCCTCCCGCCCGCCCTCGGCCGCGATCCGCGGACCGCGCTCGGCACCGGCGTGGAACGCGGCGACCATCCGGGCCAGGGCGCGCAACGCGTCCCCGACGTCGGCGCCGTCCTGCACGAGGGTCGCGAGCCGCCGCTCGGCCGGCATCCGGCGCATCACGAGCAGGGGTTCGGCGGGCTCGCCGGGGAGCCCGGACACCTGCGCGAGTCCGAGGTACACGTCCGGGCTGAGGCGGCGGTTGAGCTCCAGCTCGCGCTGCAGAACGGCGCGGCGCAGGTCCGGGTTGCCGAAGTCGAGGAACGGGGTGCGCACCGGCTTCTTCAGCTTGTAGGCCCGCTCGCCGAGCAGGAGCACCAC
>NZ_JBHSKO010000073.1:0-1280 GCF_042657305.1 Pseudonocardia zijingensis | reverse complement strand
CTAGTGCGTTGGCCACATACGTTCGCCGGGTTTGATCACGCGGCGGCCGCGGCTCGGGGGCGGCCCCAGCGTTGCTGGCGTTCGCTGCGGACACGGGCTCGTTCTCGGCGTTGCGCGGCCAGGACGTCGGGGTGACGAGCGTTGGCGTTGCGCCAGCGCAGGTAGGCCTGCAGCCGCCGGGCCAGGACGGTGTGGTTGGGGTGGTTCGAGGCGCCCATGACGAAGGTGCGCAGCGGCCCGAACTGGGCCTCGATCGGGTTCGCCCAGGAGGCGTAGGTCGGGGTGAAGCACAGCTCGACCTTGTTGCGGGCCGCCCACGCTCGAACCTTCGGTGTCTTGTTCGCCGATAGGTTGTCCATGATCACGTAGATGGGTGCGCCGTCCGGGCAGGCGGCTCGGATGGACTTGAGCGCGGCAAGGGTGTGATCACCGCCTTTGCGGCGGCGGGTCACGCCCCAGAGTTGGTCATCGCCCAGGCTGTAGCAGCCATGGAAGTAGCGGATCCCGTGCGTGCGGGTGTAGGTGGCGGGTAGCCGGGTCGGCTTCTTCTCCGGCGCCCAGCCCGAACCGTGGCAGGGGCGGATCGACAGCGGCCCGAACTGGTCGAACGCGAAGCACCGGTCGAGATACCGGCTGGTCACCTCCTCGATCCGGTCCAGTTTCACGTCCTTGTCCGGATCCCTGGACTCCTTCCAGGTGCGGGTCCGCTGGAACGACACCCCGGCCTCACGCAGGATCAGCCGCAGCCGCTCGCGGCTGATCACGATCCGTCGTTCGTGGCAGCGGCTCAGGTGCGCGACGAGTTTGCGGATGCTCCAGCGCGTGAAAGGGCACCCGAGCTTGTCCGGTCGGGTGGTGGCCGTCGTGACGATGAATGTGATGTCGTCGTCACTGATCAGGCGGGGACGGCCTCCCGCCCACTGAGGGTCCAGCGCGGCCAGCCCCCGCTCGTTGAACGCGTGGATCACGTCCCGCACAGTGTCCTCGTCGGCAGCCACGAGGCGAGCGATCGCCGGCACCGGCGTCCCCGAGGACGAAGCCATGATGATTGTCGCCCGACGGACTCGGATCGGGTTTCCCCGCCCGCGGCGCACGATCTGAGTCAGCCGCCGACCTTCCTCGTCGGTCAACCGTCGCGCTCTGACCGGTTCTGCCATCCGAGACCCACTCCCGCCACTGACCCGCTGTCGACACCGACAGTGAAGCCCTCGCCCCGCCAGTCAGGGACGTTGCCCGGCGTGTCGCCAACCCGGTGAACGTTCATGGTCAACGCACTAGCG
>NZ_JBHSKO010000072.1:0-1314 GCF_042657305.1 Pseudonocardia zijingensis | reverse complement strand
CGACAGCATCGCGTTGCAGGGGGCAGGTCATGCAGTGGCCGCCGCCGCGGCCGCGGCCGAGCTCGGCACCGACGATCGTGATGACCTCGATGCCGGCCTTGCGCAGCAACGAGTTGGTGTAGGTGTTGCGGTCGTAGGCGACGACGACCCCGGGCTCCAGGGCGACGAGGTTGTTGCCGCTGTCCCACTGGCCCCGCTCGGCGGCGTAGGCGTCGCCGCCGGTCTCGACGACGCGCAGCTTCGCCAGGCCGAGCGCCTCGGTGACGACGTCGACGAAGGAAATCTTCTCCTCGGTGACCTCCACCGGGTCCTTGTCACCCGGGCGCAACGAGAAGGCGTGGATCCCGTCGGTGATCTCCGGGTAGACCGTGACACAGTCGAGGTCGGCGAAGGTGAAGACGGTGTCGAGGTGCATCGCGGCCCGCAGCTTCGGCATCCCGGCGACGATCACCCGCTCCGCCGCGCCCTCGGCGAACAACCTGGCGGCCAGCTGCGTCACCGCCTGCCGCGAGGTGCGCTCACTCATCCCGACCAGGACCACACCGTTGCCCGGCGGCATCACATCGCCGCCCTCGAGCGTGGCCAGCCCCCACTCGCGCTCCGGATCACCCCACCAGACCCGGGACCCCACGAAGTCGGGGTGGAACGTGTAGATCGCCTTCATCAGCAACGTCTCGTCGTGCCGGGCCGGCCAGTACAGCGGGTTGAGCGTGACGCCGCCGTAGATCCAACACGTGGTGTCGCGGGTGTAGAGCATGTTCGGCAACGGCGGCATCAGGTACTCCGGCACACCGGAGGACTCCCGCGCGAGCGCCACGTAGCCGGGCCGGAAATCCCCGGGCAGATCCGCGGTGGACAGGCCGCCGATCAGCAGCTCGGCGAGCCTCCGATCGTCCAGGCCGTCGAGATAGGCACGGGTGTCCTCCACCAGACCGAGCCCGACCTCGTTCGCCACGATCTTCCGGTCGAGCAGCCACCCCTTCGCCTCCGGGATCGCCATCGTCTCGGCCAGCACGTTGTGCAGCTCGACGACCTCGACCCCACGCTCGCGCATCTTGTTCATGAAGTCGAAATGGTCCCGGCGTGCGTTCTGCACCCACATCACGTCGTCGAACAGCAACTTGTCGCAGTTCGACGGGGTCAGCCGCATGTGCGCGAGCCCCGGCGCGCAGACGAGCACCTTCCGCAACTTCCCGACCTCGGAGTGCACTCCGTAGGCCGCGGCGGGATTCGCGCTCGGGTCGGTCATAGCGGTTCCTCCTGGTTGACGACGATCCCGCTCACCGCTCGACGGGTTCGGAGCTCGCCGGATCC
>NZ_JBHSKO010000071.1:0-1390 GCF_042657305.1 Pseudonocardia zijingensis | reverse complement strand
CGCGTTCCGCAGTGAGGATGTAGGTGAGCCCCGCAGCGGTCGTTCTGACCCAGCGTTCCGCTGACCGTGGTGTCCTTGTTCCGATCCGTCGGACGTGCCGCTGCGGGGCTCGCCTGTGCACTCACCGGACGTGGCCGTGACCTAATAGGAGCCTGTGCCAGCAGGTACCCATCACTGTGTTGTCCGTCGCCCGGCTGGTGGTTGCCCGCTCCCCCTGTCACGCGCGAGAAGGACGGACACGGCCACGATGGCACAGCTGCCCACGTCACGGCGACCCAGCACCGACCAGCCCGTCCAGTCCGGCGACCCGCTCGGAGCGGTGGTGGAGGTGACCGGCGGGGTGGACACCCACCGTGACACCCACACCGCCGCGGCGCTGGACGGGCAGGGCCGGCTCTTGGGGCACCAGCAGTTCCTGGCCACCGCCGCCGGCTATGGCGCGCTGCTGGCGTGGCTGCGCTCGTTCGGGCGGCTGGTGCTGGTCGGGGTCGAGGGCACCGGCAGCTACGGCGCTGAGCTGGCCGCGCACCTGCACCAGGCCGGGGTGGCGGTGGTGGAGGTCGACCGACCCGACCGGGCGGCGCGGCGCCGCGACGGCAAGTCCGACCCACTAGACGCTGAGGCCGCCGCCCGGGCCGCCCAGTCCGGGCGTGCTGAGGGCACCCCGAAGCAGCGCGGCGGCCCGGTGCAGGCCCTGGCCGCGTTGCGGGTCGCCCGCCGCAGCGCGGTCGACCAGCGCGCCGACACCACCCGCCAGATCAAGTCGCTGATCGTCACCGCCCCCGAAGCCGTGCGCGCCCAGCTGCGCCCCCTGACCGACACGCAGCTGATCCGCCACTGCGCCACCCGCCGCCCCGACCCGACACACGCCGGCGACCCCCAGATGGCCACCGTGCTGGCGCTGCGCTCGCTGGCCCGCCGACACCAGCAACTCTCGACCGAGATCCGCCAGCTGGACAAGCTGATCACGCCGCTGGTCCGTCGGATCAACCCCGCCCTGTTCGCCATCTTCGGCCTCGGCCCCGACACCGCCGGGCAGCTGCTGGTCACCGCCGGGGACAACCCCGACCGGCTGCGCTCCGAGGCCGCGTTCGCGATGCTCTGCGGCGCCGCACCGCTGCCCGCCTCGTCCGGGCGCACCGACCGCCACCGGCTCAACCGCGGCGGCGACCGACAGGCCAACGCCGCGCTCTACCGGATCGTGCTCACCCGGATGCGTCACGACCCCCGCACCCGCGCCTACGTCGAACGCCGCACCGCCGACGGTCTGAGCAAGAAAGAGATCATCCGCTGCCTCAAGCGCTACCTCGCCCGCGAGGTCTACGCCGCCCTCACCCACACCCGAAAAGATCTTGAACCAGCTGCTTGACGTCCATAGGAGCATCGGAAC
>NZ_JBHSKO010000070.1:0-1534 GCF_042657305.1 Pseudonocardia zijingensis | reverse complement strand
CCCTGCCGAGTCCGGACACATCGGTGACAGGTATGTCTCGGGACATCGGTGACAGCTGCTTGGTCGTGGTCGAGGCTGTTCGGCCGTGGTCGGAAGGGTTGTCCCGATGGAGACACGGCTGGCGATGGTGCTTGCCGGTAGTTGTGATGCGGTGTCGGTGACCGCGTTGTGCGCGGAGTTGGGGATCTCTCGGCAGACCTACTACCGGTTGCGTCGCCGGTATCTGGCCGAGGGGCCGGCGGGGTTGGCGCCGCGGTCGCGGCGCCCGCATTCGAGTCCGGGGGCGGTGGATCCGGCGCTGGAGTTGGAGATCATCCGGTTGCGCACCGACGAGGGCTGGCCGGATCCGCCGCGGGGCGCGGCCTCGATCGCCGATGAGTTGCGCCGGTCCGGGTTGGCCTGCCCGGCGGTCTCGACCATCCACCGGGTGTTGGTGCGCAACGGGTTGGTGACCCCGCAGCCGCGCAAGCGGCCCCGGTCCAGCTACACCCGGTTCACCTATCCCGACCCGAACGGCTGCTGGCAGATCGATGCCACCCGCTGGGAACTGGCCGACGGCGCCGAGGCCTGGATGATGGATGTGCTCGACGACCATTCCCGGGTCGTGGTCGCCGCGCACGCCTGCCCGGCCCCGACCAGCACCGCCGCCCAGACCGTGGTGCACGCCGCCGGGCAGCGGTGGGGGCTGCCCGCCCGGGTGCTGTCGGACAACGGGCCGTGTTTCGGTGGGGTGCGCCGCAGCGGCGAGTTCGTCACCGGGCTGGCCGCGCTGGGCATCCAGGTGATGCACGCCCGCCCGTTCCACCCGCAGACCTGCGGCAAGATCGAACGGTTCCACCAGACCCTCAAACGCTGGCTGCGCACCCAACCCCGGGTGGAAACCCTCGCCGAGCTGCAGACCCAGCTGGACTGGTTCATCGAGTTCTACAACCACCGCCGCCCGCACCGGGCCCTGCGCGGCGCCACCCCGGCCGAGGCATGGGCCGCCCGCACCCCCACCGGCCCGCCCGACCAACCCATCGGGCCATCGACCCGCGCACCGGCCCGGGTCAGCCTCACCCAGCACACCGTCACCGCCGCCGGGGTGGTCTACCTGGGCCGCCACACCATCGGGCTGGGCACCCGACTGGCCGGCACCCCGCTGACCGCCGTGCGCTACGGCCGCCGCCTGCTGCTGCTCGACCACGGCGGCCACCCCGTCCGCGCCCTCACCCTGCTACCCGAACAGCGCTACTACCGCCAACCCACCCAACCCCTCCTCGAACCCACCCCACACACCGGGCAGGACACCCCACACACCGGGCAGGACACCCCGCACCCGCCCGGGGCAGGCCCTGCGCCTGCCCCCACCCGCCGGCCCGGGGCCGCCGAGGCTCACAGCTCAAGGGGGGCGCGCAGCACCCTCGCCGCAGGCGACGCCCGACAGGGCGCCCTTGAACTGTGAGAAGCGGCCCCACACACTGCGGGGCGTCCTGCCCACCCATGTCACCGATGTCCCAAGACACCACCGTCACCGATGTGGTCAGACATGACA
>NZ_JBHSKO010000069.1:0-1573 GCF_042657305.1 Pseudonocardia zijingensis | reverse complement strand
ATGGCGAAGCAGATCGCGTTCGACGAGGAGGCGCGCCGCGGGCTCGAGCGTGGCATGAACACCCTCGCCGACGCCGTCAAGGTGACGCTCGGCCCGCGCGGCCGCAACGTCGTGCTGGAGAAGAAGTGGGGCGCGCCCACCATCACGAACGATGGTGTGTCGATCGCCAAGGAGATCGAGCTCGAGGACCCCTGGGAGAAGATCGGCGCTGAGCTGGTCAAGGAGGTCGCGAAGAAGACCGACGACATCGCCGGTGACGGCACCACCACCGCCACCGTGCTCGCCCAGGCCCTCGTCCGCGAGGGGCTGCGCAACGTCGCCGCCGGCGCCAACCCGATGGCCCTGAAGCGGGGCATCGAGAAGGCCACCGAGGCAGTCTCCGAGGCGCTGCTGAAGAGCGCCAAGGAGGTCGAGACCAAGGAGCAGATCGCCGCCACCGCGTCGATCTCCGCCGCCGACTCCACCATCGGTGACCTGATCGCCGAGGCCATGGACAAGGTCGGCAAGGAAGGCGTCATCACCGTCGAGGAGTCGCAGACCTTCGGGCTCGAGCTCGAGCTCACCGAGGGCATGCGCTTCGACAAGGGCTACATCTCGCCCTACTTCGTCACCGACGCCGAGCGCATGGAGGCCGAGCTCGAGGACCCGTACGTCCTCCTCGTCTCGTCCAAGATCTCCACGGTGAAGGACCTGCTCCCGCTGCTGGAGAAGGTCATGCAGAGCGGCAAGCCGCTCGCGATCATCGCCGAGGACGTCGAGGGCGAGGCCCTGGCCACCCTGGTCGTCAACAAGATCCGTGGCACCTTCAAGTCCGTCGCCGTCAAGGCCCCGGGCTTCGGTGACCGCCGCGAGGCGATGCTCGCCGACATGGCCATCCTGACCGGTGGCGAGGTCATCTCGGAGAAGGTCGGCCTCAAGCTGGAGAACGCCGACCTGTCGCTGCTGGGCCGCGCCCGCAAGGTCGTCGTCACCAAGGACGAGACCACGATCGTCGACGGCGCCGGCGACGCCGACCAGATCGCCGGGCGGGTCAACCAGATCCGTTCGGAGATCGAGCGCACCGACTCCGACTACGACCGCGAGAAGCTGCAGGAGCGCCTGGCCAAGCTGGCCGGCGGTGTTGCGGTGATCAAGGCCGGTGCTGCCACCGAGGTGGAGCTCAAGGAGCGCAAGCACCGCATCGAGGACGCCGTGCGCAACGCCAAGGCGGCCGTCGAGGAGGGCATCGTCGCCGGTGGTGGCGTGGCCCTGCTGCAGGCGGGTGCCGGGCTGTTCGAGGGCCTCGGCCTCGACGGTGACGAGGCCACCGGCGCGAACATCGTCAAGGTCGCGCTGGAGGCTCCGCTCAAGCAGATCGCCGTCAACGCCGGCCTCGAGGGCGGCGTCGTGGTGGAGAAGGTCCGCGGGCTCGCCGCCGGTGAGGGCCTCGACGCCGCGACCGGTGAGTACAAGGACCTGGTCAAGGCCGGCATCATCGACCCGGCCAAGGTCACCCGGTCGGCGCTGCAGAACGCGGCCTCGATCGCGGCGCTGTTCCTGACCACCGAGGCGGTCATCGCCGACAAGCCGGAGA
>NZ_JBHSKO010000068.1:0-1732 GCF_042657305.1 Pseudonocardia zijingensis | reverse complement strand
TGAACATCGTCGTGCTGGTCAAGCAGGTGCCCGACACGTACTCGGAACGGAAACTGCGTTCTGATGGCACGTTGGACCGGGACGCCACCGACGCGGTGCTGGACGAGATCAACGAGCGTGCGGTCGAGGCGGCGTTGCAGCTGAAGGAGGCCCACGACGGTTCCGAGGTCACGGTGTTGACCATGGGTCCGGATCGGGCGACGGACGCGATCCGCAAGGCGTTGTCGATGGGTGCGGACAAGGCGGTGCACCTGTCGGACGAGGCCCTGGCCGGGTCGTGCGCGGTGCAGACGGCGCGGGCGCTGGCGAAGGCGATCGGCACCGTGGGTGGGGTGGATCTGGTGGTGGCCGGCAACGAGGCCTCGGACGGGCGGGCGGCGGCGGTGCCGGCGATGGTGGCCGACGTGCTGGGGCTGCCGGTGCTCTCGCACGCCCGGGAGATCACCGTGGAGGGTTCGTCGGTGACGGTGAAGCGGGAGACCGATGACGGGGTCACCACGCTGTCCGCGGAGTTGCCGGCGGTGGTGAGCGTGGGCGAGAAGATCAACGAGCCGCGGTACCCGTCGTTCAAGGGGATCATGGCGGCGAAGAAGAAGCCGGTCACGACGCTGGGGTTGGCGGATGCGGGGATCGACCCGTCCGAGGTGGGGCTGGCCAACGCGTTGAGCGTGGTGACGTCCTCGCAGCCCAAGCCGCCCAAGAGCGCGGGTGAGAAGGTCACCGACGAGGGCGATGGTGGGCAGAAGATCGCCGCGTTCCTGGTCGGCCAGAAGCTCATCTGAGAGAGGGAGACACAGTCATGGCTGAGGTTCTGGTCCTGGTCGACCACCTCGAGGGTGAGATCAAGAAGAGCACGTTCGAGCTGTTGACCGCGGCCCGGGTGTTGGGGGAGCCGTCCGCGGTGGTGGTCGGCCCGGCGGGCACGGCGGGCAAGCTGGCCGACGGGCTCAAGGAGTACGGGGCGGGCAAGATCTACGTCGCGGAGAGCGAGTCGAACGAGTTCCTGGCCCCGGAGGTCGGGGTGCTCTCGGCGCTGGTGGAGTCGAAGGATCCGGCGGCGGTGCTGGTCGGGGTGTCGGCGGACGGCAAGGAGATCGCCGGTCGGGTGGCGGTGCGCACGAACTCCGCGCTGCTGGGCGACGTGGTCGCCATCTCGGCCGAGGGGGTGACGCATTCGGTGTTCGGTGGCGCGTACACGGCGGAGGCGAAGGCCACCGGTGGGCATCCGGTGATCACGTTGCGGCCCGGGTCGGTGGACGCCGAGCCGGCGCCCGGTGCGGGTGTGGAGGAGACGGTGTCGGTGCCGGCCAGCAGTGGCCGCTCGGCCACGGTGGTGAGCCGGGAGCCGATCACCGGTGGGGACCGGCCGGAGCTGACCGAGGCGTCGGTGGTGGTCTCCGGTGGCCGCGGTGTGGGGTCGGCGGAGGACTTCGCGGTGGTGGAGGAGCTGGCCGACGCGCTGGGCGCGGCGGTGGGTGCGTCGCGGGCGGCGGTGGACTCGGGGTATTACCCGCACCAGTTCCAGGTGGGGCAGACCGGCAAGACGGTCTCGCCGCAGTTGTACATCGCGTTGGGGATCTCGGGTGCGATCCAGCACCGGGCCGGGATGCAGACCTCGAAGACGATCATCGCGGTGAACAAGGACCCGGAGGCGCCGATCTTCGAGATCGCCGACTACGGCGTGGTCGGGGACCTGTTCACGGTGGCCCCGCAGCTGAAGGACGAGATCGTC
>NZ_JBHSKO010000067.1:0-1750 GCF_042657305.1 Pseudonocardia zijingensis | reverse complement strand
CCTAGTAAGTGCCTGAGTGGTTGAAAACGAGGACATCCCCCTGTTGTGGTGCTCGGGCTTGGTGTCCCAACCACGACAGGAGGATGTCGGTGTCCAACCCTAGACGGCTCTCCCGCGGTGATAACCGGCGTAACGCCCGGTTGAGCAGGCTGCGTAAGGTGCTGCCCCGCGAGCACGCGATCTTGGCGCTGGATCTGGCTGCGGACAAGCAGGTCTTCGCGCTGACCGATCATGACAGCCGGGTGTTGGCTCGGCGCACGGTGCGCTGCCGGACCTGGCAGTTGAGCGAGGCGATCGAGTGGGGCCGGGCGCAGGCGGTCGCGGCCGGGTTCATCGGGGTGACCCTGGCCTGTGAGCCGACCGGGCACCGGTGGAAGGTCGTCGACCAGCTCGCCGCCGCGGCCGGGATCGTGCTGGTCTGTGTGCAACCGCTGCTGGTGCACCGGGCCCGGGAGGCCGAGGACTTCACCCGGGACAAAAGCGATGACAAGGACGCGCTGCTGATCGCGCGGCTGGCCGCCCAGCTGCATGTCTACCTGCCCGAGCGGGCCGATCCGACCTGGGCGCGGCTGCGGCATCTGGGGGCTCGCCGGGTCGAGTGGACGACCCGGGTCGGGGCCGCCCGCCAACAGCTGCGCGACCTGCTCGAGTGCGCCTGGCCGGCCGCGCTGACCGCCGCGGGCCAGCCGTTGGATTCGCTGACCTGGCGGGCGGCGATGAGCGTGACCGGCTGCGACCCGGCCCGGGTCCGCCAGCTCGGGCTGGCCGGGCTGACCGAGGCGGTCCGCGCGGAGCTGCCACGCTGGGGCTCGCGGCGGATCTACCGGCCGATCCTGGCCGCGCTGCACACCGCAGCCGCCGACGCGCGCGGGGTGGCCACCCAACGACCCGGCGCACTGGAACGAGCGGCATTCGCACTCGCCGACCTCGGTCACGCCCAGGAGCAACGCCGGCAGGCCGAGACCCTCATGGTCGAGGTCCTCGACGACCTCGACCTCACCGACCTGGCCACCAGCATCCCCGGACTCTCCGCGGTCGGGGCCGCGGCGATCCTGGCCGAGTCCGGCGACCTGACCCGCTTCGACTCCGCCCGGTCGCTGGTCAAACACGCCGGTCTCTGCCCTCGGGAGAACTCCTCGGGCGCCTACTGCGGCAAGACCACCATCAGCGGCCGCGGCCGCCCGCTGCTGCGCACCGCGGCCTGGCGCGCGGTGTGGGGCGCGCTACCGCACAACCCGGTCCTGGCCGCCCGCTACGCCCACCTCACCGGCCGCGCCCACAACCCACTCACCGACGGCCAAGCCCGCATCGCAGTGGCTGGCAGCCTGCTGCGCCAGCTGTTCAGCGTCCTCACCCGCCGCACCCGCTGGAACCCCGAGATCGCCCGCGGCATGACCGACCCCTGCAACGACTCCCGAACCGAGGTGAGCACCACCGCCGCCTAACCGCGACGGGAAGCGACCACAACAACTGGGATTGACCAAGGACGGGACGAGCTCGCCGGGCCTGGGGCGCACCCCGCAACTGAGAATGAGCAGTCCCGCCCGCCTCCCACCCAAGCTCGGATGAAGGCTGTTGGGGAAAACCCCGGTTGAACGCTAGGTGGAGCAGGGAGACGGGCAGCGGACCCCGCCCACGTCAACGACCACCACAAACACGATCAACCACGGCGGCACACGCCACCGCGGTGACCCCCCACGCCCTCACCACACCAAGACTGGACTTGACCTCGTCCTCATAGGCTGCTCAG
>NZ_JBHSKO010000066.1:0-1924 GCF_042657305.1 Pseudonocardia zijingensis | reverse complement strand
GCCACGGGGGTGCGTTGGCTGCTGAACCCGGTCGACGGCGGGCCTGTGCCTGCGGACGCGGCGGCGCGGATCGCCGAGGTGCTCGGGGTGCCCGAGGCGCTGGTCGGGTCGTGGGCTCTCGCCGAGGTCCTCGTGGACGTCCCGGTGGCGGTGGGTGCGGACGTGGGCCTGCGGCTCGACCGGTTCGGTGACTTCGAGGTCCGGTTGGGGCTGGTCCGGGCGGCGCTGGGCCAGCTGCGGCGGGCCCGCGCCGTCGCCGCGGCCGATGTTCGAGTGGCGCGTGACGCGTTCGACGCCGCGACCCGTGGTGCCGCCTCGGGGCCCGACCCGGTCGTCGGCGGCGGGGTCGCGGACCTCGCGGGGCGGGCACCGCTGCCGTCGCCGAGGACGCCGGCGCTGCGGGCGCTGCTGTGGTCGGGCCGGTCGCTGCGGCGGGTGTGGACCGGGGTGAACCGGGGCCCGCCGGGCCCGGGTTACGCCGGCTGGTTCGCGGGGCGTCACGGCGCGGGTCGCGACCTGCGGCTTGCCGTGGAGCCGTTCACGCCTGCGCGTGACCGCCGCACCGCGGGCGCCGACGCCGCGCTGGCCCGGAACCGGGCCGAGCGGGAGCGGGCGATCGCGGCCATGGGTGGGATCGTGGCTGTGCTGGACGCGGGCCGGGGTGCGGCTGGGTTCGACGAGCTGGTGGCGCGGAACGCGCGCACGCGGCTGGCGATCGGGCGCCGGGATGTGGCGCTGGACCAGTTCGTGACGGACGTGGCTCCTGCGGTGGAGCGTGCTGCGGTGGCCGGGTTGCCGGTGCGGGTGATCGAGCTGCTGTCGGGTCTGGACTGGGAGCAGATCAGCACCATCACCCGCCGTCCGACCTCGGATCCGCAGGAGCGCACCCGTTGGGTCGACCCGCTGACGGAGCGTTGGATCGGGTTCTGGGGCAAGCGCAACCCCGACGCCGACGAGAAGCTGACGCTGGCCAACGGGGAGACCGTCACGGTGGCCGACCTGCGGCGCCGGGTGCGCGAGATCGACGAGGGCCGCGGCAACTACGAGCTGGCCATGCTCGTGGGTGGCCGGGTGGCCGGGATGATCGGCCGCGACCGGATGGCCGTCTACGACCTGTCCGACGGCCACTTCCACCACGTCGGCTACGACGACCCGCGCAACACCAGCATCGCCCGCTTCCTGCAGCGGCTGCGCGCGGCAGGCCACCAGGGCGTGATCACGTTCCACCCGATCCCGCAGCGGGGGATGGGCCTGGCCACCCTGGGCGGCTCCTTCTACTACGCGATCGCGAACGTGCTCACCCTCGGCCTGCTGTTCGACCAGCCGATGCTGCAGATGTGGGGCAAGTTCCCCGACGTCCGGCTGCTGGACGCGGTGCGGGCGTTGCCGGCCGAGCTGCGGTGGCGCGCGGTCGTGGGTGTGGTCGGGGCCCGGATGGACGTTCCGGGCGCGCTGGGCTACCTGCGCACGCTGGCCATGCTCAACCCGGACCAGGCGGTGCTGGTCGGGGAGACGACGATCGCGAAGGAGGCGGTCACCGATCTGCTGGGTGACCAGGCGATCCACACGATCAACCCGGCGTGGGCGAACCTGGTGCAGCGCCTGGTGGCCGCGGTCGGCCTGCTGCGGACGGCGCTGCGCGACGGGAACCTCGACCCCGCCCGCGTCCGGGGCCTGTCCTCCGACCTGGCCGAGCTGATCACGAGGGACGCGCACGCCGACCCGGTGGGCGTGGCGGCCGGGCTGGTCGACGTGCTGGTGGACAACATCGGCTCCATCGCCGACCTGCTGGGCGCCGCGGGGCACCCGCGTTCGGGTGCGGAGTTGGCCACGGCGCGTCGGCAGATCGAGTCGGGCCGGTTGCCGGTGTACAACCCGCATCTGCGGGAGTTGCTGCAGGCTTCGGCCGAGGTCGGCTATCTGG
>NZ_JBHSKO010000065.1:0-1924 GCF_042657305.1 Pseudonocardia zijingensis | reverse complement strand
CCAGATAGCCGACCTCGGCCGAAGCCTGCAGCAACTCCCGCAGATGCGGGTTGTACACCGGCAACCGGCCCGACTCGATCTGCCGACGCGCCGTGGCCAACTCCGCACCCGAACGCGGGTGCCCCGCCGCCGCCAGCAGCTCGGCGATCACACCGATGTTCCCGACCAGCACGTCGACCAGCCCGGCGGCGACCCCGACCGGATCGGCGTGCGCACCGACCCGGATGACGTCGGTCAGCTCCGCCGGCAACCCGGCCAGGCGGTCGGCGGCCAGCTCGCCCTCGCGGAGCGCGGTCCGCAGCAGGCCGACCGCCGCGACCAGGCGCTGCACCAGGTTCGCCCAGGCCGGGTTGATCGTGTGGATCGCCTGGTCACCCAGCAGATCGGTGACCGCCTCCTTCGCGATCGTCGTCTCCCCGACCAGCACCGCCTCGTCCGGGTTCAACATCGCCAGCGTCCGCAGGTAACCGCGCGCGCCCGGAACATCCATGCGGGCACCCACCACACCGACCACCGCGCGCCACCGCAGCTCCGCCGGCAACGCCCGCACCGCGTCCAACAAGCGGACGTCGGGGAACTTGCCCCACATCTGCAGCATCGGCTGGTCGAACAGCAGGCCGAGGGTCAGCACGCTCGCGATGCCGTAGTAGAACGTCCCACCGAGCGTCGCCAGGCCCATGCCGCGCTGCGGGATCGGGTGGAACGTGATCACACCCTGGTGACCGGCAGCCCGCAACCGGAGCAAGAACCTGGCGATTCCGTTGTTGCGCGGGTCGTCATAACCCAGATGGTGGAAATGGCCGTCCGAGAGGTCGTACACCGCCATCCGGTCCCGGCCGATCATCCCCGCGACCCGGTCGCCCACCAACATCGCCAGCTGGTAACCACCCCGACCCGCATCGATGTCGCGCACCCGACTCCGCAACTCCGCGACCGTCACCCACTCCCCGTCGGCCAGCCGCAACTTCTCCTTCTCCGCCGAGTTCCACCGGCCCCAGACGCGGATCCACCGCTCCCTCAGCGCGTCCACCCAACGGAAGCGCTCCCGCGGATCCGCCGACGGCCGCCGCGTGATCGCGCCGACCTGCTCCCAACGCAGACCCGACAGCAACTCGATCACCCGGTTCGTCAGGCCGGCCTCCGCCGCCTCCACCATCGCCGGCGCAGCACTCGTCAGGAACTCGTGCCACGCCGCGTCCCGACGCGCGACCACCCGCCCCGTACGCCCGTTCTGCGCCGCCAGCGCGGCGAACCCGGCCGCCTCCCGGCCCGCGTCCAGCACCGCCGTGATCCCACCGGCAGCCGCGATCGCCCGCTCCCGCGCCGCCCGGTTCCGCGCCAGCGCGCCGTCGGCCCGCGCGACCGCCCGGTCCCGTGCAGGCGTGAACAGCCCGACGGTCAACCGCAGCTGCCGTCCGGCGCCGTGCCGGCCGATGAACCAGCCGGCGTAGCCGGTACCGGGTGGCCCGCGGATCACACCGGTCCACACCCGCCGCGCGAGGCGCCCGGCACCCACGAGGACCCGCAGGCCCAGCAACCGCATCGACGGCAGTGGTGCGCGGCCGGCCAGATCCGACACCGAGCCGCCCACCGCGGGCTCGACCCGGCCGAACGCACCACCGGTGGCCGCGTCGAACTCACCGATCGCCCGGTCCACCTCCTGCGCGGCGGCGGTGTGGGCTCGCCGCAGCCGCTCCAGCGCGACCCGCACCAGCTCCAACTGCCGTTCGAATCCGTCGTACCGATCGAGCCGCAGTCGCGGATCGGCACCCACCGCCACCGGGACGTCCACGAGGCCCTCGGCGAGAGCCCACGACCCGACCAGCGCCTCGGGCACCCCGAGCACCTCGGCGATCCGCGCCGCCGCGTCCGCAGGCACAGGCCCGCCGTCGACCGGGTTCAGCAGCCAACGCACCCCCGTGGC
>NZ_JBHSKO010000064.1:0-2750 GCF_042657305.1 Pseudonocardia zijingensis | reverse complement strand
CTTCCGCGCGGCGAAGGCGCGTGCGGTGAGGACGTTGTCGGAGCAGCCGACGATCGCGATGCCGAGGGCCGGGAGCAGGAGGTCGGCCAGGTCGGCGGC
This sequence comes from Pseudonocardia zijingensis, assembly GCF_042657305.1. Lineage (NCBI taxonomy): Bacteria > Bacillati > Actinomycetota > Actinomycetes > Pseudonocardiales > Pseudonocardiaceae > Pseudonocardia > Pseudonocardia zijingensis. The sequence goes on along the minus strand of NZ_JBHSKO010000064.1, from coordinate 2,651 downwards.
GGTCACCGGCGGCAGTTCCGGGAGGGGGCCCGCCGGGGACCGGCCCGACGAGCTGTACGCCGAGCCGGTCGAGCGCGAGCAGCGCGGTGGCCGCGGCGGCGAGCAGTACAGCCAGCAGTGGCCCGGGGATCCGGGGGAACAGACGTGAGGCTGCCAGCAGGAACGCGAGGACGGCGGTGGACAGCAGCAGGGTCGGCAGGTGCGCGTCGCCGATACCGTGGGCGAACGAGACGACCTCGGTGAGGAAGGTGTCCCCGCTGGTGGGGACGCCGGTCACGTTCTCGAGCTGGCCGGAGATCATGATGAGCGCGATGCCGGTGAGGTAGCCGACCAGCACGGGGCGGGAGAACAGGTCGGCCAGGAACCCGAGCCGGGCCAGGCGCCCGAGCAGGCAGATGCCGCTCACCAGCAGGGCGAGCGCCGCGGCGAGCACCGCGTACCGGTCCGGATCGCCGGCCGCGAGCGGGGCGACGGCGATCGCGGTCATCAGGGCGGTCGTGGACTCGGGCCCGACCGAGAGCTGGCGCGACGACCCGAGCACGGCGTAGGTGGCCAGTGCGGCAGTGGCGGCCCACAGCCCGGCCACCGGGGTGACCCCGGCGAGCTCCGCATACGCCAGCACCTGCGGCACCAGGTACGCGGCGACGGTGAGCCCGGCGACCGCGTCCCCGCGCACGGCCCCGAGATCGTGTCGGCGCACCGCATCGATCCCCGGCCGCAGACCCGCTCCGAGCCGGACCGGGCCCAGCGTGTCAGCCAGGTTCATCTACCGGTGCGGCGCTGACCAACCGCCGACCGGTGAGCCGTCGCAGCGGTACGGCGATCGTGTGGGCGGCGCAGTTCGGTGCCCACAGACCGGTCCACGGAGCGGGCATCCGTCGGGCCAGCTCGGCCAGGCGGTGGGGGTCGAGCACCTCGTACGCCTCGCCGACGCCGAGCACCGACCACCCGGTCCGCGTGGCGGTGTCGATCTCGTCGACCTCGAAGGCCACGACCGCGCCGCGGGTGGCGGTGGCGAGCTTCGCCCCGCCGCCGGTGCGGAAGACGACCTCCGTGCCGTCGAGGAGGTAGCTCACCGGTTGTGCTGCCGGGAGCGCGGCGTCGGTGAAGACGACGCGGCCGATCGACTTGCCGGCGAGCAGGCCGAGGCACTCCGCCTCGGCGAGCTCCGCCAGCTCGACGGTGGCCGCCGGATCCGCTGCCACCGCCCTCAGGCCTCGATCCCCGACCGGCGGACGCTGCGCACTGTTTCCAGGCTCTGCCGGTACTCCTGCTCGTCGATCTCGCCGCGGGCGAACCGCTCACCCAGCAGATCCTCGGGAGTCGGGCGGGCCTGCGGTAGCCGATCGGCAGGTGCCCGGAGGATCCGGGCGGCAGCCACCAGCCCGACGATCACCAGGGCGGCGAACAGGACCGTCCAGATGCTCATGATCGCGAATCCCCAGCCGCTCATCCCCGGGACGTTCCACCACATCACGTCGGGCCTCCTCCACTCGATACCGCAGATGCTCGCGCCGGGGTGCAGGCGCGGCAGCGGACGATGGTCCCGACCTGCGCTGCCGGAAGCCCTGTCGGCGGCGTCAGCGCGACCTGCCGTCCTTGCGCAGCTCAGCGGCGTAGACGGCGGCCTCGGTGCGGCGGGAGAACCCGAGCTTGTGCAGCAGCGACGACACGTAGTTCTTGACGGTCTTCTCGGCGAGGAACATCTCGGCGCCGATCTGGCGATTGGTGAGACCGTCGGCGATCAGGTGCAGGATCCGCCGCTCCTGGGGGCTCAGCGACTCGTAGCGCGGGTCGGTGGGCTCGCTGCCCTTGCGCAGCCGTTCGAGCACGACGGCGGTGGCCCTCGGGTCGAGGAGCGATCCGCCGGCCGCCACCGTGCGGACCGCGGCGACCAGGTCCACGCCGGTGACCTGCTTGAGCAGGTAGCCGGCGGCGCCGGCCATGATCGCGCCGAAGAGGGCCTCGTCGTCGGAGTAGGAGGTGAGCATCAGGCATGCCGGGGGCGGCGTGATCGCGGACCGGACCTCCCGGCACACGGTGATGCCTTCCCCGTCGGGCAGGCGGACGTCGAGGATCGCCACGTCGGGGCGCAGCGCGGGGATCCTGGCCAGCGCCTGCGCCGCGGTGCCCGCCTCGCCCGCGACCGTGATGTCCTCCTCGGCTTCCAGCAGCTGGGCGATGCCGCGGCGGACGATCTCGTGGTCGTCGAGCAGGAACACGGAGATGGCCACGGGTTCTGCCCTTCGACTTCGGAAGGCGTTCCACGATCGCCCTGCGATCCGTTGCCGGGGAACCGGAACTCCACATGGGGACGGGTCGGGACGGCCCATCCGCGCTGGTCCACCTGGCTCCTCAGCCCGCGGCCTCGCGCCAGTGCGCCGCCGCCCGCTCCGCCGAGGCCCCGACCGGGCCGGTGGTGTCGATCGTGGTGGCGTCCTCCCAGGGGTCGGCGGTGCGCGCCATCAGGGTGGCGACGGCGGCAGTGGCGTCGGACGCGCCCGGGGCCCGCCCGGCGATGCGTCGGGCCGCGGTCTGCGCCTCGGCACGGCACCGCAGCTGCACCAGCTCGCTGTTCGTGCGCCACGCGATCTCCGCCGCGGCTGCGCGGTGCGGGGCGGCGGTCCAGGATGCGTCGAGCACCACCGACT
>NZ_JBHSKO010000063.1:0-2998 GCF_042657305.1 Pseudonocardia zijingensis | reverse complement strand
GATGCAGACCTCGAAGACGATCATCGCGGTGAACAAGGACCCGGAGGCGCCGATCTTCGAGATCGCCGACTACGGCGTGGTCGGGGACCTGTTCACGGTGGCCCCGCAGCTGAAGGACGAGATCGTCGAGCGGCGGTGACCGCGGCCCCGTCGGCCGCTCAGCGGTCGACGACCACGACCTCCTTGAGGGGCCGGCGGGGCGTGGCCGGGAGCGCGCCCGCGCCGGGTGGTGGCCATCCGATGCGCAGCAGGATCTGCGGGTGCGTCGTCTTCGCCGCCAGGACGTGGTCGCGGACGTAGCCGCGGGTGTTCTCGACCTCCAGCGGCTGGGTGAGGGGGCTGGCGGCGAGCCCGGCGCGGGTGGCGGTGAGCAGGACGGCGCTGGTCACCTCGCCGGCGCGCAGCCAGTGGGTGGGCGTGTCGGCGGGGGTCGACAGCAGGAGCAGGGCGGCGTTCTCCGGCTCGCCACTCGTGGCTGTCTCGGTGAGCGCGGGGCCGGCGAAGGTGCGCATCGGCATCCGGCCCGGGACCGGGTGGGGTGACGGGGTGTTCGCCGCGGGCACCCCGTCGGCGGCGAGCGCGGCGCGTCCGCTCCAGCGGTCGATCTCCGTGGCGTAGGCCGGGTCCGCCTCCTGGACCTCGGCAGCCGCCGCGATGGCCTGGTACAGCCGCCAGCGCGGCTTCGGCTCCGTCACCGCATGCAGCGTGAGGCCCTGGCTCTCGGCGAGCTCGGCCATCCCACCGATCAGCTCGCCGGGCACCGGCCACGAGGTGAAGCGGCGGCGGTCGGTGCGGCGGAGCGGGATCGCCCTCGCGAGCTCGGCGTCGGCGCCGCTGGTGGCGTGCGGGCCGAGTTCCACGGTGGCGAGGTGGTCGGGCCGGTCCGGGTCGGGGAGCCTGCGCACGCGGCCGCCCCAGCCTGCGGCGGCGAGCGCGACGAGCAGGTGGTGCAGCGCCGCCCCGCAGCTGATCACGAGGTCGCGGCCGGACGGATCGGTCGCGGGTGCCTGGCGCGAGGGATCGGCGTACAGGAGGACGGCCCGGCCGTCGACGCGCCAGCCCCAGGGCTGGGTGTTGTGCACCGACGGCGCGCGTATCGCCAGCCGCAGTGCGTCGAGCACCGTGTCCCGGTCGGGTCCCGTCGACGTCATCACCATGGCCGCCAGCGTCGACGCGGACCGGCGTGCCCGGCAGCGGTCCTCGGTCCCGGTGCCGCGGTCCGTTGGTCACCGGTGCGGGACCTTCGGCCCGCCGTGGTGACTGCGGACGTCCCGCAGGTGCGGGAGGTGCAGCCCTGCCCCGGAAACCCTCGCCCCAGGAGTCTGACTCCGGGCATGAGGGACGGAGGCAATGCGCATGCGCGCACTCGTGGTCGTGGAATCGGTCTTCGGCAATACGCGGCGGATCGCCGACGAGGTGGCCCGCGGGCTGGCCGACGGACTGGGCGAGACGGGGCAGGTCCGCGTCGCCGACGTGAGCGAGGCCGGGCAGCCCGTCGACCGGGTCGACCTGCTCGTGGTCGGCGGCCCGACCCACGCGTTCGCCATGACCCGGATGTCGACCCGGCGGTCAGCGGCCGAGCAGTCGGGCGCGCAGCCGGCCGAGATCGGCTTGCGGGAGTGGCTCGCCACCACGGCTAAGGCGCAGGCGGGCGCACGGGCGGCGGCGTTCGACACCCGGATGGACCGTCCACGGCTGCCCGGTTCCGCGGCGGCCGGAGCTGCGCGCAGGCTGCGCCGTCTCGGCTACGACCTCGTCGCCCGCCCGGAGACGTTCCGCGTGATCGGCACGCAGGGGCCGTTGCGGGACGGCGAGCTCGACCGTGCCCGGGCCTGGGGGTTCGACGTCGCCCGTGCGGCCACCAGTGCCAGCACGGTCTGAAGAGGGAGAGCGACATGCAGGTTCGGGACGTCATGAGCAGCCCCGTGGTCTCGGTGGAGCCCGACGTGACCGCCGCCGCGGCCGCGCGCGTGCTGGCCGAGAACCGGTTCACCGCCCTGCCCGTCGTCGCGGGCGGGCAGGTCGTCGGCATGGTCACCGAGATCGATCTGCTGCACGGCCGCACGCGGCACGACGCCCGCTCTCCGCTGCTGGCCGCCGAGCTCGTGGCCGGTGCGGTGCCGCAGACCGTCCGGGACGTGATGACGCCGGACGTGCTGGTGGCCACCCGCACGACCGACGTGGCCGACCTCGTCGAGGCCATGCGTGCCCACCGCGTGCGGTCCGTCCCGGTGATCGCCGGTGACGTCCGGGGCCGGGAGCTGGTCGGCATCGTCACGCGCCGCGACATCCTGGCCGCGATCGCGCGCGACGACGACCAGCTCGCCCGCGACGTGCGCAACCGCCTGGAGCACTACGCCCGGCCCGGCCGCTGGCACGTCGAGGTGCACGACGGCATCGTCACCCTCGGCGACCCGTGCGAGGACGAGACCGAGCGGCACATCGCCGCCGTGCTCGCCGGGTCGGTGCGTGGCGTCATCGGGGTCCGCATCGCCGCCCTGCAGGCCTGAGCGATCACGCCCGAGTTTCGTACGAGCGGCCCCTTCGTCCGATAGGCACGTACGGCGGTGCCGTTCGTACGGGGGGCACGGAATCCTCGGGCTCGGTATGCGGGAGGTGCGCCGGAGCTGCTGCCGAGAGTTCGTCGTCGTCCCCGTACAACGCGGCGAGCGCGCGGTCGACGTCGTCCCCGACCGGGTCGTCGATGTCCTTCATCCTGTCCTCCTCAGCCCTGCGCCCCGGGCACGATCGCCGCGGGCCGGTGGCGGAGGAAGGGCGGGAAGGCCCTGATGGCCCGGGACCCTCGGCTCCGGCGCCGGGCGCCGCGGGTGGCCGACCGTGGTCCGCATGCGTGCGTGGGTCGTCGACCACCCGGGGCCGATCGGCAGCGGGCCGCTGCACGCCGTCGAGCTCCCGGAGCCGTCGCCCGGGCCGGGGGAGGTGCGGGTGCGGGTGCAGGCCTGCGGGGTGTGCCGCACCGACCTCCACCTGGCCGAGG
>NZ_JBHSKO010000062.1:0-3160 GCF_042657305.1 Pseudonocardia zijingensis | reverse complement strand
CGCACCCGAGCCTCGGCAGCCACCAACTCGTCCACCGCAACCCGACCCCGGGCCGACCCCAGACCGTCCACCAGCCGCTCCAGCACCACCCACCGGTGACCGGCCACCAGGTGCTCGCGCGCCTCGGTTCGGCGGCTCACCACCTGCCGCGCCGCCCACAGCACGGCGTTGAACGCCACGAGGGCTCCGGTCGACGCGAGCAGCACGCCACCCCACGCCGTCATCCGCACACCCCACGACGCGGGCAGCAGCGTGGTGCCGACGGACGCGTCGAGCACGACGGGGCCGCCGATCGCCACGAGGCCGACGACGCCGGCGACGATCACCAGGCCGGTCATCCAGAAGACGGCGTGCAGGGCCCGTCCCCGCGCCTTCGAGCCGCCACGCCACGACGCGACCGCCACCAGGGCGACCGCGGCGGCCCCGGCCGCCACCAGGCCGACCGGGGTGCCGACCCAGAGCGCGACCGACAGACCGACCTCGGCCACCGCGCCGGCCCCGCCCGTGGCGGCAGCCGGAGGTGCGGCCCCGGCCACCAGCAGCACGGACATGCCGGCGACCACCGCGGCCCGGGCAAGGCCGCGCCGGACGCCGGACGGTCCGGTCGCATGCGCCCGCAGCCAGTGGCCGACCAGCCGCCCGGCGTTGGCCCGGCGCTGCGCGCGCCACGTCTCGACCTCGTCGGCAGCGGTGCCCGGCGCGGGCCGGTTCACCCGGTAGGTGTGCTCGTGGGCGAGCACCTCCTCCCACCAGCCGGACGGCAGCAGGCCCGCGGCCTCCCGCTCGCGGATCGTCCGGAGCTGCTCGTCGGTGACGAACACCCGGCCGTCGAGGGTGTAGGCGATCACGTTCCGCAGCGTCCGGTCGCTGACACCCCGCGCGCGCAGCGCCGAGGCGGGCACGACCAGCACGGTGGCACCGGCGGCGCCGGTCACCGTGTCGATCGGCCGGACTGCCCGTAGCGCCGACTCGAAGCCCTCGCGGGCCGGGCCCAGCGGCTCGACCGCCAACGCCCCGACGCGCGGGAGCACGGCCGACAGCCCGTCGACGGCCCGGGTCGCGCGCTGCCCGACGCGGTCGATCCGGTGTGTCGGGACCGGGCCGGTCAGGGCGGCCCGGTCGAGCTCGGCGAGCTGCTTCTCGACCTCGGCGAGCTCGCGCTCCCACAGCCGCTGGTTGTGGTCCCAACGGAAGCCGGGCACCGCCTCGAGGGCGTCCCGGACCAACCGGAGCCGCTCGGCGAGCTCGGCCAACCGCTGCTGGTCGATCGGCGGCGCCCGGGTGCGCCGCGACCGCCACAGGTCGAGCTTCGACACGCCGAACACGACGAACGGTGCGAGCACCGCGGCCCCGAGCAGCTGCAACCAGTGGTCCGGCAGGAGGGTGATGACCCCGAAGGACATCAGGCTGCCGTTGAGCACCCCGTTGGCCAGCGCGCCGCGACGCGGTGCCAGGCGGCCCAGCTTGCCCTCGCTGATGCCGCCCAGGATCTTCAGGTAGCCCGACGAGAGGGTCAGCGCCATCGCGGGGATGACCATCCCCGAGTTGTCGATGAACGCCAACTGCAGGGCGAGCAGCACGTTCGCCACGGTGATCATCGGCAGCGCCAGCCGGTGCACGAGCTTGCGCACGAGCGGGTGGCCACCCACGTCCCAGCCGGCCCAGCCGGTCACCGCCGACGGGCCCGCCTGCCCGAAGAACAACAGGTCGGCCAGGAAGTAGGCCGCGTTGACCGCGAACACGAACCCGTCGCCGGTCAGCATGCCGTGCAGGTGTCCGAACCCGTTCACCACGAACGTCAGCGCCAGCACCGTGTTGAGCAGCCTGCCCAGCAGACCGCCGTGCGGGTTCAGCCCGTGGAACGACTGGCCCTGCGCGCCCAGCGCGTTGCCTGCCCGGTCGAGGAAGTCCGAGAACAGCCGCAGCGCGGTCATGAACCGCGCCCGCGCCGTCTCGCCTGCGGTCGAATCCAGCAGCTTGTCCTGCAGCACGTGCGCGACCACGAGGAAGTCGTTGGAGACCTGCTCGAGGTTCGTGAGGTGCCGCGAGGAGGCGCGATCGAAGTACGCGTACTTGCGCATGGTCTCGATCAGGCGCCGGATCGTGTCGACGTTGAACTGGCCGCGTTCGAGGATCGACTCCACCAGCACGCGCATCTGCTGGCTGTACGCACCGCGGTGCAGACCCAGCGCACCACGCACCGCGAACGCCACGTAGCCCGCCGTCGTGGTCGTCAGCACCGGCCACAGGGCCCAGCCACCGATCGCCACCACACCGGCGAACACACCCGCCGCGATCCCCGTGTGCACCAGCAGCTTCCGGGCGGTGCGCCGCCGCTCCCCGTGGTCCTCGATCCGCCGCAGCTCCGACTCCTGCGTCAGTTCAAGCACCCGCCGCGCCCAGGCGGGGGTGGTGGCGTGCCCGGTCTGACCGGCCGAGATCACGGCCTGCACCGTGTACGGGTCGCCCGCGGCGTCGAGCAGACCCAACTCGCCGGTGTGGGTGGCCGCGTCCAGCTCGAAGACCCGTGCCGCGCGCCGGGCCTCCTTGGCCGTCCGCCGGTCGTCGCGGGCGTTCTTGTGGTCGAACCAGGACGCCTTCAACGCGGAGAGGATCAGCCGGGCCGAGAGCCTGCGGCCGGCCACGACCTTCGAGGTGACGGCGTTGTGCCACCCGATCAGGCTCTGCACCTGCCGGTTGTTCGTGCCGAGCAGCATCGGCGACCCGTCGAGCACCGTGCCGTCCGGCAGCAGGTAGTCCGGGCCCACACCGCTCGCCGTGGCCGTGATCCGGCCGAGCCGCTGCTGGGTCTCGAACCAGTCGTGGGTGATCCGCCGCCGCGGTGCGGTCAGGTCGAGCTCGTCGAACAGCGCGTTCCACTGCCGCCGCGAGGTCGGATCCGACCACTCGTTGAACACCCACTGCTGGACGTCCCGCTGCGCGTCGGCCAGCCGGCTCTCCAGCACCCGGTAGCGGACGTTGGCCAGCGCCTGCGCCCCGATCTCGTCGCGGATGCGCACCCAGATCGGGTCGAGGTCGTGGTGATGGCGGAAGTACTGCGCGTTCGACTCCGGCTTCACCGCATCCGACCCGAAGATGAACCGGTCCGGGTGCAGGCGCACCAGCTCGATGAACCGGTCCAGGATCGGCGTCGAACCAT
>NZ_JBHSKO010000061.1:0-4366 GCF_042657305.1 Pseudonocardia zijingensis | reverse complement strand
CTTCCGCGCGGCGAAGGCGCGTGCGGTGAGGACGTTGTCGGAGCAGCCGACGATCGCGATGCCGAGGGCCGGGAGCAGGAGGTCGGCCAGGTCGGCGGCGGTCACCGGCGGCAGTTCCGGGAGGGGGAGCCCGCCGGGGACCGGCCCGACGAGCCGCACGCCGAGCCGGTCGAGCGCGAACCACGCCGTGTCCGCGGCGGCCAGCAGTACCGCCAGCAGCGGTCCGGGGACGCGGGGGAACAGCGCCGAGACGGCCACCAGGAACGCGAGGACGGGGTCGTGGACGTTCGTCCTGGCGTCGTTGCTGTTCCTCGGCGTGTGGATGGGCATCGACGGCGCCGAAGGGTTCGACCCGTACCCGTTCATCCTGTTGAACCTCGTTCTGAGCTGCCTCGCGGCGCTGCAGGGCGCGATCCTGCTGATCGCGGCGAAGCGCAGCGACCAGATCGCGAGCGAGCTCGCGCACCACGACTACGGGGCGGACACCCGCACGCGCGACGTCGTCGAGGCACCCTCCGGTGAGGTCGCGGCCCTGCGGGCCGAGCAGGCCGCGCTGCACCAGCTGCTGGAGCGGGAACGAGCGTAGAAGTCCGTCGCGAACCGCCGCGCCTCCGGCCGAACGGCCGGCTGCGGTGATCGGACAACCCCGCGATCGGCAGCAGCGGTCCCGCGCACGACGGGACTCCCGCCTCCTCGCAGTGGGCCTCCGGTTGGTTCCGCCCGGTGCGTCGACAGGGAAACGTGGTCACCGAGACCGAGGAGGACACCGATGTGCGGACAGCACGAACGCGCGGTGGCGGTCATCCCGGCACCCGTGAGAGGAGCCTCCGATGCGTACTGACCCGGACCACACACCGGTCGTGAACCGGCTGCCGCGGCGCGGCACCGACCGCGTCGAGGACGCTGTCGCCTGGATCCTGACCGCGGCCGCGCTGCTGCTGGTCGTGGCCGCCACCGTGACCGGGCTGGGCACGTACGGCCGTGCGGCCGAACGCGCCGAACTCCAGCGCACGACGACGTCGCAGGTGCGAGCCGTGTTGCTCGAGGACGCGAACGCGACGATCGTCGACGTCGGCGGGCCGATGCCGGCGCGGGTGGCAGCCCGCTGGCTCGATCGGAACGGCCACGAACACACCGGATCCGTCGTGGTCCGGCAAACGTTGCCGGCAGGAGCCGAGATCGACGTGTGGATCGACGCTGCGGGCGCGCTCACCTCCCGCCCGACCACTACCGCGAACGCAGTGGTCGGTGGCATCGCAGCGGCCTTCGGGGTGCTGTGCGCGGGCGGCACGCTGCTGGTCGCCGTCTGGCTGGCGGTGCGCCGCGCGACCGGCTCCGTGAACGCGCGGCGATGGGAACGGGAGTGGGCGCACGTCGAGCCGCTGTGGCGTCGCACGACGCTCTGACGTGCTCCCGCCCGTGCGGGACCGATCGTCGAAGTCGCGCGTGACCCGTTGGGTACCGCTCAGCGGCGGGGGATCGTCCAGCGCACGGTCGTGCCGCTCGGGGCGCGGCGCGCCACGTGGCACTCGCCGTGGTGGCGTTCGGCGCGGCGGCGCATGTTGGCCAGGCCGCTGCTGCGCGCGGTGTCGCTGAAGCCGATCCCGTCGTCGTGCACGGAAAGGCTCAGCAGGTCGGGCCCGACGGCGAGTTCCACGGCAGCGCTGCGCGCGTGTGCGTGGCGGGCGACGTTCGCCAGCGACTCGCGCAGCACGGCGACGAGGTCGTCGGCGATCTCGGGCGGCAGGGTGTCGATCGGTCCGTCGAAGCGGATCGTGGGGTCGAACCCGAGCGCTTCCGCGGCATCGGACGTGACGTCCACGAGCCGGGCGCGCAGGCCGCCGGGCGCTGTGGTGCGCTGGTCGTGCAGCTCGAAGATGGTGGTGCGGATCTGGCTGATCGTGGCGTCGAGGTCGGCGACGGTGCTCAGGATCCGGTCCGTGGCCCGGCCGGGTCCCAGGCTCATGGCGACGCTCTGCAACGACAGCCCGGCGGCGAAGAGCCGCTGGATGACCTGGTCGTGCAGGTCGGCCGCGATGCGGTCGCGCTCGTCGAGCATCGCGGCGCGCTGCTGCTCGGCCCGGGCCTGGGCCAGCTCGACGGCGAGGGCTGCGTGGTTGGCGAAGCTGAGCGCCATGTCGAGGTCGGTGTCGGCGAACCCGACCCGTCCGCGTTCGCGGACCGCGGCCAGCACCCCGCGGGGCCCGCCCGACGCGAGCAGCGGGACCACGAGGACCGGCCCCACGTCGAGGTGGCTCGCGCTGAGGGCCAATTGGTGTGCTTCCGCGCCGACGTGCGCCATCCGGAGCGGACGCCCTGTGGTGAACACGCGGCCGAGCAACGAGTCCGCCAGGGGCACGCTGATGCCGCGCAGACGCTGCGAACCGGAGTCGGCGACCTCCTCGATCTGCAGCTCGTCGTCCGCGCCGGGCAGCGCGACCAGGACCAGGTCGGCATCGGCGACCTCGAGGCAGCGCTGCGCGATGAGCCGCAGCGGGGCTTGCCCCTGCTCCGTGTCGGGGGACAACAGCTGGCGGGTGATGCTCGCCGAGGCCTGGAGCCACTTGCCGCGGGCGCGGGCGGCCTCGTAGAGGCGGGCGTTGTCGATCGCGACGGCGGCGGTGGCGGCGATGGCGGTGCACAGGTCCTCGTCCTCGGCGCTGAACTCACCGCGCTCGCTCTCGGCGAGGTAGAGGTTGCCGAACACCTCGTCCCGGATCCGGATCGGCACCCCGAGGAAGCTGGTCATCGGCGGGTGGCCGGGCGGGAAACCCGAGGAACGCTCGTCGTCGGCGATGCGGACCAGCCGGATCGGGTGGGGGTCGTCGATGAGCGCGCCGAGCAGCCCCTTCCCCTGGGGCAGGTGTCCGATCAGCCCGACGACGTCGTCCGGCATCCCGGTGTGGACGAACTCGGCGAGCCCTCCGGCGGGCGCGATGACGCCGAGGGCCGCGTAGCGGGCCCCAACGAGGTCGCGCGCGGCCTCGACGATCCGGCGCAGCACTGCCGGGAGGTCGAGGTCGCCGATGACGAGCTGGTTGGCGCGCAGGAGGCCGCGCAGCCTGCCCTGGGTGGCCATGACCTCCTGCGCCCGCTCCACGACCTGGCTCAACAGCTGGTCCAGCTCCAGGCGCGGGACGTCGGCGAACGTCAGCGGCTCCCGGGTGGTCGCGTCGTCAGGATCGCGGTGAGCCGGCCCGTGGGCGTACTGCCCGGCGCCGCCCTGCGGCAGTTCCCCGCCCTCGACGCTGCGCGGCTCGTCCTGCGAAGTCACCTCTCGCCCTCGATCCGGGTCAGCGGGTCCTCCCGTCCTTGCGCAGCTCGGCGGCGTAGACGGCGGCCTCGGTGCGCCGGGAGAAGCCGAGCTTGTGCAGCAGCGAGGACACGTAGTTCTTGACGGTCTTCTCGGCGAGGAACATCTCGGCGCCGATCTGGCGGTTGGTGAGGCCGTCGGCGATGAGGTGCAGGATGCGGCGTTCCTGGGGGCTCAGCGACGCGTAGCGGGGGTCGGCGGGTTCGTCGCCTTTGCGCAGCCGTTCCAGCACGGCGGCGGTGGCGTTGGGGTCCAGCAGCGAACCGCCTGCTGCGATCGTGCGGACGGCGCCGACGAGGTCCATGCCGGTGACCTGTTTGAGCAGGTAGCCCGACGCCCCGGCCATGATGGCGCCGAACAGGGCCTCGTCGTCGGCGTAGGAGGTGAGCATCAGGCAGGCGGGCGGCGGGGTGACGGCTGAGCGGATGTCGCGGCAGACGGTGACCCCGTCGCCGTCCGGTAGTCGGACGTCGAGGATCGCGACGTCCGGGCGCAGGGCGGGGATCCTGGCCAGCGCCTGCGTGGCGGTGCTCGCCTCGCCTGCGACCGTGATGTCCTCCTCGGCTTCCAGCAGCTGGGCGATGCCGCGGCGGACGATCTCGTGGTCGTCGAGCAGGAACACGGAGATGGCCACGGATTCTGCCTCTCAATGGTCGGAGCACCCCACCGTACGTCGGGGTCCATCACAGGGGAAGCGCAGTCCCACCTCCCGGGGATGGGGCGGAACAGCCCATCCGTGCTGGTCCGCGCGGTGCCCTCACACCGCGGCATCTCGCCACACCGCTGCGGCGCGCTCCGCCGAGGCCCCGACCGGTCCGGTGGTGTCGATCGTGGTGGCGTCCGCCCAGGGGTCGGCGGTGCGCGCCATCAGGGTGGCGACGGCGGCCGTGGCGTCGGACGCGCCCGGGGCCCGCCCGGCGATGCGCCGGGCCGCGGTCTGCGCCTCGGCACGGCACCGCAGCTGCACCAGCTCGCTGTTCGTGCGCCACGCGATCTCCGCCGCGGCTGCGCGGTGCGGGGCGGCGGTCCAGGATGCGTCGAGCACCACCGACT
>NZ_JBHSKO010000060.1:0-4850 GCF_042657305.1 Pseudonocardia zijingensis | reverse complement strand
GGCGGCGGTTGAGCTCCAGCTCGCGCTGCAGAACGGCGCGGCGCAGGTCCGGGTTGCCGAAGTCGAGGAACGGGGTGCGCACCGGCTTCTTCAGCTTGTAGGCCCGCTCGCCGAGCAGGAGCACCACACCGATGTGGGTCTCGTGCACCGCAGCTGCAGGTCCGCCCGTCGCCTCACCCACGCGGATCCCCCTCACCTCGTTGCGACCCACCCTGCTCCACGGTCGGGGCGGCCGGGAGGGGCAGTCGACCCCGTGCGGCGGGACCTCCGCCCGTCGTCGTGGAGCGCGGCGCCGTGGAAGGTGTGCGCCGGTGTTCCAGCCGACGAGAGGAGCGCGCGACCGTGCCACGTGAGCGTCGGCGGCGGCTCAGCGCAGGGAGGACGCCCACCTGCTCGCGCGGTCCGGCAGCCAGGTCGTCCGGGGCGGTCCCTCCGGCGGAACGATCAGGACCGGGCAGTGGGCCGTGCGCAACAGCGCCGTCACCGGGGATTCGGAGAGGCCGGCGAGGAGTGCGCCTCGGGTGGACCGGCCGAGCACGAGCAGCGGGGCGCGGTGGGAGCGGGCGAGCAGCAGCTCGGCGGCATCGTCCTGGACGGCGATGCACCGGACGTCGACGCCGGGGTGGACGATCCGCCATGGCGAGATCGCCAGCTCCAGTTCGCGGCGCGCCCGCTCTTGCGGGCGGTCCCAGTCCGCGATCGGGCCGGGTTGTAGCCGGCCGAGGCTGATACCAGGCTCGGACCACGAGCAGTGGAGCGCCCCGACCGGACGCCACGCCTCCTCGAATGCGGCGTCGATGACGTCCTCGCCGGTCCACGGGGCGGCCGCGAGCGCGACCGGTCCGGCGTCGGCTCCCGGCGACGGGGGTTCCGCGGGCGCGACCACGACCGGGCAGTACGACGAGGCGACCACGGCGGTGACGTCGGTGAGCGTCGCGGGGACCACTACCACGGCCGCGTCCGCGGACAGCTTCCGCAGCGCGTCGTGGGCCGAACCGCGAGCCGGGGCGAGCTGCAGGACCGAGCTGCGGCGATCCGCTTCCGCGGCGGCCCATCGCAGGGCTCGGTGTCCGGCCTCGGACGGGTCGGGGTGGACGACGACGGGGCGGCTCGTCACCAGGGCTCCGCTCAACTGCACCGTCACGGGGTGGCTGCTGCGCTGCGGTTTCCGTGCCGGCGCTGGCGGTGATCCCGGATGTCGTCATCGATCACCTCCTCACCCAGAACGGACGCCAGCGTGCCGACGAGCACGTGCAGCGGGCAGGGGCGGACGGCCCTGGCCGCCGCGGGCGGAGGTCACGGCGGCGCGAACCCACCGCCCGTCGGCACTGCAGCCGGGCACCCACAGGCGGGCCGGAAGGCCTGTCGATCGGGGGACTCGCGCCACTGCCGTCGGCAGGGCTGCGGGGGCGACCGTGGTCGGGAGACCCGAGGAGGAAAAACGATGAGCACAACACGACCTGGCTCGACCGTCGTCGTCGGTGTCGACGGCTCGGAGCCCGCCCGGCGCGCCGTGCGGTGGGCGGCACAGGAGGCCGTTCGCCGCGGCCTGCCGCTGCGGGTGGTGATGGCGTTCGAGTGGATGTCCGGGCAGCCCGTTGGGCTGGCGGCGCTGGGTGACAGGTACCGCGACGTCATGCTCGACACCGCCCGGCGGCAGCTGACCGAGGCGGCGCAGCTCGCTGAGCACGAGCAGCCGGCGCTCGAGGTGCAGCAGCAACTGGTCGTCGGGTACCCGATCCCCGTCCTGAGCGCCGAGGCGGAGCACGCGGAGCTCGTCGTCATCGGCGACCGCGGCGTCGGTGGCGTGGCCGGCCTGCTGCTCGGGTCGGTCGCCGTGGCGTTGGCCTCGCGCGCGGAGTGCCCCGTGGTGGTTGTCCGCGGCGAGGCCGAGGTACCGGACCCGGCCGCGCCGGTCGTGGTCGGCGTGGACGGTTCACCGATCAGCGAGGCCGCGCTCGCCTTCGCCTTCGAGGCCGCCGCCGCGCGGAAGGTACCGCTGGTGGCGGTGCACACCTGGTGGGACCTGATCGTCGATCCGACGATGGCGCCCCTGTTGGACTGGGACGCGATCGAGAACGACGAGCGCGAGGTGCTGGCCGAGCGGCTCGCCGGGTGGGCGGAGAAGTACCCGGATGTCCACGTCCAGCGCCTCGTGAGCCGCGACCGCCCAGCGCACGCCCTGGTCGAACAGTCGCTGCGCGCGCAGCTGCTCGTGGTCGGGTCGCGCGGCCGTGGCGGGCTCGCCGGTCTCGTGCTCGGCTCGGTCAGCAACGCCGTCCTGCACCGCGCGCACTGCCCGGTGGCGGTCGTCCGCCCTGAGCCGGGCGCAGTGGGATGACCACCCTCGTCGGCCCGGCCGTGCTCGATCTGGCCGGCGTCGGCGCCGGTGCCGCCCCCGAAGTCGGTGGCAAGGCCGCCAACCTCGGTGAGCTGATCGCCGCAGGCCTGCCGGTGCCGCCGGGTTTCGTCGTGCCGGCCGCGGTCTACCTGGACGCGATGTCCCGGGCGGGGGTTCGGGAGGAGCTCGCCCAGCTGCACGAGCGGGCCGTCGCGGCGGTCGACGACCCGGTCGAGCTGGCAGCGCTGTGCCGGCGCGCGGCGGAGACCGTGCACCGGGCCGGGCTGCCCGCCGAGCTGGTCGAGCAGATCCGCGTCGCGTATGCGGCGTTGCCGGATGGCTCGGGCGGTGCGACGGTCGCCGTGCGCTCGTCGGCCGTCGGCGAGGACGGCACCGACGCCAGCTTCGCAGGGATGAACGCCAGTTTCACCAATGTCCGCGGCACACGCGCCCTCGTCGAGCGGATCCTGCGGTGCTGGGCGTCGCTCTTCGGCGCTCGTGTCGTCGCCTACCGGGCGACCCGCGGCTACACGGCCGAGCCGGCCATCGCGGTCGTCGTCCAGCTCATGGTGCGCGCGGACCGTGCCGGCGTGGCGTTCACCGCGGACCCCGCCACCGGCCGGCGCGACGTCGTGGTCGTCGAGGCGGCGTTCGGGCAGGGCGAGGTGGTCGTCAGCGGCGCCGTGGAGCCCGATACGTACCGCGTGGGGGCGTCCGGCACCCGGCTGGTCGCCGTGCGAGTGGGGCACCAGACCCACGAGATCGTCCGCGGCGAGGACGGCGGTGACCGCACGGTTCCGCTCGAACCGGGGAGAGCCGATGCGCGCGTGCTGTCCGACGAGGAGGCGTGCGATGTCGCGCGTCTCGCGCTGCGCGTGCAGCAGCACTTCGGCGTTCCACAGGACGTGGAGTGGGCGATGACCGGCCGCCGCACCTGGCTGGTGCAGGCTCGTCCGATCACGACGCTCACCGAGGCGCCGGCGCCGAGAACGACCGGCGGCGGCGAACCCCTGGTCCGCGGCCTCGCCGCATCACCGGGCACGGCCTCGGGTCGGGTGCGGGTGCTCACGTCCCCGGCCGAGGGCGCTGCCTTGCAGGCGGGCGAGGTGCTCGTCGCCCCGATGACCAATCCGGACTGGCTGCCGACGGTGCGGCGGGCGGCAGCCCTCGTCACCGACCACGGTGGCACCACGTGCCACGCGGCGGTCGTCGCCCGTGAGCTGGGCGTGCCGTGCATCGTCGGCGCGCGGGACGCGACCGCCGGGCTGAGCGACGGACAGCTGGTCACCGTGGACGGGAGCGCCGGCGAGGTACGACCCGGCGCGTCTGCGGTGACATCGGTCCGGGCGGAACCCCAGCCGGTGGCGATCGCCTCGCCGGAATCGATCGGCACCCGCCTCTACGTGAACCTCGCGATGCCCGAGCAGGCCGAGGCGGCAGCTGCGCGTCCGGTCGACGGGGTCGGGCTGCTGCGGGCGGAGTTCCTCCTCACCGAGGCGCTCGGCGGCCGCCACCCGCGGGAGGTGCTCGCCCGGGGGGAGCAGGAGCAGTTCGTGGCCGCGCTGTCCACGGCGCTGCTGCGCATCACCGAGCCGTTCGCCCCCCGACCCGTCGTCTACCGGGCGACGGACCTGCGCAGCAACGAGTTCCGCGGCCTGGCCGGAGGCGCAGCCCACGAACCCGACGAGCACAACCCGATGATCGGGTATCGGGGCGCCTACCGGTACCTGCGCGAGCCCGACCTCTTCGCGCTCGAACTGCGGGCGCTCGCCGAGGTCCGCGACCGCACCACCAACCTGCACCTGATGATCCCGTTCGTCCGCACCCGCTGGGAGCTCGAGGCCTGCCTCGAGCTGGTCGAATCGAGCCCGCTCGGGTCGCACCGCGGGATGCACCGCTGGGTGATGGCCGAGGTCCCATCGGTGTTGCACTGGCTGCCTGCCTACGTGGACCTGGGGATCGACGGGGTCTCGATCGGCAGCAACGACCTCACGCAGCTCGTGCTGGGCGTCGACCGCGACTCGGCGGAGTGCGCCGAGCTGTACGACGAGACCGACCCGGCCGTGCTCGCCGCCGTCGAACAGATCATCACCACGGCACGGCGTCTCGGCATCACCTCGTCGCTGTGTGGACAGGCGCCGTCGGCCCACCCGGAGTACGCCGATCACCTCGTCCGTGCCGGGATCACGTCGATCTCGGTGAACCCGGACGCGATCGACGCGGCGCGCAGGGCCATCGGCGCCGCCGAGCGCCGGGTGCTGTTGGAAGCCGCTCGATCGCCGGGTGCGCAGGCGCGATGAGGGCCACGACGGGCTGAGCGTCGGTACCCCTCATCCTGGCGCGCTGCGCGGCGTGGGCATGCGTGCGTGGGTCGCCGACCGTCCGGGGCCGATCGGCAGCGGGCCGCTGCACGCCGTCGAGCTCCCGGAGCCGTCGCCCGGGCCGGGGGAGGTGCGGGTGCGGGTGCAGGCCTGCGGGGTGTGCCGCACCGACCTCCACCTGGCCGAGG
>NZ_JBHSKO010000059.1:0-5152 GCF_042657305.1 Pseudonocardia zijingensis | reverse complement strand
CGCCGCTCCGAGCTCGCGATCGCGCTCGTCACCACGGCGGCGGTGCTGGCCGTCGGGGTGCTGAACGGCGTGCTCGTCGCGGTGGCGATCTCGATCCTCGACCTGCTGCGCAAGGTCTCCCGCCCGCACGACGGCATCCTGGGCTTCGTCCCCGGCCTCGCCGGCATGCACGACGTCGACGACTACCCGACCGCCACCACGAAGCCCGGGCTCGTCGTCTACCGGTACGACGCGCCGCTGTGCTTCGCCAACGCCGAGAACTTCCGACGCAGGGCCCTCGCCGCCCTCGACGACGCCGACCCGCCCGCCCGGTGGCTGCTGCTCAACACCGAGGCGATCGTCGAGCTCGACATCACGGCCGCCGACGCCCTGCACACCCTGTGCGACGAGCTCGACCGCCGCGGCGTGGTGCCCGCGCTGGCGCGCGTCAAGCAGGACCTCCTCGTCTACCTGGACGGCAGCGGACTGCGCGAGCGGATCGGGGACGACCGGATCTTCCCGACGCTCCCGACCGCGATCGCCGGCTTCCGGGCGAGCACCCGCAGGCCGACCTCGGACCCGTGACCCCTCCCGGTCACCCCGTCCCGTCGGAGACGACGACCGGGCACGGCGCGAACTCGACCAGCGCACGGCTCGTCGACCCCAGCCCCATGCCGTACGGCGCCCGCTCGCGGCGGTGCCCGACCACCAGAGCCCGGGCCTCGTCCGCCCGGTCCAGTAGTACGTGCACCGCGGTGTCGTGCACCAGCTCCTCCTGCACGACCAGCCCCGGGTGGAGCTGCGCCAGCCCGCTGACCTCGGCCGCGAGCACGGCACCACCCTGCCGGGCGAGCTCGCCCCAGTCCTCGGGACGCCGGCGCAGCCCGCCCGCACCCTCCTCGACCTCGGACCACGCGTGCACGGCGACCAGCCGGTTCCCGAACGAGCCGGCGATGTCGGCCGCCAGGAGCGCGGCGGCGTGCGACGTCGCCGAACCGTCGACCCCGACCACCACCGGGCCGCCGCGCGGTGGCGGCACCTGAGGCATCCGACCCCGCACGACCGCGACCGGACACGTCACCTCGCCGGCCAGCGCGAGCGCGACCGAACCGGCGAGCATCCCCGACCGAGCGCCCTCCCCGTAGCTGCCCAGCACCAGCATCCGGGCCCGGGCCGCTCGCTCGCCGAGCGCCTCGGCCGGGCCGCCAGGGACGAGCTCGACGCGGCAGGGGCCCGCCCCGGCGCGTTCCGCGGCGTCGACGATCTCACGCAGCCATCCCGGCGCCGCGTCGTCCGCCGAGCCGGGCACGGCGTGCAGCAGGTGGAGCTCGCACCGCCACGCCGCGGCCAGATCGGCGGCCCAGCACGCGGCCGAACGGGCCGAGTCCGACGCGTCGACCCCGACCACGATCGGCAGGTGCGACCGGTTCTCCATCCGCCCCCTCCGTTCGCCCGCAAGCGTGGCCCGTCGACCCACCCCCGCGCCGCGGGCGCGGGTCCCGGTGTGTGGAGGCGAGAGTCCTCCCCGGTCCGGGACCACCGCCGCTGGTCCCGGGCGGCCCGGCGCGGGACCGTCGGGGGCGGGCTTCCCGCGTGAACCACGACGACATCCCGGAGGCACAGCAGTGTCGCAGCTCGAAGCAGCCGTCGAGGACGCTCTGCGAGCGCCGTCGGTGCACAACAGCCAGCCGTGGCGTTGGCGGATCAGCACCGGCGAGGTGCGGCTGTACGCCGACGAGGAACGCCACCTGATCGCCACCGACCCGGACCGGCGGGATCTCGTCCTGAGTTGTGGCGCCGCCCTGCACCACCTCTGCGTGGCCCTCGCCGCGCGCGACCTCGCCGCGGACGTCCGCAGGCTGCCGGACCCCGAGGACCGCACTCTCCTGGCCACGGTCTCCGTGCGCCACGAGCCCCGCGGGGGCGACCCGGACGCCGCTGCCCTGTACCCGGCGATCGCGGAGCGCCGCACCGATCGGCGCCGCATGAGCAGGCGCCCGATCCCGGCCGACCACCTGCAGAAGCTCGTCGAGCAGGCTTCACGCACCGGGGCGAGCCTCGTCCCGGTCACCGATCCGGCGCGGCGCCAGAAGCTGCTCGCCGTGATCGCGGAGGGCGAACGGCTGCTGCGCGAGGAACCCGGGTACGCCAGCGAGCTGTGGGTGTGGACCCACCGGCTCTCCGGCTGCCACGACGGGGTGCCTGCGTCGCACGTCGCCGCCTCCGTGATCGATGCCATCGGCCCGTCCCCGCTGCGCCACTTCGGTACGCCCGGGCGCGCGCAGGCACCGTGGCAGCCCGGGCACGGCACCGGCGAGGACGCCGCCGAGCTGCTGGTGGTCACCACCGCAGGCGACGACGTGCTCGACCACCTCGAGGCGGGCGAGGCCACCAGCGCGGTGCTGCTGGCGGCCACCGGGCTCGGGCACGCCACCACCCCG
Organism: Pseudonocardia zijingensis; assembly: GCF_042657305.1. Classification (NCBI taxonomy): domain Bacteria; kingdom Bacillati; phylum Actinomycetota; class Actinomycetes; order Pseudonocardiales; family Pseudonocardiaceae; genus Pseudonocardia; species Pseudonocardia zijingensis. Next base: position 2,732 of record NZ_JBHSKO010000059.1, on the reverse strand, counting down.
CTCAGCCAGGCCCTCGAGGTCGACAGGACCCGCCTGCAGGTCAGGCGCGACATCCTGCACGTGCCGGAGCACCCCCAGCTCGTGGTGCGCGTCGGCTGGCCTGCGACCGGTGCCCCCGCCCTGCCGCCGACCCCGCGCCGCGACCTGCACGCGGTGCTCATGACCTGACGAGGATCAGCGGCCGGCGAGGAGCCTGCGCACCTCGGCGGCGATGACGAGGTCCTCCCGGGCGTGCACCACCACCGTGCGGGCGCGGGCGCCCGGCGCGCTGACGTCGGTCTCGCCCTCCGGATCCGCCGCCGCGTTCGCGCCCGCGTCGAGCGCGAGCCCGAGGAAGCCCAGCCCGTCGACGGCCCGCGCACGCAGTTCCGGCGCGTTCTCCCCGATCCCACCGCTGAACACCAGCACGTCCAGCCCGCCCAGCGCAGCCGCCATCGCCGCGATCTGCGCGCGGAGCCGGTGCAGCCACACCGCCACCGCGAGCACAGCCTCGGGCCGGCCGTCCCGTTCGGCGGCCAGCACCGCGCGCATGTCCGTGCTCCCGGCGAGCCCGGCCACCCGGGTGGCCTCGGCGGTGACCGCCCCGGGCCGGGGCACCGCGACCGTCTGCTCCCGGAAGTCCGGCAGGCGCAACGGCCGCAGCAGCTCGCCCCCGTTCCCGTGCGGGGTGGCGCTCATCCGACGCTCCCCGGTGGGCGCCGCCGCGTCGAGCCCCGACACCGGGCGGCCCTCGTCGTCGAACAGCTCCTCGGGCCGGTAGGAGCGCATCCACTCCTCGAGCTGCGCGAGGTGCTCCGGCTCCTCACGGACGCGCGCCAGCGGCACCTGGTGCGCCCGCCACGTGCCCTCGACCGGCAGACCGTCCACGACCCGCGGCCCCGTCCAGCCCTTCGGGCTGCGCAACACCAGCACCGGCCACCGCGGCCGCCCGCCCAGCTCGCCGCGCGCCGCACGCGCACGGATGCCGGCGATCGTGTCGACGATGCGGTCCATCGCCTCGGCCGCGCGGGCGTGCACCACCATCGGGTCCTCGTCGGCGCCGACGTCCACCAGCACCGGCTCGTGGCCATACCCCTCGAGGAGCGCCAGCAGCTCCCGCTCCGGGATCCGCGACAGCACCGTCGGGTTCGCGATCTTGTAGCCGTTGAGGTGCAGGACCGGCAGCACGGTGCCGTCGGAGACCGGGTCGAGGAACTTGTTCGCATGCCACGACGCGGCCAGCGGACCGGTCTCTGCCTCCCCGTCGCCCACCACGCACGCCACGAGCAGGTCCGGGTTGTCCAACGCCGCCCCGTACGCGTGCGCCAGCGAGTACCCCAGCTCACCACCCTCGTGGATCGACCCCGGCGTCTCCGGAGCGGCGTGGCTGGGCACCCCGCCCGGGAACGAGAACTGCCGGAACAGGCGGCGCATGCCCGCCGCGTCCCGCGAGACGTCGGGGAAGCGTTCGCTGTAGGTGCCCTCCAACCACGCCGCCGCCACGACGGCCGGACCGCCGTGCCCCGGCCCCGCCACGAACAGCGCATCCCAGCCCCGCCGCACGACGACCCGGTTGAGGTGCGCCCACAGGAACGTCAGGCCCGGGGTGGTACCCCAGTGCCCGAGCAACCGGGGCTTGACGTGCTCCGGACGCAGCGACTCGGTCAACAGCGGGTTGTCGAGCAGGTAGATCTGCCCCACCGACAGGTAGTTCGCCGCCCGCCACCACGCGTCGAGCCGCTCCAGCTCGGCGACGTCCGCACGGCCTGCGACCGCGCTCGAACCGCCGCCTGCTGTGATCGTCATCGAAGGGTCCTCCGGGTCGGCATCTCTCCGGACTTCAGCGAATCGAGTACGGGCGGTGGCCACTGGGGGCGAACGTCCCGACTTCACGCACACCTGCCGAACGGCCCTGGTCGCCGGGCGGGCCGCGGCACATCGTCGACGCCGGCCAACCACCGGGGCCGAGGAGGCTGTGATGGCGGACATCCGCAAGAGCGACGCCACGTCCGAGGCGCCTGCCGTGTTACGGCCCGCGGCCGCCCTCGCCGCGGAGCTCAGGGCCGTGGCCGCGCGGGTCGGGGGCGGCTGCCGCTACCACGAGGGAGCACGCGACGCCCTGCGCTGGCTGCTGACGGCCGGGCCGGGGCCCCTGACGGGCCGTCGCACCGACAGACCGCTCACGCTGCGCGCGGTCGTCGCCGAACTGGCCGCCGCCGAGACGCAGCTGTACGGCCCGCAGGCCGCGGACCGCGACTACGCGGCCGGGTTGGAGCACGCGGTGATGTGGGCCGTGTCGGCCACGCCGGCCACCCCGTCCACCGCGCTCCCGCGGCCGGCGACGAGACGGACGTGGTAGCCGACCCGACTCACGCCTGGCGCCGTGATCACCGGGTTCGCACCGCGCCGGTCCGCAGGCCCTGGAGCTCGGCGGCCCGACGCACGTCGTCGACCCCGATCACCCCGACCGCGCGCCCGTCGGCCTGGGCGACGACGAGGCCGGCCGGCCCGATCGACCGGCGCAGGACCTCCCCGGCGGGCGTGTCCACACCGACGATGCCGTCCTGGGGCAACGGCCGGACCACCTCCCGCACCGCGGTGGACGGCCGCGCGTCCACGGACACGCCGGCGAGGTCGGCGAGGGTGAGCCAGCCGATGGGCTTTCCCTGGAAGTCGATCACCGGGAAGACCTCGGCCTGCGGTGCCGCCGGCCCGAGCAGGTGGTCGATCAGCGCCGTGACCGTCCACCAGCC
>NZ_JBHSKO010000058.1:0-5318 GCF_042657305.1 Pseudonocardia zijingensis | reverse complement strand
GGCGGGGGCCCACTGAACACGTTGAATGTCGGCGGCGACCTACTCTCCCACACCCTGGCGAGTGCAGTACCATCGGCGCTGGAGGGCTTAGCTTCCGGGTTCGGGATGGGACCGGGCGTTCCCCCTCCGCCAAAACCACCGACAACAATATCCGGTGAATTCAAGCGTATTCAATTCGAGCAACCCTGGTTGTGTGCTCAGGGTCGCACAGTGGATGCAAACAACTCGTCATGAACAAGCCCTCGGCCTATTAGTACCAGTCAACTCCACCCCTCACAGGGCTTCCATCTCTGGCCTATCAACCCAGTGGTCTGCTGGGGGCCTTAACCACGCAAAGGTGGTGGGAGACCTCATCTTGGAACGAGCTTCCCGCTTAGATGCCTTCAGCGGTTATCCCTTCCGAACATAGCCAACCAGCCGTGCTCCTGGCGGAACAACTGGCACACCAGAGGTTCGTCCGTCCCGGTCCTCTCGTACTAGGGACAGCCTTCCTCAAGTCTCCTGCGCGCGCGGCGGATAGGGACCGAACTGTCTCACGACGTTCTAAACCCAGCTCGCGTACCGCTTTAATGGGCGAACAGCCCAACCCTTGGGACCTACTCCAGCCCCAGGATGCGACGAGCCGACATCGAGGTGCCAAACCATGCCGTCGATATGGACTCTTGGGCAAGATCAGCCTGTTATCCCCGGGGTACCTTTTATCCGTTGAGCGACACCCCTTCCACCAGGAGGTGCCGGATCACTAGTCCCGACTTTCGTCCCTGCTCGACCCGTCAGTCTCACAGTCAAGCTCCCTTGTGCACTTACACTCAACACCTGATTGCCAACCAGGCTGAGGGAACCTTTGGGCGCCTCCGTTACACTTTGGGAGGCAACCGCCCCAGTTAAACTACCCACCAGGCACTGTCCCTGAACCAGATCATGGCCCGAGGTTAAGACACCCAATTCGACCAGAGTGGTATTTCAACAACGACTCCACCATCACTAGCGTGACAGCTTCACAGTCTCCCACCTATCCTACACAAGCCGAACCGAGCACCAATACCAAGCTGTAGTAAAGGTCCCGGGGTCTTTCCGTCCTGCCGCGCGTAACGAGCATCTTTACTCGTAGTGCAATTTCGCCGAGTCTGTGGTCGAGACAGCGCCCAAGTCGTTACGCCATTCGTGCAGGTCGGAACTTACCCGACAAGGAATTTCGCTACCTTAGGATGGTTATAGTTACCACCGCCGTTTACTGGCGCTTAAATTCTCCGCTTCGCCCCGAAGAGCTAACAGGTCCTCTTAACGTTCCAGCACCGGGCAGGCGTCAGTCCGTATACATCGTCTTGCGACTTCGCACGGACCTGTGTTTTTAGTAAACAGTCGCTTGGGCCTGGTCTCTGCGGCCGGCTGCCCCTAGCCCGCGAAGAGCTTCAGAGCCTCCGGCCCCCCTTCTCCCGAAGTTACGGGGGTATTTTGCCGAGTTCCTTAACCACAGTTCACTCGATCGCCTTGGTATTCTCTACCTGACCACCTGTGTCGGTTTAGGGTACGGGCCGCAACAGCACTCGCTAGAGGCTTTTCTCGGCAGCATGGGATCACCCTACTTCGCCTCAATCGGCTACGCATCACCTCTCACCCTCGCCATCAAAGGCAGACATGCGGATTTGCCTACATGTCGGGCTACAGGCTTACACCAGGACAACCACCGCCTGGCGGGACTACCCTCCTGCGTCACCCCATCGCTTGCCTACTACCGGATCGGATCCCACGCTCCCCCAACAAGCCAGCCCGAAGGCCAGCAAGCGGGTTCGGATGGTTAGCATCACCGGCCTCAGCACGGGCGCACTGCCACGGGCACGGGAATATCAACCCGTTGTCCATCGACTACGCCTGTCGGCCTCGCCTTAGGTCCCGGCTCACCCTGGGCGGATTAACCTGGCCCAGGAACCCTTGGTCATTCGGCGGCAGAGGTTCTCACTCTGCATTCGCTACTCATGCCTGCATTCTCACTCCCACACCCTCCACGACTAGGTCACCCCGCCGCTTCACTGGATGCAGGACGCTCCCCTACCCAACACCACGACTACACAACCCTCCCAAAGGAAGGAAGCGGATCTAATGTGGCATTGCCACGGCTTCGGCGGTGTGCTTGAGCCCCGCTACATTGTCGGCGCAGGACCACTTGACCAGTGAGCTATTACGCACTCTTTAAAGGGTGGCTGCTTCTAAGCCAACCTCCTGGTTGTCTGGGCGATCCCACATCCTTTCCCACTTAGCACACGCTTAGGGGCCTTAGCCGGTGATCTGGGCTGTTTCCCTCTCGACTACGAAGCTTATCCCCCGCAGTCTCACTGCCGCGCTAGAAATACCGGCATTCGGAGTTTGGCTGAGTTCAGTAAGCTTGTCGGCCCCCTAGCCCATCCAGTGCTCTACCTCCGGCATCCACCACACGACGCTGCACCTAAATGCATTTCGGGGAGAACCAGCTATCACGGAGTTTGATTGGCCTTTCACCCCTACCCACAGCTCATCCCCCAGGTTTTCAACCCTGGTGGGTTCGGGCCTCCACGACGTCTTACCGACGCTTCACCCTGGCCATGGGTAGATCACTCCGCTTCGGGTCTACACCCCGCGACTACACGCCCTATTCAGACTCGCTTTCGCTACGGCTACCCCACACGGGTTAACCTCGCCACGAAGCATAACTCGCAGGCTCATTCTTCAAAAGGCACGCCATCACCCAAAGGCTCTGACGGCTTGTAGGCACACGGTTTCAGGTACTATTTCACTCCCCTCCCGGGGTACTTTTCATCTTTCCCTCACGGTACTAGTCCGCTATCGGTCATCAGGGAGTATTTAGGCTTACCGGGTGGTCCCGGCAGATTCACAGCAAATTCCACGAGCTCGCTGCTACTCGGGAACAATCTCCAGACCGCGGAACGCATTTTCGTGTACGGGGCTATCACCCACTACGGCGACCCTTTCCAGAGGCCTTCCACTAACACGAACCAACAGCCTCGGCAGCGCGGCAGCACCACCACGAGAAAATCCCACAACACCCCAGCCGCAACGCCTGCCGGCTTGACACGACCAAGGTTTAGCCTCATCCGCTTTCGCTCGCCACTACTCACGGAATCACGGTTGTTTTCTCTTCCTGTGGGTACTGAGATGTTTCACTTCCCCACGTTCCCCCTCATACCCTATGAATTCAGGCATGAGTGACACCCCATGACGGGTGCCGGGTTTCCCCATTCGGAAATCCTCGGATCACAGCTCGGTTGACAGCTCCCCGAGGCCTATCGCGGCCTCCCACGTCCTTCATCGGCTCCTGATGCCTAGACATCCACCATGTGCCCTTAAACACTTATTCACAACAAGATGCTCGCATCCACTATGCAACACTCAACACACAACCACACCCCAACCCACCACGACCACCACCACCCCAACACAGTGAGGCGTTAGACGATCCAGGCCAGGGGCCAAAGACGACACCCACCACCAAGTGGCCCGGTGTCCCCTCAGGACCCAACAGTGTGCCGAACCCATCACGTTCACGAACTGAGCTCTATGTTCCACCCAGCGCCACACCCCACAACAACACAACCACAGGGCATGACATTCATCGAAGAAGGAGAACCAACCCAAACCACAGGCCGGTCAACCCCACCAACACGGTGGACTCCTTAGAAAGGAGGTGATCCAGCCGCACCTTCCGGTACGGCTACCTTGTTACGACTTCGTCCCAATCGCCGGTCCCACCTTCGACGACTCCCTCCCACAAGGGGTTAGGCCATCGGCTTCGGGTGTTACCAACTTTCATGACGTGACGGGCGGTGTGTACAAGGCCCGGGAACGTATTCACCGCAGCGTTGCTGATCTGCGATTACTAGCGACTCCAACTTCACGGGGTCGAGTTGCAGACCCCGATCCGAACTGAGACTAGCTTTAAGGGATTCGCTCCACCTCACGGTCTCGCAGCCCTCTGTACTAGCCATTGTAGCATGTGTGAAGCCCTGGACATAAGGGGCATGATGACTTGACGTCATCCCCACCTTCCTCCGAGTTGACCCCGGCAGTCTCCCATGAGTCCCCGGCATAACCCGCTGGCAACATGGAACGAGGGTTGCGCTCGTTGCGGGACTTAACCCAACATCTCACGACACGAGCTGACGACAGCCATGCACCACCTGCACACCAGCCACAAGGGAACGCCTATCTCTAGACGCGTCTAGTGCATGTCAAACCCAGGTAAGGTTCTTCGCGTTGCATCGAATTAATCCACATGCTCCGCCGCTTGTGCGGGCCCCCGTCAATTCCTTTGAGTTTTAGCCTTGCGGCCGTACTCCCCAGGCGGGGCGCTTAATGCGTTAGCTGCGGCACAGAGACCGTGGAATGGCCCCCACACCTAGCGCCCACCGTTTACGGCGTGGACTACCAGGGTATCTAATCCTGTTCGCTCCCCACGCTTTCGCTCCTCAGCGTCAGTATCGGCCCAGAGACCCGCCTTCGCCACCGGTGTTCCTCCTGATATCTGCGCATTTCACCGCTACACCAGGAATTCCAGTCTCCCCTGCCGAACTCAAGTGATGCCCGTATCGACCGCACGCTCAGGGTTAAGCCCCAAGTTTTCACGACCGACGCGACACACCGCCTACGAGCTCTTTACGCCCAATAATTCCGGACAACGCTCGCACCCTACGTATTACCGCGGCTGCTGGCACGTAGTTGGCCGGTGCTTCTTCTACCGGTACCGTCACTCACGCTTCGTCCCGGTCGAAAGAGGTTTACAACCCGAAGGCCGTCATCCCCCACGCGGCGTCGCTGCGTCAGGCTTTCGCCCATTGCGCAATATTCCCCACTGCTGCCTCCCGTAGGAGTCTGGGCCGTATCTCAGTCCCAGTGTGGCCGGTCGCCCTCTCAGGCCGGCTACCCGTCGTCGCCTTGGTAGGCCATCACCCCACCAACAAGCTGATAGGCCGCGGGCCCATCCCCAGCCGAAAAAACTTTCCACCCACTGTCATGCAACAGCAGGTCATATCCGGTATTAGACCCAGTTTCCCAGGCTTATCCCAGAGCTGAGGGCAGGTCACCCACGTGTTACTCACCCGTTCGCCGCTCGTGTACCCCCGAAAGGGCCTTACCGCTCGACTTGCATGTGTTAAGCACGCCGCCAGCGTTCGTCCTGAGCCAGGATCAAACTCTCCAACAAAAACTGGCCCTACAATTGCGCCGAGGACGGGGCCTCGACGACTTAATGTTCAAACTGGCACAAAACCAGTCCATGAACAAGCTCGACACACTGTTGAGTTCTCAAGAGACACCCGCACACCATC
>NZ_JBHSKO010000057.1:0-8853 GCF_042657305.1 Pseudonocardia zijingensis | reverse complement strand
CCACCCCCAGCGCCGCGTTCACCCCCATCCGCTTGCCGAACAACGCATTCACCAACAGCGACAGCCCACCCACACCCCACCCCGCGAACGCCAGCAACAACGTCGACGTGGCCGCCACCCCGTAGGTGGCGGCGATGTCGAACGTGGCGTACGTGGCCGCCATCGCCACCGTCATCCCCACACCCACGTGCAGGCCCAACAGCTCGCCCTGCCGGGCCCGCAGCCACCCGGTCAGCCCGCCACCCGTGCCACCCGGGTGCGCCCGTTCGCGCCACCAGCCGAGCAGGCGTCCGCCCGGCCCGACGCCGGCCGCCTCGCCCCCGGCGCGCACCCGGGCGCGCCACCACCCGAGGGCTGCGACCAGCACGCCGGCCGCGGCGAGCCACGCCACCAGCACGCCCGACGGGCCGGTCCGCCCGGGACCCGGCGTGGCCGGCGGCGCCGTGGGGGTGCGCTCCGGCGTCGCGGACGGGCTCGGCTCGGTGGGCCGGGGCTGGGTCGGTTCGGGCTGGGTCGGCTGCGGCTCCGTCGGCTGCGGCTCCGTCGGACGGGCAGCCGGTTTCCCGGGCACGGTGAAGATCTCGTCCGGGTGGATCAGGTCCGGGTCCCGGCGGGCCAGCACCTCGCGGTTGGCGTCGGCGACGTCCGTCCAGTCGTGCAGGCCGAAGCGGCTCGCGATCCGGGACAGGCTGTCCCACTCTGCGAACCGCTCTGGCTGGGTCTTCCACGTCGCGCCGGTCCCCTCCGGAGCGGTGAAGGGCAGGTTCGCGCGCAGCGGCGCGTTGTCGGACGCCGGTAGCGGTTCATCGCGCGGCGCCGCCTGGAGCGCGGCCCGGACCGCGGCCGCAGAGGTGCCGAGGCCGTCCGCCAACCGCGCCACGGTGTCGCCCGGCTGCGTCCAGACCTCGCGGCCGGAGCCAACCGGAGCCCGCGCCGGTGGCAGGTGGAGCTGCACCTGCTCCACGACGGCTGGGCCGGCCACGACCGGAGCGGACGCGACGGGAATCGCCCTCGGGGCAGGGTGGGCCTCCGCGCCGCTCGGTGTGGTCAGGCCGATGACCGCCGCGATCCCCAGTGCGGCCAGCCACCGGCCCGCGGCGTCCCGCAGCCCGAACGGGGCGAAGAACCGTGCCGACAGCAGCCGCGCGATCAACCGGGCCGAGTGCAGGCCGCCCCGCAGCCCGGTGTGCCGGTCGCCGGCCAGGTGGAAGTCGTGCTCCTGGGGGCTGCTCGACCGGACCCGCACGCCGGGGACGGGCACGAGCACGCCCGCCTCCGGACCGGCTTCGGGCAACACCTCGCCGCGCCGCCCGTCGTCACCCGAACCCGGCGCCCCGGACGGCATCCCCATCGGGGGCAGCACCATGGCCAACCCGCCTGCCGCGGTGAGCGCCGCGACACCGGCGGCGGCACCGATCGCGACACCCCCGGCCGCGACGGCGACGCGCAACAGCACGGAACGGCCGCGCGCCGAGCCCGCAGCGGCCAGCAGCGCAGGCAGCCGGCGCGACGCCGAGCCGGACGCCGTGGCCACCCGCCGCAGCGCCACGGCGGAGACGGCGACCCCGGCCGCGAAGCCCGCCACCACCGTGCCGGCGCCCGCCGTCGCGAGGGACGCGCCTGCGGCGACCCCGAGCCCGGCGAACACCCCGGGTCCCAGCACGGGGCGGAACACCGCGGGCAGCCACGACCACCGCGCGGTGCCGTCGCCGTACCGGGGCCGCAGCTCGTCGATGCCCGCCAGGACGTCGTGCAACCGGGCCAGCCGGGCCACGTCGAACGCGTCCCCACCCGCGATGACCTTCGCGAGGAGCGGCGACACGAGCAGGCGCGCCTCGGCCAGCCACCGGTAGCGGAGGTGGTCCGGAGCGCTGGGTGCCTGGCGCACCCACCCGGTCAGCGCCTCGGCCGCCGCCAGCCGCCCGCGCGCGGACCACAGCGCCGCGGGCGAACCCGCCGCGCGGACCAGCGCCCACCAGGCCCCGGCCCGGGCCCACAGCAGGCGGGCACCCAACCGGCCCGCGTCCAGCGCGTGCCGCAGCCCGGTGTGCCGGTCACCGGCCACGTGGAAGTCGCGCTCGTGCGCCAGCAGCCGCAGCCACCAGCTCGCGGGCAGCCGTCCCGCGGCGATGTGGGCGTCGGCCTCGGCGACGGTGTCCTCGAAGATCAGCACCACCCGCCGCTGGCCCCAGCCGAACGCGATCACGCCCTCGGCCCCCGCCGGGCGGTCGTTCGCCGCGACCACGCGGACGTCCACACCGGGCGGGCCGCGCGGCAGGTGCCTGAAGCGCTGCCGGTCCAGCACCACGGAGACCGCGTGCAGCCTGCCAGCCGAGCCGAGCATCGCCGCCCGCGCCGGCTCCTGCGGCCCGAGCGCCACCAGGCCACCGCCGGAGCTGCCGAGGCCGTCCAGCACAGGCCCGGCACGGCTCAGGAACGCCGCGATCAGCGCCGGGCCGACCAGGTGCAGCCGGCTGTCGTCCATCGGGCGGAAGGAGGCGATGCCCGCCAGGTGGTGGTTCGCATCGAACGCCGGCCCGCCCGACACTCCCTTGCCCAGCAGCACTGCGGCAGCCAGGTGGCCGGCCGGGGTGGCCGTGACCCGGCCTTGGGTGGTCAGCTCGTGGGCCTGCGGGAAGCCGGAGATCGCCACCCGCTCGCCGGGACGCACCGCGGTGGGCCGCACCGGCACCGCGGGTGCCTCGAGGCCGTCGACCGCCAGCAGCGCCAGATCGACGGTGCCCACGCCCGCGTGGTGGCCGAACCGGGCGACGGCGGCGGCCGCGCGATCCTGGTCGGTGCCGTACTGGGCGAGCGCCAGCGTGGTCCAGCCGCCCACCCGCGAACCGTTGACGACCAGCCGGCTCCTCCCGGCGTGGTGCTGCTGGTAGGCCTGCACGACGTGCAGGGCGGTGAGCACGTGCGCCGGCCGGCCGGGTGCGGCGGCGCGCACCACCACCCCGGTGCCGATCGTGGTGCCGCGGTCGGTGCCGACGTGCACGATCGAGCCCTCCGGGTACCCGGCGGTGAAGGCGGGGCCGTGGTCCGCGCCCGCGGCGACCGGGGACACCTCGAGCAGCAACTCCCGGCCCGCCCCCAGCCGGAGCGTGAGCACGTCGAGGACGCCGGTGGTCGTGCCGTCAGCGAGCCGCGCGACCGGAGCGCCTCGATCGATGCGGCGCAGCGTGAGCTCCCCGGAGCGAGCCACCGGGCCGGTGCCCGCCGACCACGTCTCGGCGAGCTGCGCCAGCGCCCGGGCGCGTACCTCGTTCGCACCATCGGTGATCAGCCAGGTGGCCATCTGCGCCGTCAACCGGTCGACGAAGTGGCCCAGGTTCGTCTTACCCCAGCCTTCGGCGGTCGCCTCGATCTGCCGGCCGTCCACGAGCAGCCGGCCGGCGGGGCCTGGCAGTTCGAGCGCGGGCCGGTCGTCCACGAGGGTGCCGCGGAAACCGGCATCCACCGCATCCCGGTCCACGGCGACGATGTCCGTGCCACCCAACTCGGCGGGGACCAGCAGGAGGTACGGCGAGGACCCGGCGGCGGCCAGCAGGGCGCCGTCCTCGATGCCCAGCTCGTCGCGCAGCCAATGCGGCGGCGCCCAGTCCCGGCCCGACCGGCCGATTGCCTGGAGGAGCCGGGCGGCGGTCGCCCGACGCCGTTCGTCGACGGCAAACGGGCGCACGGCCGGGCGGGTCAGGCGGGTCCGGGTCGGCTCGTCCTCCGTCGAGGGGACGGGTCCGGTGTGGCGGGCGGCCGGGTCGGTGGGGGCCGACTTGACGACGATGATCCGGCGCGGCTGCGTGATCGTCTCGACGAAGCCGCCGCCGAGGCGGCGCAACGCGTCGGTGATCTCCGGCAGGTGCGGCGCGACCCGCTCGCCGGTCTGGATGACCAGCACGCCACCCACGGCCAACGCGGCCATCGCCTCGGCGAGGACACCGATCTCCTGCCCGGTGAACGCGGTGTACGGGACCCCGGCGAACCACACCTCCCCGTACTGCTCCTCCGGCAGCGCAGCCGAACCGGGCCGAACCGCGGCCACCACCAACCGCGGGCCCGGCACGCCGGTGACGGTGGTGTCGGGTGCGCCGGCGTGCGCCCGGGCCCGCGCCACGAGGACGGCGCCGGCGATCGGGGTGGCGTGCTCGTCGTGCCGCTGCCCGGTGTGCTCCGCGCCGAGGAGGTGGAAGTCCCGCTCGTGCTCGAGCAGCCGGTTCCACCAGTCGACGGTCAGCCGCCCGGCCGCGATGTGTTCGAGGATCTCGGCGAAGACGTCCTCGAAGATCAGGACCTCACCCCGCCGCTGGTGACCGAACGCGATCACGCCCTCGGCCCCCGCGGGGCGCAGGCGTGCCGGCACCAGCCGAACCGGCACCGGCGGCCCGCGCGGCCGGCCCGGGTACCGCTCCGGGTCCAGCGGCGTCCCGCTGCCGTGCAGCCGCTCCGCGGCGTTCGACATCGCACGTCGCGCCGGGCCGGGCGGCCCGACCGCCACGAGGCCACCGGCATCCTCGGTGGTGCTCCCGCCGTCCAGCTCGCGCAGCGCGTCCTCCGCCCGGTCCAGGGCGGCGACGGCGTCCTCGTACGCCCGCTCGGCGTCCGCGACGGCGCCGGTGTAGCCGGCGAGCCGGGCCCGGACCTCGTCACCCGGCATCGGCAGCACCCCGGCCAGCTCCACGCCCGCCCCGGTGAGCAGCTCGTGCACCTCGGTGCCGGCCTCGAGCAGGATTCCGCGCAGCCGCGCCAGATTGCTCTCGAACGCGGCCTCGGGGTCGAGGGCGCGCGCAGCGAGGCGCAGGACGCTGATCTGGCGCTCGAGCTCGGCCAGCTCCACCAGGCGCTCCGCGAGCTCGTGCGGGGTCGGGTGGTGCCCGACCGCCAGCAAGCCGAGAGCGGCTTCCCGGTGGGCGTCCCCGGCCTGCGTGATCAACACGTCCAGGTCGACGTCGTTCCAGAGCAGCGCCTCGAGCGTGGTGAGGGTGGCGACAACGGTGTCGGCCCGCCACAGCCGCGCCGCCGTCGACTGCCGGGCGGTGCGCAACGCATCGCGCAGCTCGTCGAGTTCCCGCGCCCAGCGCTCGTCGGCGGCGTCGAGGACCGCGGCCAGCCGCTCGCCCGCCGCCCACGCCCGCAGGCGCGCCTGCACCAGGACGTGCAGACGCCGGGCCGGTTCCAGGTCGGGGAGCGGGCCCGGGTCGGCGAAGGCATCGCGAAGGGCGCGGTCGAGCTCCACGTACGCCCCGACCAGGTCGGCCCGCCCGCCCGGCGCGCCGAGCTGCAGCAGCGACACGTCGCCGTAGGCGGACAGCACCCGCATCCACGGCTGCAGCAGCTGGTGACCCAGTTGCACCAGCTCGAACGGGAGGTCGCCTGCGCGGCTCGCCGCGAGCTGCTGCCGCACGGCGCGGCGGATCGCGGTGACGGCGTCCTGCTCCTGTTCCGGCCCGTCGATCGTGGCGAGCCACAGCCCGGTCATGGCGTCACCGAGCGCCTCGTGGGCGGCCCGCAGCTCGGCGACGTCCTGCTCCGTCGCGGCCGACAAGCCCGCGAGCGCCGAGCGCAGCGCGACGACGTCGGCGTGCGTCCCCTCGGTGGGCACGGCGTCGGGGTCGGCCAGCAGGGCCAGCGTCTCGAGGTCGGCGTACCACTCGGGGTCGGCCCGCCGCATCGCGCGCAGGGCCGGCGCAAAGGCCGCCCAGCGCAGCAGCGCCGGGTGCCGGGTGGCGATCTGCACCGCCAGGTCGGTGGTGTCCGCCTGGCGCGCGGCGTCGGCGAGGGGGGCCACCCATTCGTCGGCGGCGGTCAGGTAGGCCTCGCCGCGCGTGGTAAGGGCGCCCGCGGCGGCGTCCTGCGCCTGCGCCAGGGCGTGGAACGCGGCGGCCGCGTCCGGCCGTGCGGCCCGCGCTTCGGCGAACCGGCGCAGCAGCTCGTCGTAGCCGGGCGGCCCGGTCCCGTCCGCCGCGTCGAGGGCGGAGCGCAGGAGGCCGTAGCGCTCGAGCTCGCGTGCCACCGGCTCGAGCACGACGACGAGCTGCTGCCCGAACCGGTCCGCCCACCCGAACCGCACGAGCCTCCGGACGATGTCCGCCGCCTCCCGCGGATCACCGCTCTGCGCCACCAGCTCGTCGCGCAGCACGTGGCGCGGCAGGAGCAGCACCGCCTGCCCGGAACGCGGCGACACGTCGGACGCGAACGGCATCAGCCCGAACGCGCTGACCACGTGCCCGCCGTGCGGCCCGGTCTCCCACAGCTCCTGCAGCGCCGCGGCCACCAGCCCGGCCTCCTCCGGGGTGAGCCTGCCGAGACCGGCGGACCGCGCCGCGGCCAGCTCGGCGGCGATCGGGGCGGCGTCCTGGTCGTGCCGGTGCCCGGTGTCCTCCTGCCCGACGAGGTGGAAGTCGCGCTCGTGCTCCAGCAGCCGGGTCCACCACTCGACCCCCAGCCGCCAGGCGCCGATGTGCTCGGTGATCTCCGCGAACGTGTCCTCGAAGATCAGCACCGCGCCGCGCCGCCGGTGCCCGAAGGCCACCACGCCCTCGGCTCCCTTCGGCCGCAGGTGCGCCGGCACGAGGAGCACCGGGACCTGCGGGCCACCGGGGTTGCGGCTCGCGTCCAGGGGAGTGGCTGCCCGGGCCAGCGCATCGGCCGCGCCCGCCATCGCCCGCAGGGCAGGCTCGGGCGGGCCCACTACGACGAGCCCGCCGGACGCGTTGCCGATCAGCGTGTCGAGCTCTACGACCACGGCTACGACCCGGCGTTCGGCACGGACGAGCCGGTGGTTCGGCACGGGACCGGTCCAGCTCTCGCGCCGCAGCTCGGACACCAGCGACTGCGCCTGATCGAGCTCGTGCAGCAGCCGGTTGCGTTCCCGGATGCGCAACGCGTCCCACCGGAACTGCGGGGTCCGGTCGAGCCGGCCGCGCACACCGGAGATCTCATCGGTCATGGCCGCCAGCCGCAGCTGGTCGGGCGGTGGGGCGCGTGTGCGCCGCGACAGCCAGAGGTCGAGCCGCGACACCGCGTAGAGGACGACCGGGCCGAGCCCCGCTGCCATGATCAGCTGCCACCAGTGGTCCGGCAGCAGGGTGAGCACGCCGAACGCCATCAGGCTGGCGTTGAGCACTCCGTTGGCCAGCGCGCCGCGCCGCGGCGCCAAGCGGCCGAGTTTGCCCTCGCTGATGAGGCCCAGGATCGTCAGGTAGCCCGAGGAGAGGGTCAGTGCGATCGCCGGGATGACCATCGGCGAGCTGTCGATGAACGCCAGCTGCGCGGTGAGCATCGCGTTGGCGAAGGTGATCACCGGCAGGGCGAACCGGTGCACGAGCTTGCGGATCAGCGGGTGGGCGCCCACGTCCCAGCCCGCCCAACCGGTGATCGCCGACGGGGCGGCCTGGCCGAGGAACAGCAGGTCCGCCAGGAGGAAGGCGCCGTTGACGGCCATGACGAAGCCGTCGGTGGTCAGGAGACCGTGGAAGTGCCCGAACGCGTTCACCACGAACGTCAGCGCCAGCGCCGTGTTCAGCAGCCGGCCCAGCACCCCGCCGTGCGGGTTCAGCCCGTGGAACGACTGCGCCTGCGCCCCCAACGCGTTCCCCGCCTTGTCCAGGTACTTCGAGAAGTCCTGGAGCGCCGTCTCGTACCGCATCCGCGCCGTTTCACCGGCGTCCGGAGCCAGCAGGAGCTGCTTCAGCACCACGACCCGGGCCATGGCCTTCTGCACCTGCAGCCCGAAATCGTCCAACTGCTGCCCGGTGGCGCGATCGAAGAACGCGTACGTGCGCATCGTCTTGCTCAACAGCCGGATCGTGCCGTCGTTGAACTGACCACGTTCGAGGATCGACTCCACCAGCACCCGCATCTGCTGGCTGTACACGCCGCGTTGCAGGTTCAGCGCACCGCGCACCGCGAACGCCACGTACCCGGCGGTGGTCGTGGTCAGCAGCGGCCACATCGTCCACCCGGTGACGGCGACCACGGCCGTGAACACCCCGGCGGCGATCGCGGTGTGCAGGAGCAAGCGGTTCCGCGTGCGCCCCCGCTCGACCGTGTCGTCGAGCCTCCGCAGCTCCGAGTCCTGGGTGAGCTCGAGCACCCGCCGCGCCCAGTCGGGGGTGGTCGCGTGCCCGGTCTGCCCGGCCGAGATCACGGCCTGCACCGTGTACGGGTCACCGGCGGCGTCGAGCAGGCCCAACTCGCCGGTGTGGGTGGCCGCGTCCAGCTCGAACCGCCGGGCGTGCTTGCGCGCGGTGCGGGCGGCGCGCCGGTCCTCGTGGGCGTTCTGGTGGTCGAACCACGAGGCGCGCAGCGCGGCGACGATCAGCCGCACCGAGAGCCTGCGCCCCGCCACGACTCTCGGCGTGACGGCGTTGTGCCAGCGGATCAGGCTCTGCACCTGCCGGTTGCGCGTGCCGAGCAGCATGGGGGAGCCGTTGACCGCGGTGCCGTCCGGCAGCAGGTAGTCCGGCCCGACACCGGCCGCCGTGGGCGTCAACGGCTGCGCCTCGAACCAGTCCCGGGCGATCTGGCGCCGCTGCTCGGTCAGGCCGAGCTCGTCGAACAGGGCATTCCACTGCCGCCGCGAGGTCGGATCCGACATCTCGTTGAACACCCACTGCTGGACGTCGCGCTGCGCGTCGGCCAACCGCATTTCCAGCACCCGGTAGCGGACGTTCGCCAACGCGTCCGCACCCACCTCGTCGCGGATCCGCATGAAGATCGGCTCCAGGTCGTGGTGATGGCGGAAGTACTGCGCGTTCGACTCCGGCTTCACCGCATCCGACCCGAAGATGAACCGGTCCGGGTGCAGGCGCACCAGCTCGATGAACCGGTCCAGGATCGGCGTCGAACCAT
>NZ_JBHSKO010000056.1:0-9860 GCF_042657305.1 Pseudonocardia zijingensis | reverse complement strand
AGGTCGTGGTGATGGCGGAAGTACTGCGCGTTCGACTCCGGCTTCACCGCATCCGACCCGAAGATGAACCGGTCCGGGTGCAGGCGCACCAGCTCGATGAACCGGTCCAGGATCGGCGTCGAACCATCCGCCTCCACCGCCAGCAGATGCCGCGCGACCTCGTTCCACGAGATGTCGAAACTCACGTGATCGAACCGCGGATCCGCCAACACCTGACCGATCAGATCCAGGTGCCCCACCGACATCGTCGTGAACTTCCCGACACCCAGATGCGCCAGGATGATCTTCGCCTGCGGGTACTGCGCCAACAACGCCAGCAACGGCGCCCCGAACCGCTCATCCGGCGTCACATCCGAGAACCGACCGTTCCCGGTCACCCGCGCCAGACCGAAGTCGTTGTGCAACACCACCAGATAGCCGACCTCGGCCGAAGCCTGCAGCAACTCCCGCAGGTGCGGGTTGTAGACCGGCAGCCGGCCCGAGGCGATGTCCCGCCGCGCCCTCTCCAGTTCCGCCGACGCCCGCGGATGACCCGCCGCCGCCAGCAGCCCCGCGATCGCGCCGATGTTGTCCACCAGCACGTCGGCCAGACCGGCCGCCACCCCGACCGGATCAGCCGGGTCCCGGGTCCCGATCATCGAGGTCAGCTCGTCCGGCAGCCCGTGCAGGCGTCCGGCGTCGAGGTCGCCCTCGCGCAGCGCCGTCCGCAGCAGGCCGACCGCGGCCACCAGCCGCTGCACCAGGTTCGCCCACGCCGGGTTGATGGTGCGGATGGCCTGGTCACCCAGCAGATCGGTGACCGCCTCCTTCGCGATCGTCGTCTCCCCGACCAGCACCGCCAGGTCCGGGTTCAGCATCGCCAGGGTCCGCAGGTAACCCAGCGCGCCCGGAACGTCCATCCGCGCGCCGACCACACCCACGACGGCCCGCCACCGCAGTTCGGCGGGCAGTGCCCGCACCGCGTCCAGCAGCCGGACGTCGGGGAACTTGCCCCACATCTGCAGCATCGGCTGGTTGAACAACAACCCGAGCGTCAGCACGCTCGCGATGCCGTAGTAGAACGACCCACCCAGCGTCGCCAGACCCATCCCCCGCTGCGGAATCGGGTGGAACGTGATCACACCCTGGTGACCCGCATCCCGCAACCGCTGCAGGAACCCGGCAATACCGTTGTTGCGCGGGTCGTCGTACCCGAGATGGTGGAAATGACCGTCCGACAGGTCGTACACCGCCATCCGCTCGCGGCCGATCATCCCCGCGAGCTGGTCACCCACCAACATCGCCAGCTGGTAATCACCCCGACCGGCATCGATGTCACGCACCATCCGGCGCAGCTCGGCCGTGGTCACCGACCTCCCGTCGGCGAGCGTCACCCGCTCCTCACCCGCCGGGTTCCACCAACCCCAGAAGCCGATCCACCGCTCCCTCAGCGCGTCCACCCAACGGAGGCGCTCCCGCGGATCCGCCGACGGCAGCCGCGTGATCGCACTGACCTGCTCCCAGTCCAGGCCGGTGAGCAACGCGATCACGCGCGCCGGCAGGCCGGCCTCCGCGGCGTGCACCACCGCGCGGGTGACGTCCGAGATGAACCCGTCCAGCGCGGCATCCCGGCGCTGGACCGCCTGCCGGGTGCGCCCGTTGCGCGCCGCCAGCTGGTCGAACCCGGCCGCATCCCGGCCCGCGTCGAGCACCGCCGCGATCCCACCGGCGGCCGCGATCGCCCGCTCCCGCTCCGCCCGGTTCCGCGCCAGCGCACCCTCGGCCGCAGCCACCCCGCGGTCCCGGCCCGGGGTGAACGGGCCGACGGCCAGGCGCAGCTCCCGGCCCGCCCCGTGCAGGCCGGCGAACCACGCGGCGTACCCGAGGCCGGGCGGACCCCGCACGACGATGGCCCACCCGCGGCGGGCCAGGCCGGCCAGCCACACCGCGGCCCGCACAGCCAGCGCCACCGGCGACGGCAGCGGCGCGCGACCGGCGAGCTCCGCCGCCGGGCCACCCCGCACCGGTGCACCGCCGGACAGCATCCGGCCGGTCGCCCGATCGAACGCCTCGTGCGCACGTTCGACCGCCGCCCGCTCCTGCTGCCGGCCCGCCACCAGGTCGTCGAGGGCGGCAGCTACCAGGCGCAGCCGGGTCTCGAAGCCGCCGAACCGGTCGATCCGTAGACCCACCGACGCACCCACCGCCGCCGGCACGTCGACGAGGCCCTCGGCGAGCGCCCACGACCACACCAGCGCGACAGGCACGTCGAGCGCGGTCGCGATCTGTTCCAGCGCGTCCGTCGGCACGGCCGCGCCGTCGGCCGGGTTGAGCAGCCAGCGCACCCCCGTGGCCAGCAGCTCCTCGATCGCCTCGTCCGCAGCGGCGAGCCGCGCCCGGCGCGTCACCAGGATCTGCCACCGGCCGTCCAGGTCCGGTGCCGAGCCCCAGATCGCGCGGGCCGGGGCCAGCAGCATCGCGGCGGCCCCCACCGGGATCCGCAGCGCCCGCGCGAGCGCCCGGTCGGTCACGCCGAGCCGGGCGGCGTCGGTCAGCACGTCCCCGGCGAGCCGGTCCACGCGTGCCCGGGCAGCATCCCGTGCCGCATCCGGTGTCGCGGTGCCGGCGCCCTGCCGGGCACGCGCCTCGGCGGCCACGAGCTCCTCCACGGCCACGCGGCCGTCCGGCGTGCCCAGCGCGGCGAGCAGCCGCTCGAGCACCACCCAGCGGCGGGTGGGCACCGGCGCGCGGCGCGCGGCCTTCAGCGCGGCACGGATCTTGCGTGCCAGCCAGATCAGGGCGCTCGCAGCGAACACCGCCGCGATCGAGAGGAGCAGGACCACTCCCCAGCCCGTCATCCGCAGATCCTTCGCGGGCGGAGCGCGGGACGGCCCGGGCTTCGACGTGCTGGGAGCGGGGGTGCCCGGGGTCGCCGTCGGCGGGCTCGAGCTGCTCGGCGCGGGCGAGGACGGGCTGGGAGTCGCGGTGCCGGGCACCGGGGTCGTCGGCGCCGGGCTGCTCGGGGCAGGCGTGGTCGGTGCGGGCGTCGTCGGGACCGGCGTGGTCGGAGCCGGCGTGGTCGGGGCGGGCTTCGTCGGAGTCGGCTCGGTCGGAGTCGGCTCGGTCGGAGTCGGCTCGGTCGGAGTCGGCTTCGTCGGGGTGGGCTTCTCCTCCTTGCCCGGCTTGCCGCCGTCCCCGGGTTCGCGCTCGCCGGCCGGAACCGTGAACGTCTCGTCCGGGAAGATCAGGTTCGGGTTGCGGCCCGCGAGCTCTCGCCGGTTGGCGTCCGCCACGTCCGTCCAGTCGGCCAGGTCGAACCGGTCCGCCACCCGCGACAGGCTGTCCGCGTAGCCACCGGGGGACGAGGGCTGCACCACCCACGTCGTCCCGGTGCCGGAAGGCGCCGCGAACTTCGTCCCCACCGGCAGCGGCACGTCGTCGGCCGGAAGCGCCAGGTCGGGGTTACGCACCTGCACCGCGGCCCGCACCGCGGCCGGGGTGGTGCCTAGCCCGCGCGCCAGCCGGGTCACGGAGTCGCCGGGTTGGCTCACCACGTCGCGGCCGTGCGCCGCCTGCTGCGGGGTCGCGGACACGCTCACGCGGGCCGCAGGCGGCCCGGGATCGGCCGCAGCTGCGGTGGCGGGCAGGCCGAGCCCGAGCACCGTCACCACGGCCACCCCGGTGACCGCCACGGCCGCCCGCAGCACGGAGGCACGGCCGGCCACCCACACCCGGAAGCGCGCCACAGCCAACCCACCCGCCAGCCGGGCCGCGTGCAGGCCGTGCCGCAACCCGGTGTGCCGGTCGCCGGCCAGGTGGAAGCCGTGCTCGTGCGCGAGCACCCGCGTCCACCAACCCGCGGTCAACCGGCCGGCGGCGATGTGCCCGTCGACCTCGGCGAGGACGTCCTCGAACACGAGCACGACGCCGCCGTGCGCGGCCCACCCGAACGCGACCACGTTCTCCGCACCGGCCGGGCGCAGCTCGGCGGGCACCGCCATGACCGTCACGCCGGGCGGGGCACGCGGCAGGTGCGGGTAGCGCTGCGGGTCGAGGGGCACGGCGGCGTCGTGGAGCGCCGCGAGCGCACCCGACATCGCCCGGCGGGCCCGACCGAACGGGTCGACCGCCACGGTGCCACCCGAGCCGCCCGTGCCGTCCACCCGCCTGCCGGGAGCGAGGGTCACGAGGTCCCGCTCGCCGGCGATGATGCGGCCGGTGTTGACCCGGGCCGGGGAGTCGTCCTGCCAGTAGCTGGCGTGTGGCCCGATCAGCCCGTAGGTGCCGCCCGTGCCTGCGTCGAACACGGTGGCGCCGAAACGGGGATCGGTGGGCAGCAGGTTGTGCCAGCGCCGCGGCGTGGTGAGGATCGGGTCCCTGGTGGCGGTGCCCGCCCACACCCGGCCCGCGGCCAGGTGGAACTGCGCGGCCGAGTCCAGGGTGGTGCCCGGGCTGCCGAGCAGCACGAGGTCGTCGATCGGCAGCCCGTAATCCGCGGCGGTGACGCCGGCGAGGACCGAGCCGTAGCTGTGCGCCACGAGCGTGAGGTGCGGCAGCGCGCCCCGGTGGGTGGCGTGCAGCCCTTCCAGGAAGCTGTGCAGAAGGGGAGCGGCGGTCCGCGCGGGGGCCTCGCTGCCGGCGTTCGGGATGGTCTGCGGCCAGTCCTGCAGGTGTCCCCACGCGATCACGGCCGTGCTGTCCGCGCCCGCCTCGACCGCGGCGCGGCGCATCGCCCTGGCGCGGTCGAGCGGGACCTCGATGCGCGAGAAGCGGTACCGCATGCCTGGCACGAACACCGCCACGTGGTCGGCGGTGTCGGGGTTCCCCACCGAGATCGCGGCCTGCCCGCGGACCTTGCTGATGTCGTAGGTGAGGAGGAGCAGCGAGGCGTCGGCCTCCAGCTCGGCCAGCAGCGTGCGGATTCCCGCGAGCTTGGCGCGCAGCACCATCTGCTCCCGGCGCACGCCGAGCAGGGTGAGCAGCCCACTCTGGAGCAGCTCCAGCTGCTGCTCCAGCAGCTGCTGGTCGTTGCGCAGAGCCTGGACGTTGATCCGGTGCCGGTCGATGGCCGGGATGCCGTCCATGTTCCCGAGCTCGGGGCGGCGCGTCGGCTCCTCGATCTGGGAGACCTGGCTCAGCCCTCTCCACCAGCGGGCGGTGGCGGCCTGGCTGGTGCCCACCGCGGCGAGCAGCGGGCGGAGCTGATCGGTCAATCGGCGGGGGCCCCGGACGGGCGGGGCGTCGAGCAGGTCGGCCACCCGGTGCAGCTGGCGCCGGCGCGCCGGGTCGACCTCGGCACCGCGGCGGTCCAGCCGCGAGAGCAGCGCCGCGCCCTCCTCGCTGATCGAGAAGCGCTGCCGGCGTGCCCGGTCGTCGACCTGCACGAGACCCGATTCGGCGAGCGCTCGGAGCCAGGTGCGCGTGTCACGCGCCGACAGCCCGACGTCGAACTCGTCAGCGGTGCTCCCGGGGTGCGCGGCCACCTCGTCCAGCAGCACGCGCAGGCTCCCGGGCCGCTCCGGCTCGAGCAGCGCGACGCGGCGCAGCGCGCCTGCCGCGTTCACGGCGGTCCGCTGCCACCACGGCCTGCCACCTGCCACGTCGCGTGCCATCGCGGCCAGCTCGCGGCGGACCGGACGCGGGTAGTCGCCCCAGACGTCGCGCTCGCGGTGGCTGGGATCGGCGTGGACGACGTGGGCGAGCTCGTGGTCCTCCAGGAAGCGCCGGGTCGTCTCGGACGTCGACCGCAGCCAGTCCTCGAAGAACGCGCGGTCGGCGAACACCTCGCGGGTCGAGACGTCGACCAGGTAGACGACCAGCAGGTCGGACCCGGCCTCGGTCAGCCGCTCGTGCAGCCCGTCGACCAGGCGCAGCGACATCTCGGCTTCCGACCACCTGCCGCTCGGGCTCGCGACGAGCAGGTCGTCGGCCTCCGCGGCGGAGATCGCACCCGCCTCGCGCAGCTCGGCCAGCACCGCCGCCTCCGGCTCGCCCGGCACGGCGGGTGACCCGGTGCGGGTGAGCGCGAACGCGTGCGGCGGAGGTCCGCGCGGCCGGCGCGGTTCCCGCTTCGGGTCCGCGGCGGGCCGCAGCGGGCCGATCAGCTCGGCGATCCCCGGCGCCAGCCGCTGCAACGCGGCGACGAGGGGCGCGCGGTCGGCGGGCGGCACCTGGTTCAGCTGCCCGGTCAGCGCGGTGCTGAGCCGGGCCATCCGGGCGCGGCGCTGCAGGCGGGTCAGCCCGTTGCCGTCGGCGCGCAGGAACCGCCACTCCGCCACCACGCCGTCGAAGCCCGCCGGGACACCGGGACGCGGCTCGTCCCGTGCGGGTGCGGGAGGTGCGGGGACCGGCGCCGGGGCGGGGCCCTCGCCCACGTCCGGTCGGGCCGGCTCGCGGAGGGCGCGGGTGACGGCCCGGCTGGCCGAGGGAGCACCGCCGAGGTCGACGCGCAGCGCGCGGCCCAGTTCGGCCGGCTCGTCGCGGCGCGCGGGATCGGCGACGGCACCGCTGCCGGCGAGGCGCTCGGCCGTGCGCGGGCCCAGGCTGATCTCACCGAGGGCCACCAGGTCCGCCAGCAGTTCCCAGGCCTTCGGGCTCAGCGCGTGCCGGCTCTTCTCGCGGCCCTGCCGGGACACCGTCACGAGGCCCCACGTCGAGACCATCCGGTCCATCCGGTCCCGGACCGTCTGGTACGGCAGCCCCAGGGTGCGCGCCAGCTCGTCGAGGGTGATGCCCTCCGGCCGGGCGCCGATCGCGTCGAGCATCGCGCCCACCGAGTGCGGGTGCGCGTCGGCGCCCGTGCCCGGCGCGGCAGGCAGCTCGCCCAGCAAGCCGTCAGACACGCGACGCGCCTCCGCGACCGCGTCCGCGAACCGCCGGGTGGCACCGGACTTCGACAGCCCGGGATCGGTGCTCCACCAGGGCTCCAGCACCGCCCACGCGGCCCGCGCCCGAGCGGTCTGCCCGGCGAGCATCTCGAGCACCCCGTCGGGCACGTGGTAGACGATGGTGCGCCCCTCGCGGTGCGCCACCAGCAGGCCCGCCTCGGTGAGCCACCCGAGCTTCCGGTGCAGCGCCGTGCCGCTGTGCGGCGAGCCCCGTGCCAGCTCGACCGCGCTGATCCCGGGCTGCTGCGCGATGGTCTCGAAGAGCACCGACAGCGAGTAGGGGCGACCGGCCTCCGTCACGGCGGCCTGCAGCGCGGTGGGCCAGGACCGCGGCAGCGGCGCGGCCGCGAGCACCTGCTCCTCGGTCCAGCGCGGGTGGGCCAGGTGGGTCAGCTCGTGCACCAGCAGCGCGCGCACGACGTCCGGGTGCGTGCCGGCCAGCTCGCGCAGCACCGCCCAGACGCGCGCGTCGACGTTGATGTTCCGGTCGGAGTAGAGGACCAGGTCGTCGACACCGGTCCGCGTGTGGACGTCGCGGTTCAGGCCGACGTGGACGAGCAGCAGCGGCCACCCGGCGACCCGGAACGCGTCCCGCTCCACGCCGACGCGGTCACCGAAGGCCGCGAGCGCGTCGGCGGACACGGTCCGACCAGGGGTGCGGATGATCGCCGAGCGGGGGTGGTTCATGCCCGCGTGCGACAGCCGGGCCGGGCCGCCGCCTCGGGGCCGGGTGGCCCGCCAGGTGTCGAACCGCGCCGCCGCCCGGAGGACGACCAGTGCGACCGCCGCCGCCGCGAGCAGGTGCCACCCGTGGCCCGGCAGCAGGGTGACGACCCCGAAGACCATGAGGCTGGCGTTGAGCACCCCGTTCGCGATCGCGCCGCGCCGCGGCGCCAGGCGGCCGAGCTTGCCCTCGCTGATCAGGCCCAGGATCGTCAGGTAGCCGGACGAGAAGGTCAGCGCCATCGCGGGGATGACCATCGGCGAGCTGTCGATGAACCCGAACTGCACGGTCAGCAGGACGTTCGCCACCGTGATCATCGGCAGGGCCCGCTGGTGCACCAGCTTGCGGATCAGCGGGTGGGCCCCGACGTCCCAGCCCGCCCAGCCGGTGATCGCCGACGGGGCGGCCTGGCCGAGGAACAGCAGGTCCGCGAGCAGGAAGGCGGCGTTGACGACCATGACGAAGCCGTCGGTCGTCACGACACCGTGGAAGTGGCCGAACGCGTTCACCACGAACGTCGCCGCCAGCGCGGTGTTCAGCAGCCGGCCCAGCAGCCCGCTGTGCGGGTTCAGCGCGTGGAACGACTGCGCCTGCGCACCCAGCGCGTTCCCGTCCCGGTCCAGGAACTGCGAGAACTCCTTCAACGCCGTCTCGAACCGGCTCCGCACCGACTCATCGGGCTCCAGCTGCTTCTCCTCCAGCACCACCGCTTCCCTGAGGGACTCCGCGACGACCCTGCGGAAGTCGTCGAGCTGCTGCGGGGTGGCGCGATCGAAGTACGCGTTGTCGCGCATCGTCTTGATCAAGTGCTGGATGGTGCCGACGTTGAACTGGCCGCGTTCGAGGATCGACTCCACCAGCACGCGCATCTGCTGGCTGTACGCACCGCGGTGCAGGTTCACCGCACCGCGCACCGCGAACGCCACGTAGCCCGCCGTCGTGGTCGTCAGCACCGGCCACAGGGCCCAGCCACCGATCGCCACCACACCGGCGAACACCACCGCCGCGATCGCGGTGTGCCGGATCAGACGGGCCCGGGTGCGACTCCGCTCGGCCGTGTCGTCGAGCCGGCGCAGCTCGGACTCCTGAGTCAGTTCCAGCACCTGCCGCGCCCATGCCGGGGTGGTCGCCGCCCCGGTCTGGCCTGCGGAGATGAGCGCCTGCACCGTGTACGGGTCGCCCGCGGCGTCGAGCAGGCCCAGCTCGCCGGTGTGCGTCGCGGCCTCCAGCTCGAACGCCCGTGCCGCGCGGCGGGCCTCACGCGCCGCCCGCCGGTCGTCGCGGGCGTTCTTGTGGTCGAACCACGAGGCACGCAGCGCCGAGATGATCAACCGGACGGACAGGCGCCTGCCTTCGACGACGGCCGGGACCACAGCGTTGTGCCACCCGACCAGGCTCTGCACCTGGCGGTTGTCCACCCCGAGCAGCATCGGCGACCCGTTGACCGAGGTGCCGTCCGGCAGCAGGTAGTCGGGGCCCGCCCCCGGCGCCGTGGGCGTCAGCTCACGGTCCGCGAACCAGTCCTGCGTGTGGCGGCGCCGCTCGGGGCTGAGCTTCAACGCGTCGAACAGGGCGTTCCACTGCTTGCGTGAGGTCGGATCCGACCACTCGTTGAACACCCACTGCTGGACGTCGCGCTGCGCGTCGGCCAACCGCGTCTCCAGCACCCGGTAGCGGACGTTCGCCAACGCGTCCGCACCCACCTCGTCGCGGATCCGCATGAAGATCGGCTCGAGGTCGTGGTGGTGGCGGAAGTACTGCGCGTTCGACTCCGGCTTCACCGCATCCGACCCGAAGATGAACCGGTCCGGGTGCAGGCGCACCAGCTCGATGAACCGGTCCAGGATCGGCGTCGAACCATCCGCCTCCACCGCCAGCAGATGCCGCGCGACCTCGTTCCACGAGATGTCGAAACTCACGTGATCGAACCGCGGATCCGCCAGCACCTGACCGATCAGATCCAGGTGCCCCACCGACATCGTCGTGAACTTCCCGACACCCAGGTGCGCCAGGATGATCTTCGCCTGCGGGTACTGCGCCAACAACGCCAGCAACGGCGCCCCGAACCGCTCATCCGGCGTCACATCCGAGAACCGACCGTTCCCGGTCACCCGCGCCAGACCGAAGTCGTTGTGCAACACCACCAGATAGCCGACCTCGGCCGAAGCCTGCAGCAACTCCCGCAGATGCGGGTTGTACACCGGCAACCGGCCCGACTCGATCTGCCGACGCGCCGTGGCCAACTCCGCACCCGAACGCGGGTGCCCCGC
>NZ_JBHSKO010000055.1:0-9976 GCF_042657305.1 Pseudonocardia zijingensis | reverse complement strand
AACACCTACACCAACTCGTTGCTGCGCAAGGCCGGCATCGAGGTCATCACGATCGTCGGTGCCGAGCTCGGCCGCGGCCGCGGCGGCGGCCACTGCATGACCTGCCCCCTGCAACGCGATGCTGTCGCCTACTAAGGCCGTAGCCGCCGGGCTGTTGATCCCGCTTCTCGTCGCCGCCTGCACCACGGCTCCGACGACGGCACCGGCGCCCGGACCAGCCCCCTCGACTGCCGCTCCCGCGCCGAGCGGCAGTCTGGCCGACGTGCCCCCGGTGTCGGCCCAGCTGCTACCCAGCGTCGTCAAGATCCTTACCGAAGGCGGCAACGGCAGCGGCGTCATCTACACCGGCGATGGCCTCATCCTCACCAATGAACACGTCGTGCGCGGTTCGCCGACCGTGCAGGTCGGATTCGCTGACGGCCAGCGCCACGCCGGCACGGTCCGAGCAGTCGATGTCGTCACCGATCTGGCGATCGTGCAGGTCGAGCGCCGCGACCTGCCCGTGCCCCGGTTCCAGCCCGAGCTCCCTGTGATCGGCGAGCTCGCGATCGCGATCGGAAGCCCGTTGGGCTTCGAGAACAGCGTCACTGCCGGGGTCGTGTCCGGCCTGCACCGCGAGATCCCCGGTACCGCGGCGGAAACCCAGGCACTGGTGGATCTGATCCAGACCGACGCCGCGATCAGCCCGGGTAACAGCGGAGGGGCCCTCGTCAACGCCCGGGGCGAGGTGATCGGGATCAACGAGGCCTACATCCCGCCCCAGGCGGGTGCCGTGTCCATCGGCTTCGCCATCCCCGCCGCCACCGCGATCGACGTTGCCGAACAACTGCGCACCAGCGGCAGAGCCCGCCATGCCTTCGCCGGGCTCGAACCCACCCAGATCAGCCCGCAGATCGCCGCCCAGCTCGGCCTCCCCGGCACCGACGGGGTCATCGTCGCAGCGACCGTCCCAGGCGGGCCTGCCGCGATCGCCGGCCTGCGACCCGGCGACCTCATCCTCGCCGTCGACGGCGAACCGACCCGACGTCCCGAAGACTTCATCGGTGCCCTGCGCCGCCGAGCACCAGGGGACACGATCACCCTGTCCATCCACGGCCTGGACGGCCAGCAACGTTCGGCCCAGGTCACCCTCACCGACCGGCCCGCTTTCAGCCGATGAGCCCCCACCGCGAACTCCTCGAGCAGCCCGGGTGAAGGCCCCCGCACGCTCCCGATGCGGACCCGCCCTCCCGCGCGCAGACCGCCGCGCCGCAGGCCGGCGCGAGGGCCGCCCCACCCACCCGGGCCGAGCTGGACTCGCGGGGTTTCGGCGTCCGAAATGACGGTGACCCCTGGGCGGAGCACGGTGACGTTGACTCCGGAGGGCCCGAGCTCGTCGACAAGGTTCTTGGTCATCGCGGGTGTCGGTCGGCCGGGCGAGCACGCGTGTGCCGTGTCGCCGGACGTGGGTGGCGGCGCGCTCGAGTGCGTCGTGGTTGCGGGAGAGCAGCAGGTCGCCTGCTACACCGACCGCGCCGGCCCGCCGCCCGCTACTTCGGGACGGACGAGGGCGAAGGAGGGGTTGGTGGCTCACCAACCCGAGCGCAGAAGGCCGCGCTCGGGGAGGCCCCCGACAGTCCTACGTGGACGGCATCGGTGGGCGGCGCAGCACGTAGGGGTGGTGCGGCGACGCGGCGCGGGCGGGATGCGGGCGGGATCACGGCTCGAGGTCGACAACTGCTCTGCCGCTGGTGATGTCGAGCGGCACCGAGACGTGATCGTGCACGATCAACCACGCGTCGTCGATCTTCTGGAGGCAGTACGTGACCCGGACCCACATACCGCTCATCGCCGTCCCGTTCTTCAGCGTGCCGCTGAGGCGAGCGAAGGCATGCCCGAACGCCACACCATCGCCAACGGTGATCGTCAGGTCGCGAACCTCATAATTCACATGCTCGAAGAACGTGCATACAGGGGCCCAGTTCTCGAGCTTCGCCTCGATTCCCACGTGCTGGAGCGGCGGCTCGACGTCGAAGGACACGATGTCCGTTGCGTAAAGCCGCTTCAGACCCTCGAGATCCTTGTTTCGGAGCCCGTCGACGATCTTGTCGGTCAGCCGGCGGATCTGGACTTCGTCAACCTCGCGTTGTGCAGGCATTTTGCGTGATCCTTTCTCCCTCAGATGATCTCGAGGTTGGCCATCATGCCCATGTCCTCGTGTTCGGCGTTGTGGCAGTGGAAGAGGTATCGGCCGCGGTAGCCGTCGAAGCGGGTGATGATCTCGACCGCTTCGCCGGGTCGTAGCGGGATGGTGTCCTTGAGCCCGGCGTCGTGTGGCAGCGGCGGCCGCCCGCTGCGCGAGAGCACTCGGAAGCCGACCAGGTGCAGGTGGACGGGGTGGTGGACGTCGGCGATCAGCCGCCACACCTCGACGTCGCCGAGCCCGACGGTGACATCGGAGCGCGCCGGGTCGAACGGGAGCCCGCCGATCAGCCATCCGTGGCCGCCGTGCACCTGCCCGGCGCGGAAGGCGATGTCGCGCACGTTGGCGGCGTCCGACCGTTGCCAGGTCGGCAGATCGGTGGACAACGTGGCGGGGATGCGGCTGTCGTCGGTGCCGCGGCGTGCGACGCGGAAGGCCATCACGTCACGGGTCGGGCCCGTGCCGAGCCGGTTGACGATCCTGACGCGGGCGCCGACCGGGACCCCCGAGAAGTCGATGATCGCGTCGTAGCGTTCGGCGGGCGCGATCGGCAGTCGCCCGTGCGTGACCGGCGCAGCGAGCAGTCCCTGGTCGGCACCGATCTGCACGAGATCGAGTCGTTCCGCGTCGTCGGTGACCGCTTCGAGTTCGTAGTGCCGGGCGTTGGAGGCGTTGAGGATGCGCAGTCGGTAGCTGGCTGCGTCGACCTCGTGGACGGGCCAGGGCGCGCCGTTGACCAGGATCACGTCGCCGAGGAGACCGGCGAGATAGGGCTCCTGCACGCCCGGCTGCTCGCGCAGGGTGGGGTCGAGCGCGGGGTAGTGGAGGCTGCCGTCGGCGGCGAAGGAACGGTCGGTGATCATGAGCGGTAGTTCGCGAGTCCCCGCGGGGAGGCCGAGTTCGTCCTCGGCGTCGTCGCGGACGATGTGCAGTCCCGCGAGTCCTCGCCAGAGCGCGGGAGCGGTGAAGTCCATCCGGTGGTCGTGGTACCAGAGCAGCGTCGGACGCTGGTCCATCGGGAACGTGTAGTCCCGCGCCAGCCTGGTCACCACCGCCCGCGGGTCCTGCATCCCCGGCATGCCCTGCATGCCGCTCATCGCGTGCATGTCGTGCGCGCCGCGCACCATCTCGGCGGAGTCCGGCCAGCGACCGGGCAGAACGAGGTCGGTCGGGTAGCCGTCGGAGTCCGCCGGGGTCCGTCCGCCGTGCAGGTGCACGACGGTCGGCACAGGCAGTTC
The DNA here is from genome assembly GCF_042657305.1 of Pseudonocardia zijingensis. Classification (NCBI taxonomy): domain Bacteria; kingdom Bacillati; phylum Actinomycetota; class Actinomycetes; order Pseudonocardiales; family Pseudonocardiaceae; genus Pseudonocardia; species Pseudonocardia zijingensis. The sequence goes on along the minus strand of NZ_JBHSKO010000055.1, from coordinate 6,556 downwards.
GTTGCGATGCGTCACGGTGATCGGCCGTCCGCGGCGCGACTCGATCGTCGGCCCGGGGAAGGTGCCCTCGTAGGTCCACAGCGGCGTCCGGACGCCGGGCAGGATGTGTGCGACCGCCTCACGTTGGGTGATCTCGTATCGGTCGACCCCGCCCGAGGTGCTGGTCGGCTTCAGCACCGCGGGGATCGGGAGCGGTACTTCGAAGGGCGGCGGCAGCGGTACGGCGCTGGGCAACTCGGCACCGGTGAACGACGGCCGGCGGGCCAGCGCGGCCGAGGTCGACAGCCCGGTGGCCGCCATCAGGCCCAGCGTTGCTCCGATGCCCAGCACCCGGCGTCGACTCACAGCGTGCTCACGCATGGTGCGTGTCCCTTCGCGGGAGGGGATGGCGCCAGGCGGCGATGAATTGCACGACGACCGCGGCGACGGTCATCACGCCGAGCGGGATGTGCAGCCACAGCGCGCCGTCCAGGCCGGCGAAGTACTGCACCGTCTCCGCCGCGACGACCGCCGTCGTGGCCAGGAGGGGCGATGGCCGGCGCAATCGCACCCACACCATGATCGCCACGATCACCTGCAGGTAGCCGATGGAGGTGACCACATCGGCGCCGGTCGCGTGCCAGCGCAGGCTGTCGAAGTCGCCGGTCAGGTACACCCCGGCGGACACCGGCTGGCCGATGATCGCCACCACGTGCGCACTGACGACCGCCCGGAACGCCCACTCGATCGGCGTCGTCCGATGAACCGGAGTGGATCCCGGACTGTTGATCGCCACGGGGGTCCTCCTCGCTCCGATCTCCAGCTACGAACGCCTCCACAAGTTATGCTCTGAATGACATGGTGTCTAAGATCTGTATTGCTATGACGTTATGTCGCGGGAGGCATGGTGGAGCTGAACGGGCTCGAGCAGTTCCTGGTGGTCGCGCGACTGGAGCACCTCACCCGGGCGGCCGAGGAGCTGCACGTCGCCCAGCCCTCGCTGAGCCGCACCATCGCCCGGTTGGAGAGCGAACTGGGCGCACCGCTGTTCGATCGCAGCGGCCGGCTCCGGCTGAACGACGCCGGGAAGCTCTTCCGCGATCACGTCGAACGTTCCCTCGGCGAGCTCGAGGCGGGCCGGCGCGCCGTCGACGAGGCCACCAGCGGGGAACTGGGCACCGTGCGACTGGCGTCGGAAACCTTCCTCACCCTCACCGGCCCGCTGGCGGCCTACAAGCGGGCCCATCCCGCGGTCGAGATCGAGCTCCACTGGTCGCCTGCCGAGGACATGGCCGTCCGCCTGCGGGCCCGGGATGTCGACCTCTGCGTCACCTCGCAGCCGATCCACGCCGACGGTCTGGAGTCGACGCAGCTGTTCGACGAGGCGGTAGCGGTCTGCGTTCCACTCGATCACCCGCTTGCCGGTCGTACGACGGTGAGCACGGCCGAACTCGCCGACGAGCCCTTCGTCACCGCCCGCAAGGGACACTGGCTACGCCGGATGCTCGAGCGGCTCTTCGCTGCACGAGACCTCGCCCCGAAGATCGTCTGCGAGGTCGATGAGCACAGCGCCATCGCGGCCCTGATCGTCGCGGGACTCGGCATCGGTCTCGTCCCCGCCTTCGGCCGCCGCGGCGCCACGCAAGCCCCGCTCACCTGGGTCGACGTCGACGACCCCGACTGCCGCCGCAGGGTCACCCTGCACTGGGGAGCCGACGGTCACCTGACGCCCGCCGCCCGCCTGATGCGCACCACGATCACCAACTGGGACTGGAACGCCGGAGATCCCCACGAGGTGCACTGGTGGCCGGCTCGTCGGGCGTGAGGGGTGAATTCCGAGCGTGGTGCCCCACGGCCGGAACACCGTTTTTGCGCCAGTGATTGCGTGATCGAATCACCCGTACTTCAATCGATAAAAGTGTGCTCGGTGATGTGAGTTCCTGGAAACGTTGTTCGACATCCACGGCGTCGACGCGACGATTCCCGACGTGGACGCCGAAACCGCCACCCGCGAGATCCCCGTGCCCGATCGATGGTTCCTCGGACAGCCGTGCACCCTGCGCCCGGACAAAGCCGCCATCGACGGCTACACCAAGGGGTTGGCTCGTGACCTCGGCGCGCGCCGGGTGACCGAGAACGTGGTGCACGCCGGACCCATGCGCACCGACCTGGTCGCCGACAACCACGAGAAGCTGGGGCCGTTGATCGAGCGGCTCTGCCTGCCCCGGTGGGGCACCGTGAACGAGGTCGCGGCCGCGGTCACGTTCCTCGCCGGACCGGATACCGCCTACATCACCGGCGCCTCGCTGGACGTCGACGGCGGCTACAACGCCTGACCTCGAACCGACCTCGGACTTCGAAGGGGTCTTGCAGCCCCGACGATCGTTCCTCACCCCCCGTTCCGGCCCGGCACGGCGCCGTGCTGGACCGGAACGGCGCGCTGTTCGCCGCCGAAACGCGGATCGTCGCCGCGCTCACGATCTGAGAACGGCCGAAGCCGAAGGAACGTCCGTCGTCGCCCGGGCCCCGTTGTCATCGTCGGCTGCGCTCGGCGGTGTCGCCGGCGTCCTCGATCGCCGAGACGAGAGCGGCGAGGGGAACGGCGGGTGAGTGGTGAACCTCCGCGGTCGCGGCGAAGATCGACGCGCGCACGTACGTCCGTGAGACGGGGATTGTCACGGGTATCTCCTCGGGGCTGTCGGCGCGGTGGCACGGTGGCACGGATGCGGATGCGGTTGTCACGGACGCGTGGCCGGGTTTTCCAGTACTGGCCAGGCGTGCGGCGATGTCCTGCCGCCCGGCGGCCCCTTCCCCGGCGGCGGGACTTTCGCTCCCCTCACATCCATCGGGCGCCGCAATACTGATGCGGTGGCAGAGACGCAGAGCGGTGGAAACCGGAGAGAACAGTTGCCCCCCGAGCCACCTCCTCGTCCGGAGCTCGGCGATGGGTTGATTCGGTACCGCGATGCCGTCGTGGCGAAGCCTCTGGGCTACCGGCCGCTGACGCTCGACCTCGTCGTTCCGAAGGCCGCGGAGCCGGTGCCGCTGGTCGTTCACATCTACGGAGGGGCCTTCGCCGTAGGCTCGCACAAGACCAACTCCCTGGGTGCTGAGCTCGTCGACCGACTACTCCCGCAGGGAATCGCGGTCGCCGCCATCCAGTACCGGCACAGCCGGGAAGCGTCCTTTCCTGCTCAGGTACATGACGTCAAGGCTGCAGTGAGGTGGTTGCGCCACCACGGAGAGGCGCTGGGGCTCGACGGCTCCCGGTTCGGCGCGTGGGGGTCATCCTCGGGGGGCTACCTGGCCACCATGCTGGCCGTCACTGCGGACAACCCCGACCTCGAGGGTGCCCTCGGGATCACCGATGCCAGCAGCGCCGTGCAGGCCGCGGTCAGCTGGAGCGCACCGGTCAACATCGCGCGGATGCCACCTCCACCGGGCGAGTCGCCGTTCCACGCGCTCAACATCGATCCGCACGACTGGTTCCTCGGCACCCGGGTCGCTGAGTCACCAAGCATCGCGATGGCCGCCAGCACCAGCACGTACGTCAGTGCCAGCTCCGCTCCGCTCCACCTCGCTCACGGTGAGCAAGACACCGGCATCCCCATCGACCAGAGCGAAGAGATCACGGCGGCCTACGACAGGGCCGGGGCGACCGTTGTGTTCGAGCGGATCCCCGGCGCGGGGCACTTCTTCAGTGACGGGGATCGGGATCGGCTCATCACCCTCGGGCTGGACTTTCTGCTGCGCCACACGAATGGACGGTGACGACCCCGCCATCTCACAGCCGCGAACCGCTGAGCACTTTGCTCCCAGCGCCGTCGTCCCACAGCTTCGGCCGGGACGAGGTCGAAGCGGTTCCGTTCCTGGGAGGTCGTCCGTCGACAGGTCGACGCGCATCTGCTGGGGAGCGCCCTCCGGCGGATGAGACATCAGCGGTCGGCGTTGTGACGAACACCGACAGTCCAGCGAGCACGACCCGCGCGGTGTCGGCGCGACAAGCTCGCCCCGTAAGAGGGCGTAGGGGACGCACGACGACGTGTTGGGGGCCGGAATCGGGGCTGTTCATCGCGTCGACGATGAGATCGACGGCCGCCCGTGCCATGTCGGCGAGGGGGGAGCGGACGGTCGTCAGCGGGGGGGCTCAGGTAGCGCGCCCCCGGGATGTCGTCGTAGCCGACCACCGAGAGGTCGTCGGGTATCCGGACCCGTGTCGACTTCGCCGCGACGACGAGGCCGACCGCGATGATGTCGCTGGCGACGAAGACAGCAGGAATGACCGACGTGATGCCGGACCGTCGGCGCCAGGGTGGGTGCATCACACCCACCCCTCGGGATCCGGCCCGCATTACCGTGGCCGGCGTGGACAACGAGAAACTCATGGAAACCGTCTTCGTGATCTACAGTCCGCTGAAACGATGCAACGGTCCGTGACACCTTTCTGGGTCAATTTGGGCTATTTGGACCAGTGGTGGCCGGTATGGTCGTTGCCGAGAGCAGGGTCAAATAATGACTTCGACATCAGATGCGCCGGCCCGCAAATGGGTGGGCGTGGTCACGCTGCTGGCCGGCACGCTGCTGCCGCCGCTGGATTTCTTCATCGTCAATCTCGCCATCCCGTCGATCCAGGACGACCTCGGCGGCGGCGACATCCTGGGCCAGCAGATCGTAGCCAGTTACGCTGCCACATACGCAGTGACGCTCACCCTCGGCGGTCGTCTCGGCGATCTGTACGGGCGGAAGCGAGCTTTTCTCGTCGGCCTCGTCGGGTTCGCCCTCGCCTCGCTGCTGTGCGGTTCGGCGGGCGAGCCCTGGCTGCTCATCGTCGGGCGGATCCTGCAAGGTCTCACCGCGGCGCTCACGGCGCCGCAGTCCCTGGCGCTCATTCGCGCGAGCCTCGATGGCCGGGCTGACACGTTCACGACCGCGGACCGCAGTGCAAAGAAGCCACAGACGGTACCGTCTGTGGCCAGGCATTTTGGTCGCCGCCACGTGGGTGGCGGACAGAGCTTTTTCCGGAAACCAGGTGTCCACGGACTCGCGCCCGGACCGGAATTCGTCGATGTCGTGGTGCGCTGCGAGGGGTTCGACCGCGACCCAGGGCGGAGTCACCGCTGCGTGGACTCCGCGAACTTTGCAGCGAACGCATCCGCGTCGTCCTCATCAAGGAAGTCGTCGGGCATAATTACGACGCTGGTGTGGAACACGCGCTCCGTCGCCGGAACGGACTCCCGGAAGTAAGTGATCATGTCACTGTCGGGGATCTGCACGCGGTACTCGTTCGGACGGTAGTTCCGCTTCCACGGGTCCTGTTCGTGGGTCAGCTCCCAGATCCTGGATGCTGAATAGTCCTTGTACCTCGCCCACACCGCGTCCAGGAACTCGATCACGTTGCCGGGAAGGTCGACTTCCTCCGTGACCGCAGCGCTCTCGCGGACAGCGATGATCTGCTTCCCAGAGTTCCGGCGCCACTCGCGGTGCACCACGGGCCCGTTGTCGAAGGCCTCCACGTCCTCCGAGAACAGCCGTTGGCCGGTTGACGCGAGGTAGTTGGCTTGAGCCAGGTAGAGCAGCTTCGCGAGCTTGAGTGGAGTCACGTCGGGCTCGAGCCGGAGGGCGTCCAGCCGGATGAAGTAGTTCGCGACAGCGTGTACGTCGAGGTCGTGGCTGAACGCGGGCTGCGGGACCTCGTTCACGATCTACCTCCTCTCACATCTCGGCCCGACTGTCACACACGCCACCGACAGTCTGCACCGCACCAGCTCGTCAGCGCGCCAGACAACCACCCTGACATGCGACGATGGCATCTCGCAGCGACGGCATCACGCTGTCGGTCGGAGAGCCGCGCGTGGCCTCGCGCACGGCCTCGGCGACGGCGGGGGCGACGGACGCGTCGAACACGCTCGGCACGATGAACGACGGGTTCGGCTCGGAGACGACGTCGGCGATGGCGTGCGAGGCCGCGATCAGCATCGCGTCGGTGATGTCACGGGCCTGGGCGTCGAGCAGCCCGCGGAACACGCCGGGGAACGCGAGCACGTTGTTGATCTGGTTCGGGTAGTCCGACCGGCCGGTGGCCACGACCGCGGCGTGCGCGGTGGCGACCGCCGGGTCGATCTCGGGGTCGGGGTTGGCCAGCGCGAAGACGATGGCGTCGCGGGCCATCGTCTGCAGCTCCCGCTCACCGAAGAGGTTGGGCGCCGACACCCCGATGAACACGTCCGCCCCGACCAGCGCGTCGGCCAGCGTCCCGGTGGCGCCCTCGGCGTTGGTGTGCTCGGCGATCCAGCGCAGGTTGTCGTCGAGCCCCGCGCGGTCGCGGTGGACGATCCCGGCGATGTCCACGGCCACCACGTCGCCGGTGCCGCCGTTGGACTGCAGCAGGCGGATGATCGCCGAGCCGGCCGCGCCGGCGCCGGAGACCACGACCTTGCACTCGGCGAGCTGCTTGCCGACCACGCGCAGCGCGTTGCGCAGCGCACCCAGCACCACGACGGCGGTGCCGTGCTGGTCGTCGTGGAACACGGGGATGTCGAGCATCTCGCGCAGCCGGGCCTCGATCTCGAAGCAGCGC
>NZ_JBHSKO010000054.1:0-11826 GCF_042657305.1 Pseudonocardia zijingensis | reverse complement strand
CGACGAGCACCCCGGCGCCTCCGGCGGCCCACGCGACCGCGGGCGCCCACGCGAGCGCCGCGCCGGCAGCCAGCCCGGCGGTGAGCAGGACCGCGGCGGCGAGCACGCCTGCCGCCCCCGGCGGTCCCCGGGCCGCTCCGCCCGGCCGGAGCGCCGACGGCACCCGCGCTCCCACCACGATCCCGGCCAGCGAAGCGGCGGCGACGACGACGGCGCCGAACCCGAGCACGGTCAGCACGTCCAGGAACAACGCGGTGCCGAGCCAGCCGCCCACGGCCGCCAGCGCGGTCAACCACCCCACCCGGACGGCGGGCCCGGCCCGCCGGCTCAGCACCGTGCCTCCGACCAGCACGGCCGCGGCCACCACCAGAGCCACCGGCAGCGGCAGCCCGACGCGGTCCTCGAACAGGGCGGCCGCCTCGGCGAGCGCGGCCTGGATCGCCGGATCCAGGCGGCCGAGCAGCAGCGCCGCCGGCAGCACGGCCGCACCGGACCAGCCGCGTTCGCCGCCCGGCGCGGTCTCCAGGCGGTACACCGGCACGTCCCGGTCTGCCTCGGACAGCTGGCCGGTGGCCACCATCTGCGCGCGAGCGGCCGCGAACGCCTCCTCCGCCGCCCGTTCCAGCAACCGCAGCGCCACCGAGCGCACCTCGGGGTTCGCCGACCACAGGGTTGCGGCCGCGGTCGCCCGGTCCGGGATCGCGTTCTTCGCCTCGCCACCGGCGATCCGCCCGAACGACCACGTGACCGCGGTGCCGTCGGCGTCGCTCAGCACGCCCGCGTCCGCGAGCATCCGCCGCCAGCTGCCCTCCAGCCGTGGCACCACCTCCCCCAGCATCGTGTTCGCGTTGATCGCCGGCTTCGGTCCGGAACGCGGCCGCGACCCGTGCCCGGCACGGCCGGTCACCGTGATCCGCACGTCGTCGATCAGCGCGTCGTGGGTTCCTACGGCGCCGGGCCCGCGGTCGGGGGCCGCGGACCGGTCGTCGCCCGGAGGGGCGCGCGGCGACACCGAACCGCGTCGCTTCGGCCGGACCGCGGGCGCCGACGACTCCGCACGGGCGAGCGCCTCGTCGAGGGAGGGAGCGGCGGCGCCGGCGGGCGGCAGGTGCGCCAGCGCGTCGACGGCGACCCGGGAGAACAGGCCGATCCCGGCCGGGACCGCGGTGGCGGGGTCGGAGATCGCCGGGAACAGCCCGCTGTGCAGGTCCTCCACCGCGGCCCCGGCCCGCCGGATCCCCAGCGACAGGTACACCCCGGGCACCAGCCCGCTCAGGGACGCGAAGTCGTCGCCACCGGGCGAGGCCTCCACCGCGACCAGGTTCTCCGAGCCCACTTGACGGGCGGCGACGGTGCTCACCAGCCGCGTGAGCGCCTCGTCGTTGACCACCATCCCGACCAGCGGTTCGATCTCCCACGCCACGGCCGGTACGCCGGCGCCTGCCAGGTCGTCCTGGGACGCGTCGACCGCCTCCTGCAGGGCCTGCGGCAGCAGCCGTTGCGCCAGCTCACGCGCTTCCGGGGTCCCCGACCGCAGCGTGCCCGCCAGCACCGCCTCGCCCGCCCGGCCGTGCATCTCCCCGAACGAGAACGCGATCGGGTCGCCCTCGTCGTTGGCCGCCAGGCCGTGCTCGCGCAGCAGCCGCTCCCACACCGCAGGCACCCTCGCGGCGAGGCCGAGCACCAGCGGGTTCGGGTTCACCCCGTCGTCCGGGCCGGCCCGGCCGGTGACCGTGATCCGCACCGCGTCCGCCGAGTAGTTCATCGTGCCCGGCCGGATGCCGATGGTGCCGGTGAACAGCTGCGGCATGACGTGCAGGCCGTACACCTGCTCGACGCCGTCCAGGACCCCGGCGGCGACCATCGCGTCCGCGCCGGTCCCGGCTTCCTCGGCCGGTTGGAAGATCAGCCGGACCCGACTGCGCACCGCACCCGGCGGTGCGCCCGCCAGCACGTGCGCCACCCCCAGCACCACCGCGGTGTGGATGTCGTGCCCGCAGGCGTGGCACACCCCAGCCCGGCTCGACGCGTACGGCAGGTCGCTCTCCTCCGGCACCGGCAACGCGTCGATGTCGGCCCGGATCGCAACCACCCGCGGGCCGTCGCCGACGTCCACGACCACGCCGGTCCCGCCGACCCGCCGTGGCTCGAGGCCCAGCGCCCGCAGCTCCGCCACGAGGAAGTCGGCGGTCTCGTGCTCCTCACCGCTGAGCTCGGGGTGCTCGTGCATGCGCCGGTACCCGTTCATCGCCGGCGGCACCGCCAGCGGGACCCGTTCGTCCAGCCAAGCGGTCGGCGGCGCGTCAGCCGGGCGCCGCGGGCCGGCGATGAACGTCCGGTACAGCACCCGGCGGATGTCCACCGGCACGAACCGGTAGCCACCCCGGATGATCACGTTGCGCACGAATTGGGTGCGGGTCGTGAACCCGAGCGCGCGGAACCGGCGCTGCAGACCCATCTCGGCCCGGAACTGGCGCATCCCGCCCCGCCGGGCGTAGGCCCCCGCTCCGACGCGGTACTTCACCAGCGGCTCTGCGACGTTGGCCACCCGAGCGCCCGCGACGATCAGCTTCCCCCAGAGGTGGTAGTCCTCCATCGTGGCGAAGTCGCCGTAGCCGCCGACCCGGGCAACCGCCTCGCGCCGGAAGACCACCGACGGGTGGAAGAACGGCGTCGCGAACCGCGCACGGCGCGCGATCTCCTCGGGATCGGTCGCCACCGATCGGGTGAACAGGACGTCGTCGGGGTCTCGGCCGAACTCCACCAGGCCCGAGCCGACGATGTCCACCCCGGATTCGATGATCGGCATCTGGACGGCGAGCCGGTGCGGGAGCGAGATGTCGTCGGCGTCCATCCGCGCGATCACCGGGTGGGATGCGGCGGCGAGACCAGCGTCGAGGGCAGGCCCGAGCCCGACGTTGCGCGCCAACCGCACCACCTGCACCGGCACCGGGGTGGACGCCGCGAGTTCGTCGACCAACTCCGCCAGCTCGTCGGGCACCGGCCCGTCGAACACGATGACGACCTCGTCCGGCGGTCGCGTCTGGTCGTTCACCGACGACCGGAACGCCTCGACGAGGAACCCGAGGTGGGTGCGCCGCCACACCGCCATGAGCAGCGACACCTTCAGCGCCTCCGCCTCGCCCACCGTCGACGGCGCTTCCTGCCCAGCAGGTGAGCCACGCGCGTCGGTCGTCCGGTGGTGCCGCACCAGCCGCCCGGAGGCGACGCCCAGCGCCATGACCGCGGCCCCGGCGACGGTCAGGACGGCGAACTCCACGACGACGTCGAGGAACACCGCGCCCGCGACGGCCACGGACCCGGCCACCACCGCGGGCGCCGCGACGTGCACGGCCCGGGCCACGGGGCCGCGCCACCGCCGAGCGAGCTCGGCCACTCTCCCGGCGCCGTTCCGCACCCGATCCGTCTCGGGCCGAGATTCGGCCGAGCGCCTCAGCACGCGGACCGTCACCGCGACGAGGAGTGCGGTGCCCGCACCGACGGCCGCTCCGACGGCGATCGCGCCCCACCCGAGGACGATCGGCGCCCCGACCAGCGCCACGGCTCCCGACCCGATCGCGAGGCCGACGGGGACGGCACCGGAATCGGCCCGATCCCCCCGCCCGTCGGCACTCGAGCCGAGCCGGACGCCGTAACGCGCGAACGCCGCCGCGACGGCGTCCCGCGAACCGTGGGCCGGGTGTGCCGTGCCGGGGAACGACCGGCTGCCGAAGGTGATCCGGCCGCGGACGCGGTGCCCGTCGAGGGTGAACCGGGCCGTGCCCGCGGCGACCACCTCGGCGCCCTCGGACAGCACGGGGTGGGCCACCCGGTACCGGCCGGATCCTGGGCCGCGGACCTGCGCGGGAGCGATCCAGACGCTGCCGTCGTGGCGCACCACCCAACGCACCGCCGAGTACCGGCGGATCGTCGCCCGCGCCGCGGGGGTGTTCAGCTCCGCGGGCAGCACCTGGTGGTGCCACGCGGCGGCGAGCATGCCCGGCAGCCGGGACGGCCGTCGCATCACGTGGCGCCGGACGCGGTCGATCAGCTCCCGGGCCGCCGGGTCGAGCCGGGTCGGGGGCGTGCGGAGCCGGAGCTCCTCGGCGATCCAGCGGGTGATCTCGGCGCGGTGGGCCCCGGTCACCCGGACCGCCCACGCGACCGGCAGGCCGCGTCGGAGCCCGTCGAGCGCGTATCCGCGCGGGTCGACCGGGCGCAGGTGCACCCCGGTCGCGGCGGCGCGCACCCGGTGGTACAGCCGACGGACGACGGCCAGCCCGAGCACCGCCACCGGCACCGCGACCGCCACCGCCGCGGCCGTCAGGGCGGACACGCCCGGGCCTGCGGGCACCGTGAACGTGATCAACAGGGCGGTGCCCAGGATGGTGGTCAGGTACGCCGCGGTGGCGCGGCCGAAGAACGTCCGGAGCCGGTGCGCCCATCCCCCGATCCCGGGCTTGTCGGTACTGCGGATGAGGTTCACCATCGCCACGACCGTGGCCAGCGCGAGCAGCGGCAACAGCCCACCGAACGCCGGCAGCAGCGGCACCGGCGCCGTCATCAGCCCGAGCATGATCAACGACAGCGCGAAGTAGGCGCTCGCCGTGGGCAACTTGCTGCTCGGGCGCACGCCCAGCCCGAGCTCGGTCTGCAACGCCAGCTCCGTCTGGTAGCTGGTGGCGCCGGTCAGCACCGCCGCGGCAACGATCTTGGCCGAGATCAGCACCCCGAGCATGGCGAGCACGCCGGACGTCGCCGCGGCAGCGGTCGCGCCCTCGACGAGGAACGTCGCCGTCAGCCCGATGTTCGCCAGCGTGACCACCGGATAGGCCCAGTAGTTCGTCAGCTTCCGCGCCCACGGCCAGGCGGCGATGTTGAAGCCGAACCAGCCGGAGACCGCCGCTGCCAGCACCGGCGCCAGCAGCAGCACGTCGGACACCGCGTACAGCAGGTAGGCCGGCGTCAACGCGTGGAAGGCGAGGTTGCCGACGAACGTGAGCGCGATCGTCGCGTTGATCGCCCGGCCCACCGAGGTCTGCGCGCCGGTCGTCAGCAGCGAGGTCAGGCTCGTCCCGATCGCCCGGTTCGTCAGGTCGGTCCAGCGCGAGTACTCCTGCACCAGGCGCCCGTGCCGTTCCGCCCGGGACTCCCCGTCCTCGAGCGGCCTGCGCAGCAGCCCACCAGGGCCGAACACGTTCGTCAGGAACTGCCGGGTGACCTCCGTGACCCGCCCGAGCCGGTCGCTGCTCACCCCGTACGCGGCGGCGTTGCGGCGCACCAAGTCGTGCAGCCACGTGACCTTCTGCTCCGTGACCAGGCCGCGCTCGTACATCGATTCGTGCACGACCCGCACCGCCGTCTGCTCGGCGGTCCGCACCAGCGTGAGCAGACCGCGCGCGACGAACGCCATCGAGCTGATCCAGCCCAGCGCCGCGGGCACGGTCCACAACCCGGCCAGCACGGCGACGACGGCCAGGGCGGCCCCGAGGGTGAGCCACAGCACCGCGCGCCGCGCCGTGGCGGACCGCTTCGCAACCTCGGCGCGGGCACCCTCGATCTGCGCCTGGCGCTCGTCCACCAGCTCCAGGACGCGGCCTCGGCGGCTCTCCGGCACCCCGGCCCGGCGGGCCTGGTCGACGGCGACGAGCGCCTCGATCGGACGGCCGCCACCCGGGAGCTCGCCCGCCGCGGCCGGGACCGGCGCGGGCGCAGCGGGCCGCCGGTGGCCGTCCTTCAGGTCCCGCACGGCGATCCGCACCGCACGCCACCACAGCCGGACGGTGTTGCGGCCGGTGGCGGAGCGGTCGCTGATCGCCCACCGCCAGTCGCGCATGTCGCGCAGCTGCCGGCCCTCGTCCCCGTCGAACGGGTGCGGCCCCGGGTCGGAGATCGGTGCCTCGCGCGGGCCCTCGCCGGGCAGCCGCTCCGACTGCAGCGTGCCGTAGCCGCGCATCCGCCACAGCACGACGCGGTCGCGCACCCATTGCTGGTACCGCGGGGGGAACCCGTCCAGCACCTCGTCCCAGACCCCGGACTCGACGTTGCGGATCCGCCAGGCCCGCACGTCCGCCCGGGCCACCGCCAGCAGCGCGATGAGGTTGCGGAACACGATGGCGTCCTGCGCGCCCGGTGCCAGCGCGTCGATCTCGACCAGGATCGGGCCCATGTCCCGGACGTGCCGCAGGTGGTGGTCCTCGGTGGGCGACTTCAGGCTGTCCGTGCCGAAGATCAGCATCCGGTGGTGCGCGGCGGCGATGCGCACGAAGCGGTCCCGGATCTCGGACGTCTCGGTGATGTGCTGGGCCAGGTCGTTCCACGACACGTCGACGTAGAGGTTGGGGAACCGCTCCTCCCGCACCGAGAAGACCTCGGCCTCGAGGAAGCCGAGGTACTCGGGGGACAGCGTCGTGTACTTGCCGGTGCCCACGTGCGCCAGCACGACCCTCGCGCGCGGGTGCTCCCGCAGGGCTGCCAGGAACGCCACCAGGTACCGCATGTCGGGCACCCCGGCGATCGCGAACCCGTCGCGGCCCAACATCGGCTCGCCCGCGTCGTTGTGCACGACCCCGACGGCTCCGGTCTCCTCCAGCCCCTCGAGGAACTCGGTCATGCCCCGCCCGTACACCCGGCCGATGTGGAAGGCGCCGAGCCCGGTCTCCTCGGCGAGGCCGAGACGCACCAGCGCGGCGTCGAGCTGCCGCAGCACCACCGGCGTTGCCACGGCCGGGTCGGCCAGCTCGTGCAGCCGGACCACCACGTCCTGCGCTCGCGCCGAGTAGAGGTCGTCGACGGCGGCCGCCAGCTCGGGGAACTCCCCGCGATCGAGGCGCTCGTCGGCCATGGCCGCCCGCAGGTGGGACGCGGCCGCGCGCAGCCGCTCCAGGGTCCGCGGGTACTCCGGGTCGAGCAGGTTCGCCGCCTGGTCCCCCAGCTGCAGCGTGACGTTCTCCTTGTGGAACGTCCGCTCCCCGAAGAAGTAGGCCTTCGGCTCGACGAGCTGCGTCGCCAGGTCGTAGAGCTTCCCGCCCGGGATGTCGAACCGGCCGCCGGTGATCCCGGCGAGCATCCGCCAGACCAGCTGCGGAGGCGCCAGCCGGAGCTGCCGGAACAGGTGCGCGTCGGTCAGCTTGCCGCGCATGGCGAGCATGGCCACCCCGAACCCGGTGGTCGCCTGCTGCGCGTCGACGTCGCCGTAGTAGGCCAGGCCCTTGATCCGCTGCGGGATCGGGTGGAACGTGATGATCACGTCGCGGCCGGCGACGAGGTGCTTGCGCACCAGCGCCCCCACCGTCGCCACGCGGTGGTAGGGGTAGCCGTGCAGGTGGTAGTGGCCGTCGGCGAACTTCGCGATCGCGACGACCAGCTCGCCCGCGTGCGGCTCGACGGTCATCCCCTCGGCCCGCTGCAGCACGATCCGCCGCCCGCGGAAGGTCACCGCCAACCCCGCCGACCGCAGCGCCTGCAGCACGGGGAGGATCACCCAGTCGGTGATGCCCGGAACGGGGATCTCGTCCTCGCGACCCCGCTGCGGGAGGTCCGCGGCCGCCTCCTCGGCCGCCGCCAGCCGCTGCTGCCGGGCGGACACCTCGGCCGCCAGCGCCGTGAGCAGCTCGGCCGGGCTCATGCCCGCCGGGTCGAGCCCCGGCGGGGCCCGCGGTGCCGTCGCCGGGTCCATGGCCGCCGAGTAGATCTCCGCCGGGTCGATCGCCAGTGCCACCGCCAGGCGCGCCACGGTCGCGTCGTGGCCGAGCTCCCCCACCAGCCGGTCGTAGGCCCACCCGGCCCAGCCCCGACGCTCGTGGAACGCCGGCAACGCCAGGGCGAACTCCACCCACGGGTCGGCCGCCGCACCGGGCGACCGCACGCGGGCCGGTGCGGCCACCGCCGCCCGGCGCTGCGCCGCGGGCCCCGCCACCAGCGCCGCCGGCACGCCCACGGCCGCGGCGATCTGCGCGTCCGTCGCTCCTGCCGCCACCGCCGCGTCGACCGCGGCCCCGATCAGCTCCCGGACCGCCGCCCGCGCCCGCGACGCCTGCGCGAGGGTCTGCAGCACGCTCGTCCGGCGCCGCTCGACCTCACGCGTGATCTCGTCGAGGTACTGCCTGCCGGTCAGGCTGAAGTACTCCAGGTTCGGTGCGGCCGCACGCATCTCGGCCGGGTCGGCGAGGATCGCCGCCCGCACCTCCTCCGGCGACACGCGCAGCGCCGCGGCGGCGATCGCGACCAGGTCCTGCCCGACGTGCTCACCGGCCTTCTCCAGCTCGGCGACCAGCCGAGGTGCCCAGGTCAGGCGCTCGGCGTACGCGCGCCGCGCCGTCCGCGCCCGGCGCACCCGCTCGACCAGTCCGGCGGCGGCGGGCCCGAGTGCCGGGCCCTTGGCCCGGACCTCCTCCCGCAGCACCCACACCGTGCGGAACGCGCGACCGTGCCACACCCGCCACCCGGACGGGACCAGCGCCGTGACGATCGGGCGGGCGTCCTCGTCGTGGGCCCGGCCGTCGTAGCGCTGCCGCGCGTCGTGGCCGACGTGGAACTCCATGGCGTGGGCGATCACCCGGTCGCGCAGGCCGGCCCGCTGCAACTGCCGACGCCGGTGGGTGGGGACGAACACCACGCCGCCCCGCTCCTCCTGCCACGAGAACTCGACCACCCGCCGCGCGAGGCTGCGGGCCGCCGCTCGTGGCACACCGAGGCGACGCAGGTACCGGCGCAGCGTGCCGGCACGCGCCTCCCAGTACTCCACGCCCGCACCCAGGCCGTCCGGCCGGGCGCGCCCGGTGAGCGCACGTCCCGCGGCCGTCCGGTCCAGCCACATCAGAGCCAGCGCACCCAACACCTGCCGGGACTCCTCGCGGGTGAAGCCGCCGCCTGCGTCGACGCCGCCCGCACCACCACGGATCTGCCGGACGGGCGTGCCCGCCGGTGACGACGGCCGGTGCGAACCGAGCAACGCGCGGCTCGTCCACCAGGTCAGCGCGACCACGGCGACCGCCAGGACCCCGACGGCCGCGACCGCGGCGAGCCCGACCAGCACAGTGGTCCACACAGTGGTCCACACCGCCTCACCGGCGAGCGGCGCCCCGCCGATCGCGAGCAACAGCAACGGCACGATTCCGGTCTGCAGGTTCGTGCCGCCGTCGGGCCGGTGGAACTCCTCGAACACCTGCCGGACGTCCGGGGTCACCTCGGCGATCCACCGGATCTCGGAGGCCGGGACCGGTTCGCCGGGCCGCTCGACCACCACGTAGGCGAGGAGCTCCTCGGGCAGGCCGAGCGACCACCGCCAGGCGCCGATCCAGTGCCGCGTCAGGAGCGCCGCCGCGTCCGCGGGCAGGTGCCCGTCGTCGTCGCGCAGCCGGGCGAGCTTCACCGACAGGTCCTCGATCGGACCGAGCCGCAGGAGCGCATCCCCCACGGCGACGACCGACTCCACGGGCACGGCACCGCTCTCCGCCGGCCGGGTGCCCGGGATCACCGCCCGCCGCCGACGCACGGTCTCATGGGCGATGCCGATGTCCCCGGTGTCGACGAGCACCTGCGCGTACTCGGTCAGGAGCCCGAGCAGCACGGGGTCCGCGGGCCAGCCCGCGAACAGCGCGTCCACGTCGGCCACGGGCAGGCCGCGGAGCACCGAGGAGCCGAAGAGGGTGTGGAAGAGGTCGGCCGGTTGCTCCAGGAGGGAGGGCGCGAGCTCCGGATCGCGGCCGATCTCGCCGGCGAGCTCCTCGAGCCTCGCCGCGACGGCCTCGGTGAGGTCGAACGCACGCACCGCGGGGTCGAACCGCCGGACCTCTCCGACCAGGTCGAGCCACGCCTCCACCAGCAGGCCGGACGGGTCGGCCGGCAGCCGGTGGAGCACCTCGTCGAGGACGTTCTGGTACCGCCACCGCGCCGGATCGGCCCACACCGCGACCACGTCGATCAGAGCGCGCAGCGGTGCGCCCGCCACCCCGTGCCGCACGGCGTCGGGCACCGCCACGCGCAGCACCGCGAGCACCCGCTCGCGCTGCACCTCCTGCGCGCGTGTACCGGCCCGGCCGGTGTCGTCGAGGGGCAACGGCTGCTGCACCGCCGTACCGACCACGCGCAAGAAGGCCTCGCGCCACGGCGCCTCGAACCGGTCCGGCCGCCGTGCGGCCAGCTCGTCGAGGATCACCAGCGCGTGCTCCCACAGCCACGCGGGCATCGGGCCGGTCACCTGGGCGGCGCCCACCACCAACCAGGCCCGGGCCTGCGTCGACAGCGGTAGGGCGACCCGCGACGCGTCGAACCCGGGCCGGTCGTCCGCCCACGCGCCGGCGGTCCGCCGCAGCTCCCGGTCCACCGCACCGGCGATGACCCCGAGCACCCGGGCCCGCGGTGCGCCGGCCGTGACACCGGTCCGGACAGCCTCGTCGAACCGGCCGCCGGTGTCGCTCACCCCGATCCCGGGGAAGGAGTCGGGAGTACCGATGACGTGCCAGAACACGTCGCCGATCCATTCGGCCTCCACGCGGAGGAACTCGTCGCGGGCCGCAGCAGCCTCGTCACGGCCTCTCCGCTCCTCGATGAGCTCCGCCTGCGGTCGGACCCGATCGGCGAGCCCCAGGTACCACGTCAGCGAATCGGGGCCCGCGTCCACGAGGGCGGCCCGCAGCTCGGCCCGGCGGTCGTCGCCGCCCACCCTCCCGAGTGCGTCCAGCGCGTCGCCGACGTACTGCCACCTGATGCCGTCGGCGTACGCCGGGTCCTCGTCGGAGAGCCGTTCCGCCGCGTCCACCAGCCCCTGCAGGTACCGGAAGTCCACGTGGCCGACCGCCCGGTCCAGGAGGAGCACCACCAGCGCCGCCCAGTGCCGCCCGGTCGGTGCGCCGGCAGGCAGCCGTTCCAGGCTCTCCCGGACCTCGACCGGGTTCCGGGTCTTCCGGAGGAGCTCCTCGGCGACCTTCTCCAGGGTCAGGTAGTCGCTGATCGCGGAGAACTCGCGCCACGCGTCGTCCACCCGGCCGGCCGCCACGAGGTGGCGCGCCATGCCCTCCTCCGCGGTGTCGAGGAGCGATCGGACGACGGGATCGGTCTGCACGGCCGGATCGGCCCGCAGGCGCTGGACCACCTCGCGCAGCATCGCCAGGAGGTAGCGCCGCCTCAGCTCGTTCTCGACGTCCTCCCGGCGCGACTCGTCCGCCCAGAACGCGGCATCCTCATCGGGGTCGTCGCGGCCGCCCGGCCGCCCGGCCACCGCCATCGCGAGGCCGCCCGCACCGGCGGCGAAGCCACCACCCACCAGCACCGCGAGCACCACCGCGACCAGCACCACGAGGCCGGCGACCAGCAGTGCGCGCAGCCGCGTGGCCGTGGCCCACCGCCACGCCGCCACCAGCGGGCGGGCGGCCGCAGCCGCCGCCGACGTGAAGGCCTGCGTTGACCCGGGAGCGGGACGTGCCGGGCCCGACCCGGGTGCCGGTGGGCCGCGCAGGGTGTGGCCGAGCTCGGCCAGCCCCCGCTCGACCAGCACGACCTGCGCGCCGGTCAGGCCCAACGCCCGCAACTCGTCGCCGGTGTGGACGACCAGATCACCCAGGTTGAGGATCCCCCGCCCCTCCAACGCGGACATGACCTCGGCGGCAGTGGTCCTGGCCTCGGGGCCACCGACCAGCTCCGTGATGGCCGCCTCGAGCTGGGCGATCGAGCCGACCTTGAACCGGGTCACGAACCGGGCGGCGACGATCATCGCCGCGGTCACCACCACATAACCGGCCCCCAGGGCCAGCTCCACGGCCCCGGCCGTCGCCACCGTCAACCCACCCGGCGCCAACCCGGCCACCACCAGCTGGGTCAACCCCA
>NZ_JBHSKO010000053.1:0-13092 GCF_042657305.1 Pseudonocardia zijingensis | reverse complement strand
GATGCAGACCTCGAAGACGATCATCGCGGTGAACAAGGACCCGGAGGCGCCGATCTTCGAGATCGCCGACTACGGCGTGGTCGGGGACCTGTTCACGGTGGCCCCGCAGCTGAAGGACGAGATCGTCAAGCGCAAGGGCTGAGGCCCAGCTGACGACGTGCCCCGGGCGGTGATCCGCCCGGGGCACGGCTGTTCATCCCGCTGCCACCGGGCGGTTCACGCATCCGGGTACGGCTGTTGCCTGCGGCCCGTACCAAGACCCGCGTGACCTCGACGCAGGTACTCGCCAGTACACCGCAGTCGGAAACCTCCCGCCGCTACTCCCTCCTCCTCTCGACCGAACCGGAGGAGGTGCGCGCGGCCCAGCGGCTGCGCCACCGCGTCTTCGCCGAGGAGCTCGGGGCCGTGCTGCACAGCCCCGAACCCGGCCTCGACGCCGACCGCTTCGACGCCTTCTGCGACCACCTGCTGGTGCGCGACGAGACCAGCGGGGAGATCGTCGGCAACTACCGCATGCTGCCGCCCGCCGCGGCCGCCCGTGCAGGAGGGTTGTACGCCGAGAGCGAGTTCGTGCTGGACGAGCTCGCGCCGCTGCGCCCGGCGCTCGTGGAGACCGGCCGCTCGTGCGTGCACCCGGACCACCGCAACGGGGCCGTCGTCGGTCTCGTCTGGGCCGGCATCGCCCGGTACATGCTGCTCACGGGCCACCGCTGGCTCGCAGGCTGCGCGAGCGTCCCGCTGGCCGACGGCGGGGCCGCGGCCTCCGCGGTGTGGGACCGGGTGCTCGCGCGGCACCTCTCACCGGAGGCCCACCGCGTCCGGCCGCTGCGGCCGTGGCGGCCGCCCGTGCTGCGCAGGCCGCGCCAGGTGACGATCCCGCCGTTGCTGCAGGGCTACCTGCGGCTGGGCGCGTGGGTCTGCGGTCCGCCCGCGCTGGACCCGGACTTCGACTGCGCCGACTTCTTCGTGCTGCTCGGCCTCGACCACCTCGACCAGCGCTACGCGCGGTTCTTCCTCGGCGGGTCCTGATGCCCGGCCACCCGGCGGCCCCGGCCTCCGGCTGGCTGCCGGTGTCGCCGTGCGGGTCCGGGTGCCAACCGGCGGACGGCGTCACCCGCCCGGGGGCGTTGCTGCTGGTGGCGTCCCGGCTCTGCGCCCTGGCGGCGATCGTGGTGGCCGCTGCCTTCGGCGCTGCGCTGCTCCCGGGCTTGGCGCGGGCCCGCTGGCTCTGCGCGTCCTACCGCGCCGTGCTGCGGTGCAGCGGCGTGCGGCTGCGGGCGGCGGGCGCGCTCGGCCACGGCGGCGAACTGCTCGCGGTCAACCACCTGTCCTGGATCGAGGTGCTCGCGGTCGCCTCGCTGCGCCCGGTGCGCCTCGTGGCCAAGCGGGAGACGGGTGACTGGCCCGTGGTCGGGCTGGTCGCCCGGCGCAGCGGGGCGCTGTTCGTCGACCGGGCCGGGCTGCGCGACCTCGCCGGCACCGTCGCCGCCACCGCCGACGCGCTGCGCCGCGGGCACGACGTCGCCGTGTTCCCCGAGGGCACGACGTGGTGCGGGGCCGCCGCGGGCCCGTTCCACCGGGCGGTGTTCCAGGCCGCGGTCGACGCGGGCGCACCGGTCCGGCCGGTCGCGGCGGTGCTGCGGCTCCCGAGCGGGGAGCGGGCCACGGCGGCGGCGTTCGTCGGCGAGCAGACGCTGTGGGACTCCCTCGTGCGGGTGCTGCGCCTGCCCCGCCTCGACTGCGAGCTCACGGTGCTGCCCGCGCTGCCCCGCGTGCCCGACCGCCGGGAGCTGGCCCGCCGGGCCGGTGACGCGATCGCGGCGGTGACCGGTGTGCCGCACCCGGCCACCCGGTCGAGCCGTACGAACGGCACCCTCGTCCGATAGAGCGGTACGGAGGGGCCGTTCGTCCGACGAGGCGGGGCCCGAGCCGGCCGCACCCGGCGTCTATCCTGGTCGGCGACCGATCGACCGGGGAGGTGGCCGCCACGAGCGCGACCTACCTCGACCACGCCGCCACCACGCCGATGCTCCCGGAGGCCGTGGCGGCGATGGCGGATGCGCTCACCCGCACCGGCAACGCGTCCTCGCTGCACACCGCGGGTCGCCGCGCCCGGCGCGACGTCGAGGAGGCGCGGGAGCGCATCGCCGCCGCCGTGGGCGCCCGCCCCTCCGAGGTCGTGCTCACGACCGGTGGCACCGAGAGCGACAACCTCGCCGTCAAGGGGCTCTACTGGGCCCGCCGCGACGCCGACGCCCGGCGCACCCGCGTGCTGGTCTCGGCGATCGAGCACCACGCCGTGCTCGACGCCGCGCAGTGGCTCGGCGCGCACGAGGGGGCCGAGGTCGAGCTCCTCGAGGTCGACGACGTCGGCCGCGTGCGGCCCGAGACGCTGCGCGCCGTGCTGGCCCGCGAGCCCGAGCGGGTGGCGCTGATCTCGGTGATGTGGGCCAACAACGAGGTCGGCACCGTCAACCCCGTGCGCGAGCTGGCCGCGATCGCCCACGAGTTCGACGTGCCGATCCACACCGACGCCGTGCAGGCCGTCGGCGTGCTGCCGGTCGACTTCGCCGCGTCCGGCGTCGACGCGCTGTCGCTCACCGGCCACAAGCTCGGCGGGCCCATCGGTGCCGGGGCGCTGCTGCTGGGCCGCGAGGTGGTGCTCACCCCGCTGCTGCACGGCGGCGGGCAGGAGCGCGACGTGCGGTCCGGCACCCTCGACACCCCCGCCGTGGTGGGGCTCGCCACCGCCGTGGAACTCGCGGTGGCCGACGCCCCGCGCCGCGCGCCCGCGCTGGCCGCGCTGCGCGACGACCTCGTCGCCCGGATCCTCGAAGCCGCGCCGGACGCCACCCTCAACGGCGACCCGGGCACCGGCGTCGTCGAAGGCGGGCCGTCACGGCTGCCCGGCAACGCGCACCTGTCGTTCCCGGGATGCGAGGGCGACAGCCTGCTCATGCTGCTCGACGCGCAGGGCATCGAGTGCTCCACCGGGTCGGCGTGCACGGCGGGGGTGGCGCAGCCCAGCCACGTGCTCATCGCGATGGGCGCCGACGAGGCCACGGCCCGCGGCTCCCTGCGGTTCTCCCTCGGCCACACCTCCACCGCGGCCGACGTCGAGGCCGTGGCGGCCGTGATCGGCCAGGTCGTCGAACGGGCGCGGCGCGCGGGCACCACGGCGGTGGCCCGATGAGGGTCCTCGCCGCGATGAGCGGGGGCGTCGACTCGGCGGTGGCCGCCGCGCGCGCCGTCGACGCCGGGCACGACGTGGTGGGCGTGCACCTCGCCCTGTCCGAGACCCCCGACGCGCTGCGCAGCGGGTCGCGGGGCTGCTGCTCGCGCGAGGACGCGGGCGACGCCCGCCGCGCCGCCGACGTGCTGGGCATCCCGTTCTACGTCTGGGACTTCGCGGCCCGCTTCCGCGAGGACGTCGTGGACGACTTCGTGGCCGCGTACGCCGCGGGGCAGACCCCGAACCCGTGCCTGCGGTGCAACGAGAAGATCAAGTTCGCGGCACTGCTCGACAAGGCCCTCGCGCTCGGCTTCGACGCCGTCTGCACCGGCCACTACGCGCGGCTGGTCGGGGGCGAGCTGCGCCGCGCCGTCGACGCCGACAAGGACCAGTCCTACGTGCTCGCCGTGCTCACCCCGCACCAGCTGGCCCACGCGATGTTCCCGATCGGCGACACCCCCAAGGCGGAGGTGCGTGCCGAGGCCGCCGCGCGCGGGCTCCGCGTGGCCGACAAGCCCGACAGCCACGACATCTGCTTCATCCCCTCCGGCGACACGCGGGCCTTCCTCGGCGCCCGGCTCGGCGTCCGGCCCGGCGCCGTGGTCGACTCCGCCACCGGCGCCGAGCTGGCCCGCCACGACGGCGTGCACGGCTTCACCGTCGGGCAGCGCAAGGGCCTCGGCGTCCAGGCGCCCGCCGCCGACGGCCGCCCGCGGTACGTGCTCGGCATCGAGCCCGCCAGCGGCACCGTCACGGTGGGGCCCGCCACCGAGCTGGACGTCCGCACGATCGAGGGTGAGCGCCCCGTCTGGAGCGCGGGCGCGGCCCCGGGGTCGAGGTTCGACTGCGTCGCACAGGTCCGCGCGCACGGTGGCACGGCCACGGCCGTCGCCGAGCCCACCACCGACGGGCTGCGCGTCGAGCTCGGGGAGCCGCTGCGCGGCGTCGCGCCCGGGCAGGCGGTGGCTCTCTACCGCCCGGACGCCGCGGGCGACGTCGTCCTGGGCAGCGCCACGATCACCGCCACCGGGCGGTAGCGGCGCGGCGTCCAGGGCAGAACGCAGAACTCGCCCGCCGAAACGCGAGACTCGCCCGAGACATCTGCGGGACTCGCCCGGCGGAACGCGAGACTCGCCGGGGGCATTTGGGGGACTCGCCTGCCGAAACGGGAGACTCGCGCACAAGGGGGGCGAGTCCCCCGAACCGTGGGGTGAGTCCCGCGAACGGTGGGTGAGTGGCGCGAATGCTGCGTTGTGTCCACCCCGTGCGTGGCGGGGCGGGCGCGGTGGTAGACACCGGCCGTGAGTACCGATCCGCTCGACGCCGCCCTCGCCGCGGCCGGCCTGGCCGGCGCCACCCCGGGGGAGACGGTGGGGGGCGGCGGATTCGTCGTGCCCGGCCCCGCCGGGGACGATAACCAGGACGAGGCGGCTGCCCCGGCGCGCTGGGCCGAGGGCGCGGCCACCGGGGTGGGCTCGCTCCCCGGCTCCGATCCGCGGGAGGCCGCGTCCACCGTGGTGGGCGAGCTGCCGCTGCTGCCGCACCTGCCCGAGCTGCCGGCCCGGGGGGTCGGGGCGGACATGATCGGCCGGACGGCCGGGCTGCTCGTCGACCTGGCCGTCGAGGTCGTGCCCACCGGCTACCGGGTGGCGGCGCGGCCGGGTCGCGACCACCGGCGGGCCGTCGACCTGCTGCGCGGCGACCTCGACGCGTTCGACGAGGCCTGTGAACCGGCGCGTCCGGGGTGGGTGAAGGTGCAGGCAGCGGGCCCGTGGACGCTTGCGGCGGCCGTGGAGCTGCACAGCGGTCACCGCGTGCTGACCGACCCGGGTGCGGTGCGGGAGTTCACCGCGAGCCTGCTGGAGGGGTTGCGCGCGCACGCGGCGGAGGTGGCCGCGCGTACCGGCGCGCAGGTCCTCGTGCAGCTCGACGAGCCGACGTTGCCCGCGGTGCTGGGGGGCACGCTGCCCACGGCGTCCGGGTACGGCACGGTGCCCGCGGTGGGCCGGGTGGAGGCCCAGGACGCCCTGCGCGACCTCGTGTCGGCCCTCGGCGTGCCGGTGGTGGTGCACTGCTGCGCCGACCGGCCGCCGGTCCGCCTGCTCGCCGGGATCGGCGCAGCGGGGGTCGGGATCGACGCCACGCTGCCGGTGTTCCGCGGCGAGAGCGCACTGCCCGCGGCCCTCGACGTGCTCGGCGAGACGTGGGACGCCGGCACCCCGCTGCTGCTGGGCCTCGTGCCGGGGCGGGACCCGGCGACCCGCCCGGATCTGCGTGCCGTGGCCCGTCCCGCGTTCGAGCTCGCCGACCGGCTCGGGTTCGACCGGTCCCGCCTCGGTGCGCTGGCCGTGCCGACGCCCACGTGCGGGCTCGCCGGGGCCACGCCCGACTGGGCGCGCCGGGCGATGGCGCTGGTGCGCGATCTCGGGCAGGCGTTCGTCGACCCGCCCGAGGAGTGGTAGCCGCGCCTGTTCTGGCACGGTGGGTGGGGTGAGCCCGCAGAGCAGGGGACGGAAGCGCAAGAAGGCGAGGGTGCGCGGTGGGGGCGCGCCCGGGGGACCCGACGCGCTGGTCGCCCAGATGGCGCGCGACGTGATGCGCGATCTCGAGTCGGGCGGTGACGCCCTGGACGCGGAGCTCCGCGTGTCGGAGCTGTGGGGCGGCTGGTGGGGGCAGGGTCACGGCCTCGTCGACCCCGAGGTCGTGCTCGGCGAGGGCCTGGTGGCCCACGTCGCCCGGCGCAAGCGCGTGGGCGCGGTGGCCCTGCTGCGGGTGGTCGCAGTCCTCGGCACCGACGCGCAGCGGGAGAGGGCAGCGGCGGCGGCCGACGAGCTCGTCGGGCGCGGGGCCCGGGAGCCGGGGTGGGCGGCCACGCTGGGCACCGAGCGGGTGGGCGCGGTGTGGGCCTACGGCGACGTCTTCGGCGACCAGACCACGGTGCTGCTCGTGGTCGAGCGCGAGGACCGCGGGCACGGGCTCGTCGTGCTGGTCGACCACACCCTGGGCGGCATCGTGAAGGACGCGTTCGTCACCCCCGACCCGGACGGGGCCCTGGCGGACATCCGCACCCTCGGCACGGATCCGTCCGTCACGCTGCGGGAGATCACGCCGGAGGAGGCCGCCGCGATGCTGGTGCCCGCCTTCGCCGCCACCGACCGGGCGGCGAGCGCCGGGCTCGACCTGCCGGCGGACGAGCAGTTCGCGGCGTCACGCGCGCTGGCGCTGGCCCGCGTGCGGCTGCTCCCGGCCCCGCCGCCGGTGCCTGTACCGGTGCCGCTCACCGCGGCGGAGCGCGCCACCGCCGTGGCCGAGTTCCTCGCCTCCGAGCCGGCCCGCGACCTCCCGGCCGCGGCCCGCGGCTGCGCGGAGCGGCTCGTCGAGTTCGGCAACACCGTCGACCCGGCCCGCCCGCTGCGGGTCGGGCCCGGCATGCTCGACCGGTTCCTCGACGAGACCCTGAACGAGGGCCCCGAGCTCACCGACGACGAGTTCGACGCGCTGCCTGCCACCGTGCGCGCCTGGGCGGAGTGGGCGGGGCGGCGGATGGAGCTCCCGGAGGCCGTGATGGACGAGCTGCGGGACACCGCCGACGACATGGCCTGCTCGATCGGGCGGCCCGGCGACGCGGAGCCGGTACCGGCCGACGTGGCCGATGCCTACCTGGCGGGGCTGGACTTCGACGACGTGCGCGCGGAGGACCTGCCCGACGTGCTGGAGCGCCGGATGTTCGCGGTGCCCGCCGTCGGCACCCGCATCGGGTCGGAGGAGTTCCCGTTCCTCGACCCGAGCGATCCGGACGACCGCGGCATGCTGATCGAGGGGGAGCACCCGGAGTACCACGAGGCGCTCGCCGACCCCGGCACCGACACCGTCGGCGGTGTGAACCCGCGGATGCACATCGCGATGCACGAGATCATCGCCAACCAGCTCTGGGACGACGACCCGCCGGAGGTCTGGCAGGCCGCACGCCGGTTGCTCGCCACCGGCATGGACCGCCACGAGGTGCTGCACACGATCGGCGGGGTGTTGACGAAGCACCTGTGGGGGGCGCTGCGCGGGCAGCCCACCGACCCGGCGCGCTACGTCGAGGAGATCGACCGGCTGGGCCGGCCGGAGCCCGGGTACGCCACGGTCACCCCGCTGCGCCGGAAGCGGTGACCGCGTCCTGTCGGGATCGCTGGATAACCTCTGCACGTGAGCACCGATCCGGATGTGCGCGAGCGGCACGCACGGCTGGCCGCTGAGGTCGCCGACCACCAGTTCCGCTACTACGTGCTCGACGCGCCCGTCGTCTCCGACGGGCAGTTCGACGCGTTGTGGCGCGAGCTGGTCGAGCTGGAGAGCGCACACCCGGAGCTCGTGACGCCGGAGTCGCCCACGCAGCGGGTGGTCGGCAAGTTCGCCACCGACTTCGCGGCGTACGACCACCTGGAGCGGATGCTCAGCCTCGACAACACGTTCACCGAGGACGAGCTGCGTGCCTGGGCGGAGCGCATCTCGCGGGACGTCGGCGAGGGCAAGCTCCACTACCTGTGCGAGCTCAAGATCGACGGGCTCGCGGTCAACCTGCTCTACGAGAACGGGGTCCTCACCCGGGCGCTCACCCGTGGCGACGGGCGCACCGGCGAGGACGTCACGCTCAACATGCGCACCCTCGAGGAGGTGCCCGACCGCCTCACCGGCACCGAGGAGTACCCGGTGCCGGCGCTGGTGGAGGTCCGCGGCGAGGTGTACTTCCGGCTGGAGGACTTCCAGGCGCTCAACGCCTCGCTGGTGGAGGCGGGCAAGCCGCCGTTCGCCAACCCGCGCAACACCGCGGCGGGCTCGCTGCGCCAGAAGGACCCCAAGGTCACCGCGTCGCGCAGGCTGCGGCTCATCTGCCACGGCTTCGGCAAGCGCGAGGGGTTCACCCTCGAGCGCCAGTCGCAGGGCTACGAGGCGCTGCGGGCGTGGGGTCTGCCGGTGTCGGAGCGCACGGTCGTGCTCACGGGCATCGACGAGGTGCTCGCGCACGTGGCGTACTGGGGCGAGCACCGCCACGACATCGAGCACGAGATCGACGGCGTGGTCGTCAAGGTCGACGAGGTGGCGTTGCAGCGGCGGCTCGGCTCCACGTCGCGGGCGCCGCGCTGGGCGATCGCGTACAAGTACCCGCCGGAGGAGGCCACAACCAAGCTGCTCGACATCCAGGTCAACGTCGGGCGCACCGGCCGCGTCACCCCGTTCGCGCAGATGGAGCCGGTGGTCGTGGCCGGGTCCACGGTCGCGCTGGCCACGTTGCACAACGCGCAGGAGGTCAAGCGCAAGGGCGTGCTCATCGGCGACCACGTCGTCATCCGCAAGGCGGGCGACGTCATCCCCGAGGTGCTGGGGCCTGTGGTCGACCTGCGCGACGGCACCGAGCGCGAGTTCGTGATGCCCACCCACTGCCCGGAGTGCGGCACGGCGCTGGCCCAGCAGAAGGCGGGCGACGTCGACCTGCGGTGCCCCAACGCCCGGTCCTGTCCCGCGCAGCTGCGGGAGCGGCTGTTCCACATGGCCGGGCGTGGGGCGTTCGACATCGAGGGGCTGGGCTACGAGGCCGCCACGGCGCTGCTCACCTCCGGGGTGGTGCAGGACGAGGGCGACGTCTTCGGGCTCACCGAGGCCGACCTGCTGCGGGTGGAACTCTTCCGCAAGAAGGACGGTGAGCTCTCGGCCAACGGCCACCGGCTGCTCGCCAACCTGGAGGCGGCCAAGGACAGGCCGCTGTGGCGGGTGCTCGTGGGGCTGTCCATCCGGCACGTGGGCCCCACGGCCGCGCAGGCGCTGGCGCGCGAGTTCCGCTCGATGGACGCCATCGAGGCGGCTGCCGAGGAGGCCGCGCGGGCCACGGCCGCGGCCGGGTTCACGATCACCTCGGACGGCACGGAGGACGACCCGGGCGAGGAGCCACCCGCCGCCACCGGCGCCGAGGCCGTCGCTGCCGCTGCATCGGCCCCCGCGCCCGACGGCGACGACGAGGCCTCCTCCGAGGAGCGGGCCGTGGTCGAGGCCAAGGCCGCCCGGGAGGCGGCGCGGGCGCAGGCCAAGGCACTCGCGGCCGCGCTCGCCCCGATCGCGAGCGTCGAGGGCGTCGGCCCCACCATCGCGGCGGCGGTGCGCGACTGGTTCTCGGTCGACTGGCACCGCGAGGTCGTCCGCAAGTGGCGCGAGGCCGGGGTGCGGATGGTCGACGAGGTCGACGCGTCGGTCGAGCGCACCCTCGAGGGCATGTCGATCGTGATCACCGGCTCGATGGAGGGCTTCTCGCGAGACGAGGCGAAGGAGGCCATCACCGCGCGCGGGGGCCGGGCCGCGGGTTCGGTGTCGAAGAAGACCGCGTTCGTGGTCGCGGGCGACGCGCCGGGTTCGAAGTACGACAAGGCGCTGGAGATCGGCGTCCCGATCCTCGACGAGGCGGGGTTCCGCGTCCTGCTGGAGCGGGGCCCGGAGGCGGCCGGGGAAGTGGCCACCGTCGAGGCCTGACCGGCATGATCACCCCTGCCGGGAGCCCGTACCATCCGGATGACAGAACACTGGGATTCCGGGGAACGGGGGTGCGACGGTGCTGCAGGCGGTGCTGAACGGGTCGTGGCCGGCCGACGCCCACCCGCTGCTCCCCGTCACCGCGCGTCACCTCGCCCGCGACGCACGCGCCGTCGCGGAGCTGAACATCTCCGCCGTGCACGTCCACCCGCGTGACCCGTCGGGCCTGGAGACGCTCGACCCGGTGTTCGTCGGCGACACGGTGGCGGCCATCCGCGCACAGGTGCCCTCGATGGAGATCGGGGTCACCACCGGTCGCTGGATCGAGCGCGACCCGCGCAAGCGGATCGAGGCCGTGCTCGCGTGGGGCCACCTCGGCGTCGGCAAGCCCGACGTGTGCTCGGTCAACGTGCACGAGCACGGGTGGGTCGACGTCTGCGCCGCGGCCCGCTCCGTCGGCATCGGGATCGAGCTCGGCGTGTGGACCAGCGGCGACGCGGTCACCCTGCGCACCAACGGCGTGCCGCCGGGCACCACGCGGGTGCTCGCCGAGTCCACCGTCACGGATCCGAGCACGGCGGTGGCGGAGGCCCTGCGCGTGCTGCGCGCACTGGGTTCGATGCCCGTGCCGATCCTCCTGCACGGCGAGGACACGGGTGCGTGGCCGGTGCTGGAGCAGGCGATGATGCTGGGCATCGACACGCGGATCGGGTTCGAGGACGTTCTCGTCACCCCGAAGGGATATCTGGCCGCGGGCAACGACCACCTCGTGTCCGAGGCGCTCGAGGTGCGGCGCAAGCTCCGCAGCAGCGGCTACCGGGTCTAGCCGGCCACCGCCCTTACGCTGGCGGTTTGGCTTTCGCCACAGAAATGCCCCGATCACCGTGGCCGCAGCCGTGGCCACCTGTGGGATGCGCGCAATAGCGTCGTCTGCATGGGAGTGCTCGGCGAGATCAGCAGGCGAGCGCGCGGCGCGGCGGCCATGTTCACCCAACCGCTGCTGCCCGACGACCTGCTCGGCACGCTGAACCCGTTGTGGTCCACCAGCGAGCCACATGCGCGCGTGGTGGGACTGCGGCGCGAGACCGCCGACACGACCACGCTGCTGCTGCACACCGGCCGGTTGCGCGTCACCCCGCCGCACCGGGCCGGTCAGTTCGTCGGGATCGGGACCCGGCTCGACGGCGTGTGGCAGTGGCGCACCTACTCGGTGACGTCGTGCCCCGGCGACCCGCGGCTGGCCGTCACGGTCACCGCTGTGCCGGGCGGCACCGTCTCCGGTGCGCTCGCCCACCGCACGCCGGTGGGCACGCTGCTGCGGATCGGCCCGCCCGCGGGTGAGTTCGTGCTGCCGGACCCGGTGCCGGAGAAGCTGCTGTTCGTCACGGCGGGCAGCGGGATCACCCCGGTCATGGGCATGCTGCGCGACCTCGCGGCCAACCGGCCCGGTGCCCTGCACGGCGCCGTCGCCGTGCACTGCGACCGCACCCCGGCCGACGTCGTGTTCGGTGCGGAGCTGCGCGCGCTCGCCGCCACCACGGGGCTGCAGGTCGTCGAACGGCACACGGCCGCCGAGGGCAGGCTCACCCCGGACACGCTCGCGGACACCGTGCCCGACTGGGCGGCCCGGCAGGCGTGGGCCTGCGGCCCGCCCGGGCTGCTCGACGCGCTCACCCGGCACTGGTCGCGCTACGGCGACCCGGACGCCCTGCACGTCGAGCGCTTCGTCGCGCCCACCCCGGTGGCCGACCCCGGCACCGGCGGGCGCGTCACGTTCACCACCAGCGGTATCACCGCCGACGCCGGCCCCGGCGTCGCACTGCTCTCGGCGGGCGAATCGGCGGGCGCGCTCCTGCCGAACGGCTGCCGCATGGGCATCTGCCACACCTGCGTCGGCCGGCTGCGGTCGGGCGGCGTGCGCGACCTGCGCACCGGTGAGGTGCACGACACGCCAGGCCACACCGTCCGCACCTGCGTCTCCGGCGCGGCGGGCGACGTCGAGATCGAGCTGTAGGAGCCACCATGCCCGAGACACCCAGTGCCGCGGCACATCTGACCGACGAGCAGGTCGAGGCGATCGGCGCGGAGCTCGATGCGATCCGGGCCGAGGTCGTGGCCTCGCTCGGCGAGCGCGACGCCCGCTACATCCACAAGGTGATCGCCGCCCAGCGGGCCCTGGAGGTGGGCGGCCGCGCCGCGTTGCTGTTCGCCCGGTTCCCCCCGGCGTGGATCGCGGGCACCGCGGCCCTGTCCGTGGCCAAGATCCTCGAGAACATGGAGCTCGGCCACAACATCCTCCACGGGCAGTGGGACTGGATGCGCGACCCGAAGATCCACTCGACCACGTGGGAGTGGGACCACGCCTCGCCCGCCGAGTCGTGGAAGAAGTCGCACAACTACGAGCACCACACGTTCACGAACATCCGCGGCAAGGACCGCGACCTCGGCTACGCCATCATGCGGGTCACCCCCGAGCAGGAGTGGAAGCCGATCTACCTGCTGCAGCCGGTCTACAACGTCGGCCTCTCGCTGATCTTCGAGTGGGGCATCGCGCTCTACGACCTGGAGGTCGAGAAGGCGCAGGAGGGCAAGAAGCCGTGGGCGCAGGTGCGCCGCGAGGCGAAGAACCTGTGGCGCAAGGCGCGCAAGCAGCTCGCCAAGGACTACGTGCTGTTCCCGCTGCTGTCCGGGCCCGGCTTCATGGCCACCCTCACGGCCAACGCCACCGCCAGCGCGGTGCGCAACATGTGGTCGCACGCCGTGATCTTCTGCGGCCACTTCCCGGACGGCACGGAGACGTTCGAGGAGGAGCGGCTCGAGGGCGAGACCAAGGGCCAGTGGTACGTCCGGCAGATGCTCGGTTCGGCCAACCTCTCCGGCGGCTCGCTGTTCCACATCATGACCGGGAACCTGTCGCACCAGATCGAGCACCACCTGTTCCCGGACATCCCGAGCAACCGCTACGCCGAGATCGCCCCGCGGGTGCGGGAGATCTGCGAGCGCTACGGCCTGCCGTACACCACGGGGTCGCTCCCGAAGCAGTACGGCACGGTGGTGCGCAAGCTGGCCCGCCTCGCCTTCCCGGGTGGTGGCCCGAAGGCGGAGGTCACCCAGCTCCCGGCGCGCCCGAAGCCGGTCGGCACGCCGGTGCGGCTCGCCGGCTGAGCACAGACCGCTGCCGGCGCGCACGGTCAGCGATCAAGGGGAAAAGGTCGCTAGTTGATCTGGCGGTCTCAACTGGTTGTTGCAACGAGCAGCTCGTCGAGTGCCTGGGCGGGATTCTTCCATCCGAGGGTCTTGCGTGGGCGGCCGTTGAGTTCGTGGGCGACGGTGTCGAGGTCGGCCTGGGTGTA
>NZ_JBHSKO010000052.1:0-17334 GCF_042657305.1 Pseudonocardia zijingensis | reverse complement strand
CGCCGCTCCGAGCTCGCGATCGCGCTCGTCACCACGGCGGCGGTGCTGGCCGTCGGGGTGCTGAACGGCGTGCTCGTCGCGGTGGCGATCTCGATCCTCGACCTGCTGCGCAAGGTCTCCCGCCCGCCCGGTGGCTGCTGCTCAACACCGAGGCGATCGTCGAGCTCGACATCACGGCCGCCGACGCCCTGCACACCCTGTGCGACGAGCTCGACCGCCGCGGCGTCGTGGCGGCGCTGGCGCGCGTCAAGCAGGACCTCCTCGTCTACCTGGACGGCAGCGGGCTGCGCGCGCGGATCGGCGACGACCGGATCTTCCCGACGCTCCCGACCGCGGTCGCCGGCTTCCGGGCGAGCCGGGGCACGCCGACCTCGGACCCGCGAGGTAGCACCACCACATCGACCGTCCGAGCGGTCAGTGGACGGGGCGCCTCCGCCTCGGCGGAACCAGCCGGGTGCGGACCAATTCCGCCAGCAGCCACGCCACGACGATCGCGCCGACGAGAACCGCCAGCAGCCCTTCGCTGAGCGCACCCTCGTCGGAGCGGACGAACGCCACGACGCCGAGCCCGGCCGAAGCCACGGCGAAGAACCCGGCGGCCACTCCCCACGTTCCGCGAAACGCGCGGCGCCCCACCACCACCACGGCGGCCACTCCGAGAGCGAGTGCGGTGGCGGCCATGCCACGCGGGTCCTCGATGAACGGCATGCTCCCGCGCGCCAGGTAACCGATGTACGGGGCGACGATCGCGGCGACGAGCAGCGTCGCGAGCAGGTCTCGCCAATCGATCTTCACGGGTTCACCCCTCCACCGACGGGGTGACGACGACCGGGCACGGCGCGAACTCGACCAACGCGCGGCTCGTCGAGCCCGGGCACATGCCGCGCGACGCCCGCTCGCGGCGGTGCCCGACCACCAGTGCACGTGCCGGGCCCGCCCGCTCGAGGAGCGCGCGCACCGCGGTGTCGTGCACCAGCTCGTCCTCGACGTCCAGCCCCGGGTGGAGCTGCGTCAACGCCCGGACCTCCGCCTCGAGCACGGCTCCGCCCCGCTGGGCGAGCTCGGCCCAGTCCTCGGATCGGCGGCGCAGCCGGCCCGCGCTCTCCTCGACCTCGGACCACGCGTGCACGGCGATCAACCGGGTCCCGAACGTGCCGGCGAGATCGGCCGCCAGCAGCGCGGCGGCGTGCGCGGTCGCCGAACCGTCGACGCCGACCACGACCGGGCCGCCGGAGGGTGGCGCGGCCTGCGGTACGCCGCCGCGCACGACCGCGACCGGGCACGGCACGTCGCCCGCGAGCGCAAGCGCGACCGTCCCGGCGAGCATCCCCGACCGGGCGCCCACCCCGTAGCTACCCAGCACCAGCATCCGGGCGCCGGCCGCGGGCCCGATGAGCGACTCAGCCGGTCCACCCCGGGCGAGCTCGACGCGGCACGGGGATGCCCCGGCTCGTGCCACCGCGTCGGCGAGCTCGCGGAGCCATCCCGGCGCGACCACCGGTGTCGTGTCGTCCGCCGCACCGGGCACGGCGTGCAGCAGGTGCAGCTCGCACCCCCACACCGCGGCCAGCTCGGCCGCCCAGCACGCGGCCGAGCGGGCCGAGTCCGACCCGTCGACCCCGACCACCATCGGCTGGTGCGACCGGTTCTCCATCCGACTCCTCCATCCGCCGATCACCGCTGTTCGGATGCATGGCTCGCCCGAGCGTGCGCCGTCATGGCAGAGGGATGTTGTACTCCACGGTGACCGGTGACAGCTCCGCATAGCGGAACGGACCGCCGCAGAGTTCCCAGATCGCGCTCGCGCCGGTCATCCGGGGCCGGCCGTCCACCTCGGTCCAGCCCTCGACCGGGGTGCGCCACCGCGCCCGCACCAGGCCGCCGGGCAGATCGGCGTACCGGTCGTCGGTCCAGAACTCGCGGGGAGCACCGTTCGGGCCGAGCAGCACCCGCGCGGACACCGTGCGCCCGCGATCGGTGAGCGCCACGTCGAACGAACGATCGTCGGGCCCGGCGCTCCACGTCGTCCCCGGCCCGAGCAGCATCGAAGGTGCCATCAGCACGGCATCGTTCAGCCAGGTCACCAGCTCGCTGGTGTCGAACCTCGGCCCGCTGCCGCGCACGACGGGAACCAGGCCGAGGACGGTCCCCCGCATCCGCCCCCGGCCCCGCAGGTAGGTGTCCCACCCGGTCATCGGCACGCCCTTGACGGTCATGCGCATCCGGAACAGGCGAGCGGGCTCGCCGCCCCACGAGTACTGCCACGCCTCGCACGGAGCCCACTCACCATCGGCCGTGAGGCGGAACCGGCCGGTCAGGTGGGCGCGCAACGACCAATCCCGTGGACGGCCGATCACGCCCATGAACCGCAGGTAGCGCTGCGCCTGACGCGGCAGGTGCGCGAGATCGGCCTCCGTCACGGGCAGCGGGTCGACCGATCCTGCCGGTAGGTCGGCAGCCCGCAGCCCGTGGACGAACGCCCACGGGGGTCCTTCGGCCCCGGACCAGGAGTCGTGGGCACATCCGGTTCCGGCCGGCCGGGGCGGCGCGCCGCTCCCACCGAGGTCGGCAGCCGCGGCCGCGCTCCTGGGTCCGGTCATCTGCCCTCTCCCGTCGATCGTCGTCCGGGCCGCGCCGTCCTGAGCGCCCGCATGCGGCAGGTCGGAGACTGCCTGCCACCTCACGGTGCCCGATCCGGGCAGCGGCTCCATAGCGGCTCACGACCCGGAACCGACGGGCCGTTCGGCCGCGGGCTAGAGGCGCAGTGCCCGGACGGCCGGGTCACCACCCGGCGGCGGCGCAACCCGGATCCGCGCGTCGACGGCGACGCAGCCGCCCGGTCCGGCGATCACGGGGTTGAGGTCGAGTTCCACGACTTCCGGAACCTGCTCGGCGAGCACGCCCACGCGCGCGATCACATCACGCACGGCGGCCCGGTCCAGCCGAGGACGCCGCTGAGGGCCGAACAGCTGCTCCCCGGCGCGGAAGTCCCTCAGCATGTCCTCGGCGTCTGCCTCGGCGAGCGGGACGAGCCGGTGGGCGCGGTCGGCAGCGAGATCGGTGGCGGTTCCACCCAGGCCTACGGTCACGAGCGGGCCGAACTCCGGGTCGCCGACGACGCCGACGAGCAGCTCGGGACCGGGCGGTGCCATCGGTTGCACGAGGATCCCGTGCAACCGCCCGCCGAACCGGGCGGCCAGCTCCCGGGCAGCGCGGGCGACCGCATCCGGTGAGTCCGCACCGAGCCGCACGCCACCGGCGGCGGCTTTGTGCACCACGCCGTACGCGATCGCCTTGAGCGCGACCGGACCGCCGGCACGGGTGAACGCGGCGACAGCCCGCTCGGGCCCGTCGACGAGCTCGCCCCGCAGGATCGGGAGCCCGTACGCGGCCAGCAGGTCCTGCACGTCACCTGACTCCAACCAGCCGCCCGCCGGATGTGCGGCCAGGAACGCGGCGACGATCCCGGCGGCTGCCGTGGCGTCGACCTCGTCCACGGCGGAGGTGGCACCGGGTCGGGCCAACCAGGCCGATCGATCGGCGGCACGTGCGAGGGCAGCCGCCGCCGCAGCCGGGTCGGCGAAGCAGGGCAGGCGGCACCGCCCGTCCTCGTCTGCGACGCCGACGATGTGTTCGGCCTGGCCGAGCCGGACCGCCAGCAGGGGTGTACCCGGGCTCCTGGCCGCGGCGCGGGTCATCCCGGGGAACGGGTCGGCCACCGCGGTGGGCACCGTGAGCGCGATGACGGCATCCACCTCGGGGGCGGCGAGCAGAACGGCGACCGCGTCGGCGAAGGTCTCGGGCGCGACGACCGCGGAGGTGTCGACGGGGTTGTCGAGGCTCGCGGGACGGCCGAGGCGGTGCGACAGTGCCCTCCGGGTGTGCCCCGACAGCGCCGACACCTCGAGCCCGGCCGCCGCGCACGCGTCGGCGGCGAGCACACCCGCGCCACCGGCATTGCTGATCACGGCGACCCGCCGCCCGGCGGGCAGCGGCTGCCACGACAGGGTCGCGATCAGTTCGGTGAGCTCGTCGAGACGGTCGACCGCGAGCACGCCGGCCTGCCGGAACAGGGCGTCCCGGGTGACCCGCGGGGTCGCGGTCGACGCGGTGTGCGATGCGGCGGCCCGTTGCCCGGCTTCCGAGCTGCCCGACCGTACGGTGAGTACCGGCATCTGCGCCGCGAGCCCGCGGGAGAACCGCGAGAACTTGCGGGGGTTGCCGAACGATTCCAGGTACAGCACCGCCATCCGCGTGTTCGGATCGCTGTTCCACCACAGGAGCAGGTCGTTGCCGCTGACGTCGTACTTGTCGCCGGTGGACACCGTGGTGGAGGTGCCCAGGCCCAGGCGGCGCAGCTCTGCCTGCACCGCGATCGCGACCCCGCCGGACTGGGTGACCAGCCCGATGTCGCCCGGCGGGCTCGGCGGGGCGAAGCCGGCATCCAGGCGGACCGCCGGGTCGGTGTTGGACACCCCGAGGCAGTTCGGGCCGACCATCCGCATGTCGTAGCGGCGTACGGCCTCGATCAGCCGAACCGCCGACGGCGGATCGGCCGACAGCCCGGAGGAGATCACCAGCAAGGCGCGGACGCCGCGTCGCCCGCATGCGTCCGCGACATCCGGCACCGCCCGTGCCGGAACGCACACCACGGCGAGGTCCACCGCCTCGGGCAGGTCCGCGACCGAGGCGACGCACTCGATCCCGCACACCTGCGTGGCGTGCGGGTTCACCGCGTACAGCCGCCCCGCGTAGTCCGCGGCGACGATGTTGGCGAGCACGGCGTGCCCCACCGAGTCGGGCTTGCGACCGGCCCCGACGACGGCCAGCGACCCGGGCGCGAGGACCGTCGCGAGGCTGGCCCGGTCGGCCCGTTCCTCACGCTCGGCCAGCGCGGCCAGGTACGGCTTCCCCGGCTCGAGGTCCACCTCCACATGGACGGAGCCTTCGAGGACTCGGAACCGGTACGGCAGGCCGAGGTCGTTGAAGACGCGGCGCATCGCGGTGTTGTCCTCGAGCACCTCCGCGACGAACCGGCGCAC
This sequence comes from Pseudonocardia zijingensis, assembly GCF_042657305.1. Lineage (NCBI taxonomy): Bacteria > Bacillati > Actinomycetota > Actinomycetes > Pseudonocardiales > Pseudonocardiaceae > Pseudonocardia > Pseudonocardia zijingensis. Next base: position 12,292 of record NZ_JBHSKO010000052.1, on the reverse strand, counting down.
GCCGCACCGTCGAGCGGCCGACCCCAGGTGCTCCAGCAGCAGCGTCCCCACGCCCCGCGCTTGGTCGGGATGGGCGACGACGAGCCCGACCTCGGCGGTGGTCGGCCCGTCGACGATCACGTACTCGGCCACGCCGATCAGTCGGTCGCCCCGGAAAGCCCCGACGGCCGCATAGCCCGGTGCGGTGCACGACGCCAGGCCGCCGGCCCGTGGTACGACGCCAGCGCTGAAGAACCGCAGGTAACGATCGTAGGCGGGCAGGGCGCGATACATCTGCTCCACCGATGGCGCGTCGGCGCCGTCCAGGCGGCGCATCCGCACGATGGACCCGTCGGCCAGCAGCGCGCGCACGACGCGAGCAGAAGTGGTCTCCTCGGTGAGCGCCATGCCCCTCCCTCGAGCACCGTCGGCCGTGGGCCGCCCGACACCGATCCCGTCCGTCGAGCCAGCCTTCCGGGGCGAGTGGCGCCGGTGCAGGGCTGCACCTCCCGCAGCTGCAGGACGTCCGCAGGCCACGGAGCGGGCCGAAGGACCCACGTCGGTGACCAACGGACCGTCACGGCGGGACCGACGGCCACTACCCCGTGCGCCGGGCCGCCGCGACGCTGATCGGAGGCGGTACCCCCGGCGAGACGAGGCCCTGGATGACGACGACCGAACCCGACCGGGACACCGTGCTGTCCGCGTTGCGGCTGGCCGTACGCGCGCCGTCGGTGCACAACACCCAGCCCTGGGGCTGGCGCGTCGAGGGCCGGTTCGTCCACCTCTACTCCGATCCGTCGCGCCAGGCGGTCGCCACCGACCCGTCCGGGCGCGACCTCGTGCTCAGCTGCGGCGCGGCGTTGCACCACCTGCTCGTCGCACTCGCCGCCGCGGGCTGGGGCGGCCGGGTGCGCAGGCTCCCCGACCCCGACCGCCCCGACCACCTCGCCACCGTGGAGATCGGCCCGCACACCACCACCGGCGCCGACGCCGAGCTCGCGGCGGCGATCCCGCTGCGCCGCACCGACCGGCGCCCGTTCACGTCGTGGCCGGTGCCCGGCGAGCTGATCGGCGGGATGGTCGCGCTCGCCGAGAGCCAGGGTCTCACGCTGCAGGCGGTCACCGACCCGCGGCAGCGCTGGCGCCTCTACCAGGCCATCGCAGCCGCCGCCGCGACCCAGGACGCCGACCCCGCCTACGCCGCGGAGATCGGCCGCTGGAGCGGACGCAGCGCACCCGCCGCCGACGGGGTGCCCGCGGCGAACACGCCGATCACCCACCCGGTGGCGGGCCGGATGCCGATGCGCGCCTTCGCCGGACCGGCGCTGCCCGAACCACCCCGGGGCGGCGAACCGGAGAACGCCGCCCTGCTCCTGCTGGCCACTCCCACCGACACACCCGCCGGGTGGCTGCGCGCGGGAGAGGTGACCAGCGCCCTGCTGCTCGCCGCCACCCGGGCCGGGCTCGCCGCCAGCCCGCTCACCCAGCCCCTCGAGGTCGAGGACACCCGCGCCCACGTCCGCGACCACGTCCTGGCCGCGAAGACGCACCACCCGCAGATCCTGCTGCGCATCGGCTGGCCCGCACCGGACGCCGGAGAGCTGCCCGCCACCCCCCGCCGGCCACTCGACGACGTGGTGGTCGTCGCCCGCTGAGCGCGCTGAGCCTGACAGGAGGTCCAGGACGATGGAAGACCAGCGCGGACGCGTGGTCGTCGGTGTCGACGGGTCAGCCGGAAGCCGCGCCGCCCTGGTGCACGCCCTGCAGGACGCCGCACGCCGGGGTGCCGCCGTCGAGGTGGTTACCGCCTTCGAGCACCCGGAGTACTGGGCGCCGCACTACGTCCCACCGGTGATCACGATCGAGGAGTTGCGCGAGGACGTCCGCCGCGACATCGAAACCGTTGTGCAGGAGATCACCGGCGAGTTCGCCGACCGGGTCGAGGCGCTCCCGCCGGTGACGGTGCACCCCGTGCCGGGCGGCGCGGCTCATGCCCTGCTGCGTGCTGCCGAGGGCGCCGACCTCCTGGTGGTGGGCAGCCGCGGCCGCGGCGGGTTCGCCGGCGTGCTGCTCGGCTCGGTGGGCCTGTTGTGCGTGTTGCACGCCCCGTGCCCGGTCACCGTGGTGCACGAGGTTCGGCCGGAGCAGCACACCGCGTCGGCGGTTGCGGACGCGGCGCCTGCGGTGTCCTGATACAGGGCCATGAGGTTCGCCATCCGCACCCACATCCCCGCCGACAGCATCGCCGGGTGCGTCCCGGCCCGGATCCCGCTGGTCCTCGGAGTCGGGGTGCACGGATGGGGCGGGCGGTGGGCGGTGAACGGCTCACGTGCCGGTGCCGTCCGGCTCGACCCGCCGAGCCGGGCACGCGTCTGCGGGATCCCCGTGGGCCTGCGCACGCTCTGGCTCAGCCTCGCCGATCCGGACGAGTTCGTCCGCGTGCTGTCGCGGGGCGACGGGTCGGGTAGCCGGACCGAGCGGTGACGGCGATCCGGCGGAGGCTCACGAACGGCTCACGATCGGCCGGCTGAGCGGGTGCGGACCACCACGCCGACCGGGGCGGTGCCGGCAGCCGCCGCTTCCGCCCAGCGGTCGACGATCGCGGCGAGCACCGCGCGCAGACCCCGGACGACGGGAGCGGACGGGTCCGCCTGCGGCTCGTCCGCCGTCACCACCACCCGGGCGGGGCCCAAGTCCTCGATGCCGAGAGCCGGGTAGGCGTTACCCACCGCAGCCGCCACCCGCGGCGCCGGCCCGGCCGCTCGGACCAGCCGGACCGCTTCCCGGCACAGCCCATCGTGGACCGCAGGGTCGGCAGCGGCTGCGTCCCGTTGGATCGCGTCGAGTGCACCAGCCACACCGGCGGCCTTCATCGATTCCACGAAGGCCGCGGGTGTGACGACGAAGCCATCGTCGCCGCGCCGACCGGTCAGGAACCGTACGAGGTCATCCCCCGCCGCGCGGCGCGGCTGTCCGGATGCCGCGGTGCTGGTGGCCTCCGCTCCCTCGCGCAGTCGCATCCGGATCACCGGGTGCACGCTCCCGAGCTGCAGCGTCATGGCGTCTCCTCACCTCGCCACCGAGCCTCGTGCGGCTGCGGCGGGCCCGGTAGGGCCCGCAGGCCTGCTGTCGTCTGCTGGAAGACCCGCCCGCCGGGTGCGACCTGCGAGGCATCCGGGGCCCCGGCGCGAGGGGGCCAGAGTCCTCCACGGTCCGGGACCACCGCCGCTGGTCGCCGACCCCGCCGTCGCGGCACCGTCGACCGTGAATCGGAGCCCGAGGAGCAGGAATGATCGTCGACCGGCGCACGGTGCGCAGCGCGCTCGCCCTCGCCGTGCGCGCCCCCTCGGTGCACAACAGCCAGCCGTGGCGCTTCGTGCTCGGCCGGACCAGCGTGCACCTCCACACCGAGCCGGCCCGCTGGCTGCCCGCCACCGACCCGAACGGTCGCGACCTGCTCGTCAGCTGCGGGATCGTGCTCCACCACCTGCGTGTCGCGCTCGCCGCCGCGGGCATCCGAGCGTCGGTCACCCGGCTGCCGAACCCCGACCAGCCCGACCACCTCGCCGCCATCGAGCTGCACGCCGGCCCACCTGCAGAAGCCGACCTCGGACTCGTCGCCGCGATCACGTGCCGCCGCACCGACCGACGCCGGTTCGCCGACTGGGACGTCCCTGACGCCTTCGTCCGAGAGCTCATCGGCCGGGCCGCCGAACAGGGTGCCGTACTGCGCTCGGCGGCCGCCGGACACGAGCGCTCGCTCCTGCTGGCCGCGATCAACGACGCCGCCGCCGTGGAGGACGATGACCCCGCGTGCCGGGCCGAGACCGCGCTGTGGAGCGGTCGCGTCGCCGACGACACCGGCGTGCCGGCCGCCAACCTCCTTCGCGAGGCGCCGGTGGCCCGTGCCGCACCCGCACGCCGGTTCGCCCAGGGCGTCCTCGAGCAGGACGAGGACGTCGACGACGGCGCCGTCCTCCTCGTGCTCGGCGCCGCGTCCGACGATCCGCTCTCGCAGCTGCGTGCGGGCGAGGCCGCAAGCGCGGTGCTCCTGCACGCCACGGAACTGGGCCTCGCGACGTGCCCGTTGAGCCAGCCCCTGGAGGTCGACTCCGCGCAGATCAGGATCCGGGACGCCGTGCTCGGGGGGACTCTCTGCCCCCAGCTGCTGCTGCGGGTGGGCTGGGCGCCCGCCGGGCCCGAGCTGCCCGCGACACCCCGCCTCCCGATCGACGAGACCGTCGAGCGCGACCGGATCTGACCCCGAGGAGTGGACACGACCATGACCATGGCGACGACCGCCCCCACGCGGTGCCGGTGGTGCCCGACCCGCGACCGGAACGCGCCCTCGTCCGCCTGCTCGCCCCACGACCACTGCGACCGGCCTGAACGACCGCGAACCCGACCCGATGCCCGGAGGCGCTGCAGTGTCGATGCGGACCGAACTCGAAGCAGCCGTAGCAGACGCGCTGCGTGCACCGTCGGTGCACAACAGCCAGCCGTGGTGCTGGCGGATCAGCGACGACGAGGTGCGGCTGTACGCCGATGAGCAGCGCCACCTGATCGCCACCGACCCGGACCGGCGGGATCTCGTCCTGAGCTGCGGCGCCGCCCTGCACCACCTCCGGGTGGCCCTCGCCGCGCGCGATCTCGCCGCCGACGTCCACAGGCTGCCGGACCCCGAGGACCGCACCCACCTGGCGACGGTCACCGTGAGCCGCGCGCCACACGGCGGCGACCCGGCCGTCGCGGCCCTGTACCCGGCGATCGCCGCGCGCCGCAGCGACCGCCGCCGCATGAGCAGGCGCCCGATCCCCGCCGATCACCTGCAGACCCTCGTCCAGCAGGCCGCACACCACGGGGCGACCCTCGTCCCGGTCACCCACCCGGCCCGGCGGCAGCAGCTCCTCGCGGTGATCGCAGAGGCGGAGCGCCTCCTGCACGAGCAACCCGGGTATGCCGGCGAGCTGTGGTCGTGGACCCACCGCTTCCCCGGCAGCCACGACGGCGTACCCGCCTCACACGTCGCCACCCCCACCAGCGGGACGCTCAACCTTTCCCCCCTGCGCCAATTCGGTGCGGCCGGGCTCGCACAGGCCCCGTGGCTACCCGGGCAGGGTCGCGGCGACGACGCCGCCGAACTGCTCGTCGTCACCACCACCGGTGACGAGGTGATCGACCACATCACCGCGGGCGAGGCCACCAGCGCGGTCCTACTGGCAGCCACCGCGCTCGGGCACGCCACCACCCCGCTCAGCCAGGCCCTCGAGATCGACAGCACCCGCCTGCGGGTCCGACGTGACATCCTGCACGTGCCCGAACACCCCCAGCTCGTCGTGCGCGTCGGCTGGCCGGCGACCGGGGCGCCCGCCCTGCCGGCGACACCGCGCCGCGACCTGCGCTCGGTGCTCCTGGACTGACGTCCACCCGACCGTGACCACGAAGAAGGGCCCGATGACCGCATCGCCGTCCGACCACGAGCGCGATGCCGAATTGCAGGTGCTCGCCGCCGACGAGTGTTACCGGCTGCTGGCCACCCAGGAGATCGGCCGGCTCGGCGGGTGGACTGGGATGTGATCGTGATGCGGATGGCCCCCGGCACGAAACTCGACGCCGTCCAGCACACCAACGTCGCCTTCGAGGTCGACGAGATCGACCGGCACACCCGCTCCGGCTGGAGCGTGCTCGTCCGCGGGCTCGCCGAGGAGGTCACGCCCGCGCACCGCGAGGAGCTCGTCGCCCACACGAAGGGGACCGGGTTGACCACGTGGGCGCCCGGCGAGCACGGGCACTGGGTGCGGCTCATCCCCCAGGCGATCAGCGGCCGCCGCATCGTCCCCGGCGAGCTCCCCCCGCCGTTCGAGAACGCCGCATACCTCTGACCCCTCCGACCCGCGGGGCGCGGCCCCGTCCCGCGGTCACCGCTCCGCGGACCGCGCCACCGCACCCGTGGTACCCACTGCGGCCGCACCCTCGCCGCCGTCGCCGTTCCCGGCGAGGAGCCTGCGCACCTCGGCGGCGATGACGAGGTCCTCCCGGGCGTGCACCACCACCGTGCGGGCCCGGGCGCCCGGCGCGCTGACGTCGGTCTCGCCCTCCGGATCCGCCGCCGCGTTCGCGCCCGCGTCGAGCGCGAGCCCGAGGAAGCCCAGCCCGTCGACGGCCCGCTCGCGCAGTTCCGGCGCGTTCTCCCCGATCCCACCGCTGAACACCAGCACGTCCAGCCCGCCCAGCGCAGCCGCCATCGCCGCGATCTGCGCGCGGAGCCGGTGCAGCCACACCGCCACCGCGAGCACGGCCTCGGGCCGGCCGTCCCGTTCGGCGGCCAGCACCGCGCGCATGTCCGTGCTCCCGGCGAGCCCGGCCAGCCCGGACCCGCGGTCCAGCCCGTCGGAGACCTCCACCGGTGCGAGGCCGGCCGACCCGACCAGCCACAGCGGCACCGCAGGGTCGACGTCACCGCTGCGGGTCGCCATCACCAGACCGGCGGTCGGGGTGAACCCCATGGTCGTGTCGACCGAGCGCGCCCGGCCGTCCTCCCACGCCACGGCGCACGCCGATGCGCCCGACCCCAGGTGCGCGACCACCGTCCGCGGGTACGGACCGGCAAGCGCCGCGGCCCGCCGGGCCGCCCACTCGTGCGCGAGGCCGTGGAAGCCGTAGCGGCGCACTCCGAACTCCTCCCGCCAGCGCGCCGGGAGCGCGTACGTCGCCGCCGCCGCGGGCATGCCGGCGTGGAAGGCGGTGTCGAAGCAGGCCACCGCGGGCGCACCGGGGAGGGCCTCAGCGGTGGCGCGCAGCGCGGCGAGGGCCGGTGGCTGGTGCAGCGGCGCGAGCGCGCCGAGCGCGTCCAGCTCCGCCGCGACGGTGTCGTCGACGAGCACCGGCCCGGAATGCGACGGCCCACCGTGCACCACGCGGTGGCCGACGGCGTCGATCGGCCCGAGCCCGGCGAGCGCCTCCTCCAGCGCCCCCGGCCCCGGACGGCCCCGGTCCGCGTCGAGGTCCACGCGGTGCAGCAGCTCGTCGCCCGGGCCGACCAACCGGATCTTCACGGTGCTCGAACCCGCGTTCACCACGAGCACCCGCATCAGCCGGGCCACGCCCAGTCCCGCACATCCGGCGCGTCCTCGCCGGTGCGGCGCGTGTGCGCGCGGCAGCTCAGCCGCTCGTCCAGCATCCGCTGGCGCAGCGCGGCGTGCCGCACACCGAGCCCCGGCACCCGGTCGATCACGTCGGCCACCAGGTGGAACCGGTCGAGGTCGTTGAGCATCAACATGTCGAACGGCGTCGTGGTCGTGCCCTCCTCCCGGTACCCGCGCACGTGGAGGTGGTCATGGTTGTGCCTGCGGTAGGTCAGGCGGTGGATCAGCCAGGGGTAGCCGTGGTAGGCGAAGATCACCGGACAGTCGGGCGGAAACAGCAGGTCGTACTCCCGGTCCGCCAGCCCGTGCGGGTGCACGGTCGGGTCCTGCAGCCGCATCAGGTCCACGACGTTCACCACCCGGACCCGCAGCTGCGGCAGGTGCCTGCGCAACAGGTCCACCGCAGCGAGCGCCTCCACAGTGGGCACGTCCCCGCAGCACCCCAGCACCACGTCCGGTGCGACGCCGGCGTCGCTGCTCGCCCAATCCCAGATCCCGATGCCGCGCCGGACGTGCGCGATCGCCGCGTCCGGGGCGAGCCACTGCGATGCCGCCTGCTTGCCCGCGACCACAACGTTGATCAGGTCCCGGCCGCGCAGGCACTCGTCCATCACGGCGAGCAGCGTGTTCGCGTCCGGTGGCAGGTACACGCGCACGATCTCGGGCTTCTTGTTCACCACATGGTCGATGAAGCCGGGGTCCTGGTGGGAGAAGCCGTTGTGGTCCTGGCGCCAGACGTGGCTGGTCAGCAGGAAGTTCAACGACGCGATCGGGCGCCGCCACGGGATCGAGCGGCTCACCTTGATCCACTTCGCGTGCTGGTTGACCATCGAGTCGACGATGTGGATGAACGCCTCGTAGCAGGTGAACACGCCGTGCCGCCCGGTCAGCAGGTAACCCTCCAGCCAGCCCTCGCACAGGTGTTCCGACAGCACCTCCAGCACCCGCCCGTGCGGGCTCAGGTGCTCGTCGGTCGGCAGGATCTCCCCGGTGAACAGGCGGTCGGTCACCTCGAACACCGCCTGGAGCCGGTTGGACGCCACCTCGTCCGGGGCGACCAGCCGGAAGTTCGCCGGGTTGGCCCGCACCACCTCCCGCAGCCAGTTCCCGAGCACCCGGGTGGCCTCGGCGGTGACGGCCCCGGGCCGGGGCACGGCCACGGTCTGCTCCCGGAAGTCCGGCAGGCGCAGCGGCCGCAGCAGCTCGCCCCCGTTCCCGTGCGGGGTGGCGCTCATCCGCCGCTCCCCGGTGGGCGCCGCCGCGTCGAGCCCCGACACCGGGCGGCCCTCGTCGTCGAACAGCTCCTGGGGCCGGTAGGAGCGCATCCACTCCTCGAGCTGCGCGAGGTGCTCCGGGTCCTCACGGACGCGCGCGAGCGGCACCTGGTGCGCTCGCCACGTGCCCTCGACCGGCAGACCGTCCACGACCCGCGGTCCCGTCCAGCCCTTCGGGCTGCGCAGCACGAGCACCGGCCACCGCGGGCGCCCGCCCAGCTCGCCGCGCGCCGCACGCGCACGGATGCCGGCGATCGTGTCGACGATGCGGTCCATCGCCTCGGCCGCGCGGGCGTGCACCACCATCGGGTCCTCGTCGGCGCCGACGTCCACCAGCACCGGCTCGTGGCCGTACCCCTCGAGGAGCGCGAGCAGCTCCCGCTCCGGGATCCGCGACAGCACCGTCGGGTTCGCGATCTTGTAGCCGTTGAGGTGCAGGATCGGCAGGACGGTGCCGTCGGAGACCGGGTCGAGGAACTTGTTCGCATGCCACGACGTGGCCAGCGGACCGGTCTCTGCCTCCCCGTCGCCCACCACGCACGCCACGAGCAGGTCCGGGTTGTCCAGCGCCGCCCCGTACGCGTGCGCCAGCGAGTACCCCAGCTCACCACCCTCGTGGATCGACCCCGGCGTCTCCGGAGCGGCGTGGCTGGGCACCCCGCCGGGGAAGGAGAACTGCCGGAACAGGCGGCGCATGCCCGCGGCGTCCCGCGAGACGTCGGGGAAGCGTTCGCTGTAGGTGCCCTCCAGCCACGCCGTCGCCACGACGGCCGGACCGCCGTGCCCCGGCCCCGCCACGAACAGCGCATCCCAGCCCCGCCGCACGACGACCCGGTTGAGGTGCGCCCACAGGAACGTCAGGCCCGGGGTGGTGCCCCAGTGCCCGAGCAACCGGGGCTTGACGTGCTCCGGGCGCAGCGGCTCGGTCAACAGCGGGTTGTCGAGCAGGTAGATCTGCCCCACCGACAGGTAGTTCGCCGCCCGCCACCACGCGTCGAGCCGCTCCAGCTCGGCGAGGTCCACACGGCTCTCGGCCGCACGGGAACCGCCGCCTGCGGTGATCGTCATCGAAGGTCCTCCGGGTCGACGTCACGGGTCCGGCACCCCAGCGAACCAAGAACCGGCGGTGCCCGCAGGGGGCGAACGTCCCGAGTCCCGTCCGACGACATTCGTCGACCTGATCACCTCGGCGCGCCGCACCGCGCCCCGCGCGGAATGCGTCCGTCCAGCACACTGACACCTGCCGAACGGCCCTGGTCGCTCCCGGGTCCGCGCCGGATCGTCGAGGCAGGACCGGCTCGGTTGGAGCGGACAGCACGACGGCGAAAGGACCAGGACATGGACGAGCGAGGACGCGTGGTGGTCGGCATCGATGACTCGGCGGGCAGCCGTCTCGCGCTCGCGTACGCGCTGGACGAGGCGGCGCGCCGAGGCACAGCGGTCGAGGTGGTCACCGCGTTCCCGCCCCCGGACTACCCGACCGTCGAGTACTGGACGCCGCTGGGCGGACTACCGCCCCTACCGACCGAGCAGGTGCGCGCAGAGGTCCAGCGCGACGCCGAGCGCATCGTCCAGGAGGTCGTGAGCGAGCTCCCGCCCGGCACCACACCCCCACCGGTGACGGTCCGCGCCGTTCTCGGCGGCGCGGCCGACGCGCTGCTGCGGGCCGCGGAGGAGGCCGACCTCCTGGTCGTCGGGAGCCGCGGCCGCGGGGGATTCCGGAGCATGCTGCTCGGCTCGGTGAGCTTGAGCTGCGCGCTGCACTCCCCGTGCCCGGTCACCGTCGTCCGGCCGACGAAGCAGCCCACCACCGGCGAGCCCGCGTTCGCGCAGGCAGCCCGGTCGGAGGGCTGAGCGAACAACGACGTCCAGCGGAGAGCGGGGCCGAGCCGGCCGACGTCACAGCAGGCGTTCCGCACCCTCACCGGCGTGAGACGCCGAGCACGGCATGGCCCGACTCGCTGAGCAGCACCCCGACGGGAAGCCGAGGACGACCTCCCGGTCGACCGGAACCCCGGGCGCGACTCGGTGCGCCGTGGCCACGGCATCGTCGAGGCCCGCCACGGCCAGCTCGAACAGCCCGTCGGCGACGCTCTGCTCGCGGGTGGGGAGCCCGAACGCGGGACGCCGGTCGAGCCACTCGACGGAGGTGACGAGGCGCAGGTGCATCTCCCCGCCGCCTCGCCTCGGCCGCTGCCCAGCGAACCGCCCGCCGCGCTCCCGGTGAACCGTCCACACCGACGACGACCCGCCGCTGACCCCGCAACGCGCTCATCGCATGGCCTCCCGGTCGGTCCGGGAGACACGGTGCGGCCTCGGGCCGATCGGGGACAGCGGCTCGAGCGTGGTGGGGCGGGAAGCCCACGGATGCCTCGTGACCGGTCAGGGTCTGCGAGCCGCAGCGGCCGCGGATCCAGAACGAGCTGTCCGAGCAGCCCCTTGCCCTCGGGATGCCGCCCCATCCGTTCACGGGTGACCTCGTCGAGCCCCACGGTGATGAAACGGGCGATGCCCCCATCGGCCGCCGGCACGCCGAGCGCCCCGTAGCGGGCATCGACCAGCGTGACAGCCGGTTGCACGATGCGCTGCAGAGTGGCATCCAGCTCCAAGCACGCTTGGCACGTGGCCGAACGGCGGGCAACCCGGTGCTGCGTCTCTGGCGGGCCCGGTCCCGGGCCCACCGTCACCGCCTCTTCACGTGGAGCAGGACCGCCGATCACGATTCCGTGACCAGACCGACGACGTTCCCATCCGGGTCGGCGAACATCGCGACGGCCATCCCGGCCCCGATCTCGGTCGGAGGCATCACGCTCCGGCCGCCGAGTTCACCCGCCCGCGCGAGCACGTCGTCGAGGTCGGGCACCGCGACGTAGAAGGTCACCCACGGTGGTACGCCGGGCGGCGCGGCGACGACCCCGCCGCCGATGCCCGTGTCGGAGCGGGTCCGCACCACGCCGTAGTCGGTCCTGTCGTCGACGTCGATCGACCAGCCGAACAGCCGCGAGTAGAACCGCCGACTCCGGTCGCCGTCGACGGCGCCGATCTCGAAGTGCACCACCGCCGGCCCACCGGTCGCGTCCTCGGCGACGACTCGGTTCCGCTCGCCTGTCAGGAGCACGTCGAGGACGTCGCGGGCCGACACGACGCCGACCGCTTCCGCTCCGTCCCCGACGGGGAGGTGCCGGACGCCGGCGTCGAGCATGAGCGAGGCGGTGTCGGCGATGCTGTCGTCGGGCCCGGCCCACACGAGCTCCGGGGTCATCACGTCCGCTGCCTGGACCTCGTCGAGCGACCGGCCCGCCGCGACGGTCCCGACCACGTCGCGCTCGGAGATCAGGCCGAGGGCGCGGCTGCCGTCCGCGACCAGGACGCAGCTGACCTCGTCCGCGGCGAGTTCCCGCGCCACGTCCTGCAGCGACTGCCAGCTCGGCACCGTCGCCACGACGCGCGTCATGATGCGGCGGACGGGATCGGACGGGCGGACGTCCCGCGTCGTGGTGGTCATCGTTCCTCCGTTCGTCGTGTTCACCGTGTTCGGACCGCACCGGTCCGCAGGCCCTGGAGCTCGGCGGCCCGACGCACGTCGTCGACCCCGATCACCCCGACCGCGCGCCCGTCGGCCTGGGTGACGACGAGGCCGGCCGGCCCGATCGACCGGCGCAGGACCTCCCCGGCGGGCGTGTCCACACCGACGATGCCGTCCTGGGGCAACGGGCGGACCACCTCCCGCACGGCGGTGGACGGTCGCGCGTCCACGGACACGGCGGCGAGGTCGGCGAGGGTGAGCCAGCCGATGGGCTTTCCCTGGAAGTCGATCACCGGGAAGACCTCGGCCTGCGGTGCCGCCGGCCCGAGCAGGTGGTCGATCAGCGCCGTGACCGTCCACCAGCC
>NZ_JBHSKO010000051.1:0-17865 GCF_042657305.1 Pseudonocardia zijingensis | reverse complement strand
TCGACCGCACGCTCGTTGATCTCGTCCAGCACCGCGTCGGTGGCGTCCCGGTCCAACGTGCCATCAGAACGCAGTTTCCGTTCCGAGTACGTGTCGGGCACCTGCTTGACCAGCACGACGATGTTCACTGACTCCCCAGTCCTCTCGCGGTCTCGGCCCTCGCCGCATCCTGACTGCTCCGGCGCGATACGGAAAATGAAAGATCCCCATCAACTCAATACGATGACCGCATGAACACCGACGACCTCGAGTGGTTCGTCGCCCTCGCCGAGGCCCCGCACATGACCCGAGCCGCGGAGCAGCTCAACACCACCCAGCCGACGCTGTCGCGCAGCCTCGCCCGGCTCGAGCACGAGATCGGCGCACCCCTGTTCGACCGGGTCAACCGGCGGCTGCGCCTCAACGCCTCCGGCGAGATCCTGCTCCAGCACGCCCGGCGCAGCCTGCTCGAGCTGCGCTCGGCCACCGAGCAGATCCGGTCGGCGCGCGACCCCGACCGCGGCACCGTCCGTCTCGCATTCCTGCACTCCGTGGCCACCTGGCTCGCGCCGGAGCTGATCCGCGGGTTCCGGGCCCGCGCGCCCCAGGTGCAGTTCGTGCTGACCCAGGCCGCCACCTACGAGCTCGAGAACCTGGTGGCCGAGGGCGTCGTCGACCTCGCCGTCACCGGACCCCGCCCCGACACCGCGGACCTGGCCTGGCACCCCATCCACACCGAGGAGCTGTGCCTGGTGGTGCCCCGCGACCACCGCTTCGCCGGCCGAGCCCGGGTGGGGATCGAGGCGGCCGCGGGCGAGCCGTTCATCATGCTCGGCCCCGACTTCGGCCTGCGCAAGATCACCGACGACCTGCTGGCCCGCGCGGGCGTCGACCCGGTGGTGGCGTTCGAGAGCGCCGAGATCGCCACCATGGAGAGCCTCGCCGCCGCAGGCCTCGGCGTCACCGTCGTGCCGCGTCCCCGCCCGCACCGGGCCGACCCCAACGCCGCCTACATCCCCCTCACCGACGACGAGGCCCATCGCGAACTCGGGCTCGTGTGGTCGCCGGCCCGGCCCGAGTCGCCGGTCGTCGGGCGCTTCCGGAGCTTCGTCGTGACCGAGCGGTGGGAAACGCTCTGAGCCGCGCTCCCACGGGGGGAGAATCCGGACCATGACGCGAGGAGCCGCCAGGTGAGCGATCACGTTGTCCGCCAGGTCATCCTGTCAACCGACGATCTGGACGAATCGGTCCGGTTCTACAGCGAGACGCTCGGCATACCGCTCAAGTTCCGCGACGGTGACCGCTACGCGGCGCTCGACGCGGGAGCGATCACCCTGGCGCTGGCCACCGCCGCGGATCACCCCTTGCCGGGTCAGGTCGTGATCGGCATCAAGACCAGCGACGTCGACGCCGCGGCGAAGGCGGTCGAGGACAGCGGCGGCACCGTCGTGAAGGCGCCCTACGACGACGCCCACGAACGGCGCGCCGTGGTGTACGACGGCAAGGGCAACGGGCTGGTCTTCTACAGCCCGCTCCCGGGATGACGATGCCCGCGCGGCTCAGCCGGCCGTGAACGCCTGGGCGATGGTCAGCGTGTCCTCGTAGAGGTGGAGGCGCACGATCCGGCCGTCCTCGACGGCCAGGTGCAGCGCCGCGGGCGTCGTGAACTCCCTGCCGTTGGCCACGATCGTGTGCGTGAAGCTCGCTAGCAGCACCACGTCCGCGCCGTCGACGACCACGCGCTCCAGCACGACCCTGCTCCGCCCGGGCACGTAGTACGGCCACATCGTGGTGAAGAACGCCGCCACCTCCTCCCGGCGCGTCCGGCGTCCGGTCCAGGGCAGCGCGGCACTGCCGGGGACGTACCAGTCGATCTCCTCGGCGAACAGCTCCTGGATGCCGTCGGGGTCCTGCCTGCCGAGGCGCTCCACGAACTGCTCGGCCACGGCGTGCGAGGTCCGGGCGGTCTGGCTGATCGTCGTCATCGGTTGTCCTCTCGTCAGTTCTGGAACAGGAAGTGCTTGCCGCTCAGCGGCCCATCGAGTTGCATGAGCGCCCCGCCTTCGCGCAGCGCGCCGAGGTCCACCGGCGCGAACCCGAGCTCGGTCACCAGCCGGGTGAAGGGGGCCTTGGCGCGCTCGTCGTCACCGGCGAGGAAGACGACCTGGTTGCCCTCCCGGTGGCGCGGATCCGGCGCGATGTACCCGGAGTACATGGCGTTGAAGGCCTTGATCAGGGTGGCGCCGGGCAGCTGCTGGGCCACCCACTCACTGCCGGTCAGCGGCGAGACGTCGGCGAACCCGCTGTAGGGGTCGGACCGGGCGAACTGGTTGGTCATGTCGACCACCACCCGGCCCGACCAGTCCCCGAGCCGCCGCCCGACCGCGGGGACCGCGACGAACGGCACGGCGAGCAGGATCAGGTCGGCCGCCACCGCCTCGTCGAACGTGGCCGCCGCAGCGCCGGGCCCGACGGCGGCCACGGCGTCGGCGAGCGTGTCGGGGCCGCGGCTGTTGCTGAGCAGCACCGGGTGCCCGGCGCGCGCCGCGTGGGCCGCCACGGCGCGCGCCGCCGGGCCCGCACCGATGGTGCCGATGGTCGTGAACTCCACGGTTCCTCCTCGTGGTCGGGTCACTTCAGGTCGAGCAGAGCGGTGCCGGTGGCGGTGCCGCGGGCCGCCGCGATGGCGACCTGCAACTCGTCGAGCGGGTAGGCGGCACCGACGGCGAACAGGTGCGGGTGCTGCACAGCGACCTCGACGGCGGCCCGCCGGTCGGCGGTCCGGACCTCCGCGGGGCGGGTCGGCCAGCGCAGGATGGTCACCGCGCGGACCATCAGCCCTCGCATGAGCAGGTCCCCGGTGGACAGCGTCCACGGCTGCGCGGCCAGGTCACCCCAGACCACCACCGTGCCGCCGTCGTCGAGGAAGGGCAGCAGCTCCCGCACGAACGGGCCGCCGTGCGCGTCGGCGACGACCGGCACCGCCCTCCCGTGCACCGCCCGCTCCAACTCGCGCTGCCAGCCGTCGCGCCCGGAGACCACCACCGGCACGTCCGGCCAGTTGGCGCGGACCACGTCCGCGGAACGATCGCTGCGGACGATCGCGATCACGGGCCGACCGCGGTCGAGGGCCTGCTGCACGATGAGCGTGCCGACCGCGGACGCGGCTGCCGTCACGACGAGCGGGGAATCGCCCGGCGCCGCCGCGGCGGCGGTGATCTCCTCGGTCGCGCGGAGCACGTCGCGCGCGGTGAGGGTGTTGACGAGCAGGACGCTCGCCGTCACGTCGCCGACGGAGTCCGGGACGACCACGGCGGCCTCGGCCGGCACGGTGATGTGCTCGGACCACGCTCCCGGGGCCGGGAAGACCGCGACGCGGTCGCCGACGCGGGGCGCCGACACCGACGGCCCGACTTCGGTCACCACGCCCGCCGCCTCGGTCCCCAGCGCGTGTCCCGCAGCCGGCGGCGCGGCCTCGGCGAGGAGCAGATCGCCCCGGTGGACCGGGGAGAAGGTGACCCGGACCCGGATCTCGCCCTCCCGCGGGGCCGGGGCGTCCGGCCGGTCCTCGACGCGTGCGACGGCTGCCGCATCGCCCGCCTGGTGGTGGACCACGCTCTTCATGTCTCACTCCTAATCGTAACCAACTCTGTTACATCATCGCGCCGACGGAAGAGCCCGTTCTCAACGACTTGTCGTAACAGTAGCTGTTACGACAGTGGGCGGCAAGCCGTCAGCCGTACCGGGTTGGTCAGCGCAGCCATCGACCCGTCGTGGTGGCGGACGACGAGCCGCACGAATCCCGCCTCGTCCGCGCAGGTCGCCCAGCTGACGTCACCGGCCCCGCCGGGCGGGAGCGTCGCCGAATGCACCAGGCCCCGTTCGGTGTGGATGCTCACGCGCCCCGACGGCACACCGCGCACAGTCGCCGCGACCACCGCCTCGTCGGCCCGCAGCACCTCGCCGATGCCCGCCACCCGCCCACCGCCGGTCGCGTTGACGGTCAGCTCGACATCCCGCGACGCGGCGATCCAGCTCCGGCCCGCGCGGAGTCCCGCGAGTACCGCAGCCGGGGTGAGCGCCTCGGCGAACACGACGGTCTGCGGGGTGCCCAGCTGGCCACGGAGATGGGCATCGCTGTTGCCCACCGCGGGAAGCCACCGCCCGGTGGCGACGCCCGCGGCGAGCCCCCGCCCCCACTCGGCCAGCGCCGTCTCGTTGTCGGCCTGCCACAGCAGGTCCGACGTCCACCGGCCGTTCCACACCTCGACCGCGTCGAACAGTGCGAACGGGTACCCGAGCTGTCCGCCGACGTAAGGCGCGTGCGGGTGCGCGGCGACGCACAACCCCCCGGCACGGCGGACCCGATCGAGCTCGGCCTCGATCCGGCCGCCACGGACGCCGTACCGCCAGTCGATCAGCTCCCCCGGACCGAGGTCCAGGGCCAGCCAGTGCCCGGTGCGGGTGACGACCTCCTGGCCGGGGATCACCACCAGCTCGCCGGTGTAGGCCGCCCAGTCGCCGTGCCCGTCGACGCTGTTGTGCTCGGTGATCGCGATGAAGTCCAGGCCCGCCGAGGACGCGGCGGCCACGACGTCCGCCACGGTGAGGTCCGCGCCGTTCGACCGGGTGGTGTGGACGTGGCAGTCGCCGCGGAACCAGCCGCGCACTGGGCCTCACCTCCACCGGTCGCCCGCACCCTGAGCGTACGAACGGCACCCTCGTACCGCTCTATCGGACCAAGGTGCCGTTCGTGCAGGTAGGTCAGGTGGTCCGGGGTAGCCGCAGGTCACGCATGATCATTGCGAGGTCGCACTGAGCGCCCTCACGAGGGCGCATCTCCTCATCTCGGATCGATCATGGGGTCTTGATCGCCACGAGATCGTGTTGAGCGCCCTTGTGGGGGCGGTTTCGCACATCTCGGACCGATCAGCGGCCGCGGATCCGCCCGAGGCCGGGGCCCGGGGAGCGCCCCTCCAGGTCATGAGCTCCGGAGTGGCCGCGAGTTGGTGGGGTTGGCGCGATTCTCGGCCGCGCCTCGCGTCAGCCTGGCGGAGACGGGCTGCATCTGGCCTCGGCGCTCGGTCGGGCCTCCTCGCGGAGACACCCGTTGGCATGTGGCGCGTTGCGCGCTGCAGTGATCGACGGGGCCGGGGTCGAGAACCACCGACCCCGTGGGCGCTCTGCGAGATGCTCGGCTCGCCTACCGGACCGGGTACGAGCCTTCACCTCGGGAGCACGTCAACTGACCGTGGTCACCGTGGGGCCGAGGCGCGGCGAGTCATGATCATTGTGAGTTGGCGCTGAGCGCCGTCATGGGGGCGGGTTCGCACATCTCGGAACGATCAGGAGCTGGGATCCCACCTCAGACCGGGCCCGGGGAACAGATCCGTTGGACGAACGGCACCCTCGTACCGCTCTATCGGACCAAGGTGCCGTTCGTACGGGTGCTCACGTAGCCGGACGCAGCCGCCGCACGCGTGCGGGGCCGTCGACGGCACCGCGGGCGATCCGGTGGGCGAGCTCGTCGAGCCGTTCGCCGGTGGTGCGGTCCTCCGGCTGGTAGACGACGACGCGGGTGCGGGGGCTGTCCTGCAGCAGCATCGTGACGGTGTGCAGGGACAGGTTGCCCACGTGCAGCGACCGGATGCGCCGTACCCCGGGATCGGTGGACACGTCAGCCTGCTCCCACAGCCGCACGAACAGCGGTGACTCGTCGCGGAGCCGGCGCAGCAGCGGCTCCCACGCCGGCTCTGTGATCGACTCGCCGTAGTACGCGCGCAGCTTGGCCACGATCGCCGCGCACTCCTGGTGGTGGTCGGCGTGCCCGCCGATCCAGTCGGGGTGGGTGAAGTGCAGGTAGGCGCAGTTGCGGTCGGCCGCGGGCACCGCCTCCAGGTCGTCGATCATGAACCGGAACGGCGCGTTGTAGGCCAGGGGTTCGAACCAGGGGCTCATCACCACCGCCGGGTGGGGGGACAAGCTGTCCAGCAGCGCCTGGACGCGGCCGCCGACCGCCCCGGAGCTCGCGGCCTCCTCCACCTCCGGGTGCCCGCCGAGGAGGAACAGGTGCCGGCGTTCGCCGCCCGTGAGCCGCAACGCGTCGGCGATCGCTGCCAGCACCTCGGCGCTGGGCTGCACGTCCCGGCCTTGTTCGAGCCACGTGTACCAGGTGGAACCGACGTTCGCGAGAACGGCGACCTCCTCCCGGCGCAGCCCCTTGACCCGGCGGCGGCTGCCACCGGCGGGCAGGCCCACGTCTGCGGGTGACAGCCGGTCACGCCGTGCACGCAGGTACGCGCCGAGCTCACGGGAACGTACGACCGCCATGACGTCGATCGTCCCAGGGTCGGGCGCGGCCGGGGTGGTGGTCCGACCACCAGCATCACGGAACTCTGGGTGGCCCTTCGCCCGAACCGCAGGGTGGGTGCCGTGCAGCGGATCTGGCCGGTTCTCGTCGCGGCGTTCGGAGCGACGTACACGTTCAGCGTCGGCAACGTGATCGCGCCGCGCCTCGGGCCGGATCTGGGCGCGAGTCGTGGTGAGGTCGCGCTCGCACTCGCCGCTTTCGCGGTGGTGTTCGCGGCCGGGCTGATCGTCGCGGGGCGCCTCGGCGACCGATACGGCCGCAGGCGGCTGCTGGCCATCGGGCTGTTCGCGCTCGCGTTGGCGTCGGTACTGGCCGCCGCGGCGCCCGGGCTCTGGTGGCTGGTCGCCGCACGGGTCCTGCAGGGTGCGGCGTCAGCGGTGGTGATGCCGCAGACGCTGGCGATCGTCCAGGTTTCACACGGCAACCGGGCGCGTACCCGCGCGGTTGCGGCGTTCACCGCGAGTTCCGGGGTCGGCACCGTGGCGGGTCAGGTCGTCGGCGGCCTCGTGATGGGGCTGGGCCTGCCGTTCGCCGGATGGCGAGGAGCGGTCCTGACCTCGGTGGTCCCCGGCCTGCTGGCGTTGCTGGGCACACGCCGGCTCCCGGTCGACGTGCCGGACGGCAGCGAACGACCCGACCTCGGTGGCGCGCTCCGGTTGGGACTCCCGCTGCTGGCACTGGTCGCCGGACTGGCGCTCGGCCCGACGACGGCCTGGGCCTGGTGGACGTCCGCGCTGGTGGCCTCGGGGCTGCTCGCGTTGTCCTGGTTCTGGGTCGGCCAGGGACGGCGCGAGCTCGCGGGACGTCCGGTTCTCGTCGCGCCTTCGAGCCTGCGGCCACCCGCCCTGCGGCTCGGCCTGGCGATGGCCGTGCTGCTCTTCGCCGGCTACGGCGCCTTCAGCTACGAGTACTCGATGCTCACCCAGGTCGGCCTCGGGTTGACGCCGCTGCAGTCCGGCCTCGTGCTGGCCGCGTTCGCCGGGGCGTTCGTCCTCGCAGGACTACGGATGCCGCACATCACCGCGCGGTTCGGCGACCGCACGATGGAGCTGGCGTCGGGCGTGCTGATCGCCGGTCTCGTGCTGCTCGGCCTGGCCTCGTGGCTCACGCCCGTGGGGCGCCCGGCGCTCTGGGTCGGCTGCTTCCTGGTGATCGGCCTGTTCCTCGGTGCCGCGCAGGCGAGCCAGTACGGCCCCCTCGTCGCGACGGTCATGGGGGCGCTCCCCCTGCGACTCGCGGGCCTCGCGGGAGGTCTGTTCACCACCGCGCAGCAAGCCGCCCTGGCGCTCGGCGTCGCCACGATCGGCGGGGCCTTCGGGGCGCTCGCCCCGCCCCTCGGGTGGGCACGCGCCTTCGCCGTCGCGCTCGGTCTCCAGGTGGTCACCACCCTGGCGTTCTGGGTCCTCGCGCGGCGGCTCCAGCACCACCTCCGGTACCGGATGGAACGAGAAGGGAACACACCGTGATCAAGATGATCATCACGTTGAAGCGTCGCGAGGGCATGACCCACGACGAGTTCACGCACTACCAGAAGAACGTCCACCGGCCGCTGCTCATGTCGATCCCGGAGTCGGTGGAGTACATCCGCCGGTTCGTCGTGTCGTACCCCGTCCCGGCGCCCGACCACCCGGAGCCGGTGTACGACTCGGTGGTCGAGGCCTGGTTCGACAGCATGGCCGACCTCGATGCCCTGTTCTCCAGCGACAACTTCCGGACGATCGTCGACCCGGACCACGAGCACTTCATCGACCTGTCGACGTTCGGGCGGATCATCTGCGAGGAGGACGTGGTCGTCGACCAGGGGTAGCCGGGCCCGGCTGCGTGTACGAACGGCACCCTCGTCCCGCTCTATCGGACGAGGGTGCCGTTCGTACGAGTCATTCCGGGTCCGTCGGGGGCAGCTGGTAGCCGTGCCGGGTCATGCTCGTGTCCGGCGCGACACCGCTGGGCACGCAGTCGGGCCAGTACCGTTCGGGGACGCGTCCGCTGACCGGGTTGCGGTAGGAGAACCACATCGGCGCGATCTCGGGCCACGTCAGCGGCCGCCCCACACCGCCGCGCATGCCCTCCATGCGGCGGCCCAGCTCCGACATCGGAATGTCCGGCGGGCACACCTCGGCCAGCCGCGTCCTGGCGGGGCTCGCCGACAACGCCCCCCGGCCGCGGACCACGGCCCAGCCGCCCTCCCACGTCGGCGAGGTGAAGTAGTACTCGTCGATCGTGATGCTCCAGAACCGCCACACCCCGTCCTCGAGCACCGCCTGGTCGTTCGGGTAGCAGCCGCTGTGCAGCCCCGTCCACTCCGGCTCGACTCGACCGGCCGTGCGCGTCTGCAGGAGGCGGGTGCGCAGGTTCGCGGAGCGCCCGTCGTGCGACACGTGGACGACGCTCTGCGGGCGCCAGTGGAAGACGGCGCGCTCGCGGCGCGCATCGGCCGGCTTCGGCGGCCCGTGAGCGGCGACCGCCGCCTCGAGGATGCGGTCCCGTCCGACGTAGTAGCCGGTGAACGGGCTCTGCTTGTGCCCCCGCTCCGCGAACAGGCGTGCCATCTCCGGCCACTGGAAGTCGTCCAGGTAGTAGCCGTAGGCCGCCGAGATGTTCTCCACGGCGTCGTAGGCCCGCGACCGCGCCAGGCGACGCTCCAGGTCGGGCAGGCGGTCGTCCGCCGATCCGGCCGCCGCGCTCGCACGAGTACCGGGCGGGCCCAGGACCCGCCGGGACAACGCCGGGGGCGCGCCGGCATCCGCCCGGGCACCGTCGAGCACGCCGCCCCGGCCCCAGCCCTCGGCGTGGTCGGCACGCAGGAGCGTGGTGGTGCGGAGCTCCGCGATCCTCCAGGCACCGGCGCGCTTCGACGCGGTGCCGCCGAACCGGGCGAACCCCCAGTGCCCCCGCTCCTGGTCGGCGTCACCGAGCATCCCGATCGCGATGCCGCGGACGTGGGCCTCGTCGCCACCGGGCCGCACGTCGACGATCAGGTCGAAAATCGGCCGGTCGGCGAGTTCCCCGCGGGTGAGCCCCTCGGGACCCGTCTCCTCCAGGGCCGTCCGCACGCCCGCGTGGCCCCGGTACGCGACACCGTCGACGGAGATGACGCCGTCCTCGGCGAAGAGCTCCACGACGTCGGTCCACATCCGCCGGTCGACGTAGTAGCCCCAGGCGTGCAGGAGGTTGCGGACCTCGTCCTCGTCGTTGAGCCGGGCGATCCTGGCGGCGAGCGCGTCCGGGCGCTCGGCTCCGAAGCCCGCCACCGGGACCACCGCCCCCACCGGCGCTCCCGCCTCGTCCGCGGTGAAGTGCCGCGGGACGATCGGCACACCCGAGCTCTCCCAGTTGGTCCACCCCTCGGCGTGGTCGCCGCCGTAGAGCGGGGTGAAGTCGATGGCGTCGATCTTCCACCCGTCCGAGGAGCGGACGTAGGTGTTCTCGTAGATGCCCGCCTCGATCCGCGCGCCGCCGTCCCCGTCGCCCAGGAAGCGCATGCCGTGCCACCGGCCCCGCGCGGTGCGCCCGTCGCCGGACAGGGTCACCAGGGGCTGATCGATGATCTCGGTGTGCAGCGACCCCGGGCGTGCACCACCCCACCGGCGCAGGTCCCCCTCTAGCCAGGCGCTGATCTCGGCACGCCCGGACCGCCGCTCGCTCCCCCAGCGCAGCACGGCGTCGTCGTCGATCAGCTCCGCCGCCGCGGCGACGGCGCCGACCTGCAGCAGGTGCGCGTAGTGCCGTTGGACGTCCTTCACGTCCCGGACGGACTCCACCTTCTGCACGGCGTCGGTCAGGGTGTCGGTCGGGGTGTCGGTGGCGAGCGCCCGCACCACGTGGGCGGCCTCCGTCACGCGCCGTCCCGCCCGGAGGGGCCCGCCGGCGGGCCGGTCAGCGGGCGGGCGTAGGACGGGTCGTCCTTGCTGCGCCGCGCCCACAGCAGGTGGTGCTTCTGTTCCCGTTCGTCGAGCGCCGCCGCGTACTCCACGACGATCACGCGGCGCGCGATGCGCCACTCGCCGTCCCGTCGATCGAACTTGTCGACGTAGCGCCCGCCGCTGACGCCCAGGCGCGGCTGGTCCGTGGGGGCTCCGGGCTTGATCCCGACGATCAGCTGGAAGTAGGTCTCCGCGTGCGCGACGTCGCCGTCGAGGTCGATGGAGGTGTTGATCAGGAGGTGCTGGCTGAACGTGCGGTGGGCGTCGCGGATCTCCCAGTCGGCGATGAGCGCGTCCGCGGCGGGGTGGTACTCGATCGACCCCCCGTGGTGGTCGGTGGCGTCCGGGTGGAACGCCGAGCGGAGCATGTCGAGGTCCTTGCGATCGAGACCTCGCGCGTAGCGGTTGAGGCAGTCGAGGATCGCTTGCCGGTCCAGGAGCTGCTGGACGGCCGCCTGCAGGTGTTCTTGGCTCATCACGCGGTGAACCCGCCGTCGACGGTGAGCACCGCACCGCTGATGTGGCTCGCCCGGTCGCTGAGCAACCAGGTGGCCGCCTCGGCGACCTCGGCCGGCGTCCCCGCTTTGCGCAACGGCGTGGCGGCGATGCGCGCCTTCACCCCGTCCGGGAGGCTGCCGTCCGGTTTCATGATCATGGACGTGAGGATGGGGCCCGGCGCGATCACGTTGACCCTGATCCCGTCGGGACCGTTGTCGTGGGCCGCGGTGCGCGTCAGGCCGATGACCGCGTGCTTGGTGGCCTGGTACGCGCCGAACCCCGGGCTGCCCCGCAGACCGCCGATGCTGCTGACGTTCACGATCGCCCCCGCGCCGGCGCCGCGCATCACGCGCACCTGTTCGCGCAGGCACAGCCACATGCCTTTGACGTTCACCGCCATGATGCGGTCGAAATCGTCCTCGGAGACGTCGTCGAGCCGGCCACCCTGCCCGATCGCGGCGTTGTTCAGTGCCCCGTCCAACCGGCCGAAACGGTCCACCGTCTCGTCGACGGCCCGCGCCACGTCGTCCGCGACCGCGATGTCGCCGACGACGTACGCGGCGTCGTGGCCGGCTCCGGTCAGCTCCTTCGTGAGGTCGCGCAGCCGCTCCTCGGACCGGGCGACCAGCATCACCGACGCGCCCTCGGCGGCGAAGAGCCGAGCCGATTCGGCTCCGATCCCCGTGCTGGCACCGACGACGAGCACGGACTTGCCCGCCAGCAGCCCGCCCGCCGTCCCCTTCTGTTCACCCATCACGCTCTCCCATCTCGTTCACGGGCGGTTCCACCTCGAAGACGGCCAGCTGGGTGGCCACGAGGTCGTAGAAGCCGACGAGGGACACCAGCTCGAACAGCGTCTGCTCCCCCAGCACGCCGACGGCGTCCGCGTACTCGCCGTCGTCGAGGGTCTGCCGGTCCAGCAGCGCGAGCGTCACGGTGAACACCGCACGCTCCTCCTCCGACCGGAAAGCGGGAGCTGAACGCGTCGCGAGCCCCTCGATCTCCTCCTCGGCCAGCCCCGCGGCGCGACCCGCGCGCCGGTGCGCGTGGATCTCGAAAGCGCTGTCGCGGTGGAACGCGTGCAACAACAACGCGATCTCCCGGGACCGGTCCGACAACTGCAGCTCGAACCGCAGCGCCCGCGCGGCGCTCCTGAAGACGCGCGCCAACGGAGGGCTCAACACCCACGTCGCCGGTGGTCCCGCCAGCCCACCCCCGGGCGGGTGCGGCACCGCGAGCGCGGGTCCCTCCCGGAAAGCGGTGTAGACCTCGAGCTGGTCCGGGGTCATCTCCTCCGGGGTGGTGCGCAGTCGTTCCCCCACGGTCACGCCGCCGTCGTCGTCATCGTGATCCACGGCATCCGGTTGGACATGGGCTGCGGCACTTCCTGGCCCGTCCAGCGCTCCGTGCTGACGGTCGGGAACTGCCCGTTGAACCACACCACCGGTGCGTGGATCATCAGTTCCGCGGCGCGTTCCTGGAACCTGTGGAAGGCCTCCGCCCGCTGCTGCTGGTCCGTGGTCGCGACCGCATCGGCGGCCGCCTGGTCGAGTTGCGGATCGCAGATCTGCGACGGGTTGGCGCTCGCCTTCTTCTCCGGGTTGCACGTGTACCAGCGCGTGATCCCGATGCTCGGATCGGCGCCGACGGTGGCCGGCAGGAACGCGATGCCGAAGTCGCTCGCGGTGTACACCTTCTCGGTGAAGACCGACGCCGACGTTCCGACGAGGTTGACCGTGATCCCGACATCGGCGAGCGACGACCGGGTGTACTCCGCCATCGCGGCGGTGTCGGTGCGCTCCGAGGTGTAGCGGAGGTCGATCGTGAACCGCGTGCCGTCGGGTCCGCGGACCAGCCCCGCGTCGTCGAGCGCCTGGTTGATCGCTGCGACGTCCCGCGGGAAGTCCCGCTCGAAGTCGACGTTCGGGCTGTTCCCCCAGTCGAGCGTGTCCGGGAAGAACTTCCTGGCCGGCGTGCTGAACCCCTGCAGCACCGTGCTCGCGAGGGCCTCCCGGTCGATCGCCGAGAACACCGCGCGCCGGACGGCCGGGTCGGCGAGGGACTCGTTCTTCCCGTTGAACATGATCGAGATGTACTGGGGGTATCCGAACTTCTCCAGCTGCATCGTGTCCGGGTCGTCCCGCACGCGGTTGAGCTGCGAGATGTCCGCCACCGCCTGATCGACCTCACCGGCGAACAGCGCCTCCGTCCGCGCGGTGGCGTCACCCATGATCGGGAAGATCGCCCGGTCGACCTGCACCTGACCGCCCCAGTAGTCGGGGTTCTTCACCAGGATGATCTGCTCGCCCGACGAGTACGAGTCGAACTTCATCGGACCGGTGCCGATCGGCGCCATGTTCGCCTCGTTCGTCACGTAGTCCGTGCCCTCGTAGACGTGCTTGGGCAGCATGTACTGCGAGGCGACGGTCTCCAGCAGCGGACCGTACGGCTCCTTCAGGTGCAGCACCACCGTGGTGCCGTCGTCCGAGGCCTCCACGGATTCGAGCCGTTCCGCGATGGGCGGGCCGTACACCGACAACGGGACGATCTCCTCGAAGTTGAACAGCACGTCCTCCGCGGTGAACGGTGTGCCGTCGTGCCACGTGACCCCCTGCCGCAGCTTCAGGCTGAGGTCCAGACCGTCGTCACTGAGTTCCCAGCTCTCCGCCAGCCCCGGGGACAGCTCGTACTGGCTCGAGATGAAGATGAGCGGTTCCAGGATCTGCGCGCTGAACATCGCCGTCATCGGGGCGCCGACGAGCTGCGCGTTCAGACCCCGGGGATCGTCGTCGATCGCGAAGACGTACTGCCGCGAATCCCCGTCGCCCCCGCCGCCACCGGCGCACGCCGTCAGCGCCAGCGCGGCGGCCGCGGCGAGCGCTGCGAGGGCGGACCAGGGCGACCTCTTCGTCCTCACCGGTTCCATCCCCGTCCTCACCCGCACGGCGCGTACCGCGCCCGGACCCGACGGACGTCGTCGTCCGAGACGACCAGTCCTGACCGTTCGCGGAACGTGTCGCCGACGTACTCCTGCCGGAAGTAGCCCCGTTCCTGGAGCTCGGGGATGAGCAGCTGGAACATGTTGTCCATCCCCAGCGGCACGCTCGGCGGGTTGAAGTTGAACCCGTCGCAGGCGCGCGCCTCGAACCAGTCGATCATCGTGTCGGCGACCGTGGCGGGCGTACCGATGATGAACTGGTGCCCCAGGGAACGCGACACGTGGACGATGAGCTGGTGGACGGTGAGCTCCTTCGCGAGCTCGCGGAACAGGTACCAGCGCTTCACCCGCTGCGGCCCGTCGACGAACCGCTCCTGGGGGATCTTGTCGCCCGGATCGAGGTCGCTCACGTCGACGTCGAGCATGTTGCTGAGCGTCGACCGCCCGTTCTCCGTGACGATGCAGTCCGCCAGCTCGTCCGCCAGCTCCTGGGCTTCGCGCTCGGTGCGGCCGACGACCGGCATGATGCCCGGCAGGATCTTGACCTGCTCCGGGTCCCGGCCCTTGTTCTTGACCTTGTCCTTGTACATCGCGTAGAAGTCGATCGCGGCGGCCTGCTCGGGCTGCACGGCGTAGACGATGTCGGCGTAGCTCGAACCGAGCTCGATCCCGTCCGCCGACTGGCCCGCCTGCACCAGAACCGGCCATTCCTGCGGTGACCGCCGGATGGTGATGGGACCCCGCACGGCGAAGAACTCACCCCGGTGGTTCACGTCGCGGATCCGCGCACCGTCCACCCAGCGCGCGCCGGCGCGATCGTCGATCACCGCGTCCGCGTCCCAGCTGTCCCACAGCTTCTGCACGACGTCGACGAACTCGTTCGCGCGCCGGTACCGGAGCTCGGGCAGCGGCATCTCCTCGCGGCCGACGTTCTCGTTGCCACGGGTGGACGTCACGATGTTCCACCCGATCCGGCCGCCCGTGAGCACGTCCAGGCCGGCGAGCTGCCGGGCGACGGTGTACGGCTCGTTCCACGACGTGGACTGCGTCCCGATCATCCCGATCTTGTCGGTGTGCCCGCTCAGCACGCCCATCACCGAGATCGGCTCGTACACCGACGTCCCGCGGTAGCCACCGTCGCGCAGGCCGTTCGTGCCGTAGCTGTCGGCGAAGAAGATCGCATCCAGCTTGGCGGCCTCCGCCGACCTGGCCATGTCGCGGATGATCGACAGCTTTCCGATCTCGTCGGCCCGGCTGCTCGGGTGCCGCCACGCGTCGTTGTGGAACCCGAACCCCACCATGAACATCGTCAGCACGAGCTGACGGCTCTGTCGCTGCCCCATGCGGTACGTCTCCTCACTGAGATCCGAGGGCGTTCGGCCACGATCCGGCTGCAGGCGCGCTCGTGGGAGATCGACGAGTTGCGCAGCTCCCGCTCCGTGGTCCGGAAGGCGGTAACCCACCACCCTGACGATCGACCGAGCATCGGCGATCTTGTTCACATTCTGAAGAGCGTGTTCAAGATATGACGCAAGCCGTGCCCGTGTCCATACCGAAGCCGGAAGGCGCGGGGCCGGCTACTTCTCCGCGGGTGGCTTGCCGCCCATGGCGCGGCTCAACGCCCGCGCCGCCTCGCGGAGGTGACCCGCCGCCTCGGATCGGGCATCCAGCTCGAGCATGTCGTTGGTCGCCACGAGAGCCAGGCTGGCGCAGACGCTGTACTCGTCGAACACCGGCGCAGCCATCGCGTGGATCCCGTAGCCGTCGGCTCCCAGAGCGACGTCATCGGTGCCGACGAGGGCGGCGACCTCCCCCGCGAGAGGTGCCCGGACGCCGTCCGGCAGGCCTCCGACGAGGCGTTGCACGCGCAGCTGGTCGCCGAGATGAGCGAGGAACACCTTGGCCTGCGCGGACACGAGCGGCAGCTGGGTGCCCACCCTGACCGTCACGACGGTGGAGCGGGTCATCTCCTCCTCGACCCGCGAGACGATCGGGCCCGTGGACCCCCACAGGCTCAGGACCGTGGTGAGCCCCGTGGCGGTGCAGAGGTCGCGCATGTAGGTCGGCGCGAGGTCCACCACCCGCCGCCTGCCGATCGCGAACGCGCCGAGCTGGATCAACAGCCCACCGGGCACGAACGTGCCGGGCTCCGCCCCCTTCTCGAGCAGGCCTTCCGACACCAGCGAGGCGCAGTACCGGTACGCCGTCGTCCGGTTCAGACCGAGTTGATCCGCAGCCTCCGTGGCCGTCAGCTTCGGGCGGTGCGGCCCGAACAGGCGCAGGATCTGGGCAGCTCGGCTCACCGCCTGGATGTCTGCGCCGCCCAGGCGGGCGTCGTCTCTTCCCTGGTCCAACGCTCCAACCTCGTTTCGGATTGATCCGAGGCCGATCGGTCCGCCACGTCCGACCGCCGCGGCGGCGGCTCGCCGAGAGTGGATCTTGTTCATATTAAAGCAGGCGTGGTCATAATACGAACATCACGCCGGGCTTGTCCACGCGTGCGCCTCACTCCCCTTGTCGTGCGGTGGGACAGTGGTGCTCCGGGCCGCTCCGCCGCGGTAACAGGGGGGCCGCGGTGGACGAGCCGGACCTCGAGGGCGCACTCGTCTGAAAGGGGAACCGCGATGGCCGAGACCACGCCGTCCGGTGCCGCCGCCCCCACCGACCCGGCCGCACCGCTGCAGGTCGAGGCCGTGGAGACGCCGAGCCTCGGCGACCGCAGCTACCTCGCCCACGACGGACGCACCGCCGTGGTCGTCGACCCGCAGCGCGACGTCGACCGGTTCACCGCCCGGCTCGACGCCGCCGGGCTGCGGGTGAGCCACGTGGTGGAGACCCACGTGCACAACGACTACGTCTCCGGCGGGCTCGAGCTGGCGCGCCGCACCGGGGCCACGTACGTGCTGGGCGCGGGCGACGTCCTGGAGTTCGACCACCAGCCGGTCGCCGACGGGGACGTGCTCGTCGCGGGCCGGATGCGGCTGCGGGCGGTGCACACCCCCGGTCACACCCACCGCCACACCAGCTACGTGCTGCAGGACGACACCGGCGGCGTACACGGCGTGTTCACCGGCGGCTCGATGCTCCACGGCGCCACGGGGCGCACCGACCTGGTGAGCCCGCAGGACACCCGCAAGCTCACCCACGCCCAGTACCACTCGGTGCGCAGGCTGGCCGCCGAGCTGCCTGCCGAGACCCCCGTCTACCCCACCCACGGCTTCGGCAGCTTCTGCTCGGCCACGCCGACCAGCGGCGAGGCCTCCACGATCGGCGCGCAGACGCGCGTCAACCCCGCCCTCGTCCTCCCCGAGGAGGAGTTCGTCGAGACGCTCATCGCCGGGCTCGGCGACCACCCCGCCTACTACGCCCACATGGGCCCGCTCAACCGCCGCGGGGCCGGCCCGGTGGACCTCTCCCCGCCCGAGGTCGTCGACCCGGCCGAGCTGCGCAGGCGGGCCGCAGCCGGGGAATGGGTGGTGGATCTGCGGACCCGCACCGCGTTCGCCGCCGCGCACCTGGCCGGATCACTCGGGTTCGAGCTGTCCCGGAACTTCCTCACCTACCTCGGCTGGCTGCTCCCCTGGGGCACGCCGATCACCCTGGTCGGCGAGACACCGGAGCAGGTGACGCTGGCGCGCCGCGAACTGGCCCGGATCGGCGTCGACCGGCTCGCAGGCGCCGCCTTCGGTGAGATCAGCCGGCTCGCGGGCGGTGAGGCGTTGCGCTCCTACCCGGTCAGCGACTTCCGGGGCCTCGCCCACGCACTCGCCACCCGCCCGTCCCGGATCACGGTGCTCGACGCCCGGCGCGCCGACGAGCGCGCAGCAGGCGGCGTCGCCGGCTCGGTGCACATCCCGCTCCACGAGCTCGCCGACCGGCTCGACGAGGTGCCCGGCGGCGAGGTGTGGGTGTACTGCGGCAGCGGCTACCGCGCCTCGATCGCGGCGTCGCTCCTCGACGCCCGCGGCCGCACGCCCGTGCTGATCGACGACCCCTACACCAACGCGGCGAGCGCCGGGCTCGTGCAGATCTGAGCAGCCTATGAGGACGAGGTCAAGTCCAGTCTTGGTGTGGTGAGGGCGTGGGGGGTCACCGCGGTGGCGTGTGCCGCCGTGGTTGATCGTGTTTGTGGTGGTCGTTGACGTGGGCGGGGTCCG
>NZ_JBHSKO010000050.1:0-18589 GCF_042657305.1 Pseudonocardia zijingensis | reverse complement strand
ACTTCTTCTCCAGCACGACGTTGCGGCCGCGCGGGCCGAGCGTCACCTTGACGGCGTCGGCGAGGGTGTTCATGCCACGCTCGAGCCCGCGGCGCGCCTCCTCGTCGAACGCGATCTGCTTCGCCATCGTTGCGGTTCTCCCTACACGGCTCAGAGTAGATGTGGTCGGCCTGAATCTGAGTCAGAAGCAGGCGCGGTGGCCGGACGTGTCATTCGGAAGCGACTTCGACCCCGGGAACCGGATTCGCTTGACCAGCAGCGATCACATGCGGCCGGCAGCCGGGTTCTCCACGCTGGTGTCGGCGTCGTCGGAGACGCCGATGGCGATCCGTCGCGGCTTGGCCTTCTCCGCAACCGGAATCCGGAGGGTCAGCACGCCGGCCTCATACGTGGCCGCGATGTGCTCGGTGTCCAGGTTGTCCAGGAACAACTGCCTGGAGAACGCTCCGCTCGGACGTTCGAAGATCTGCATCTCGACACCGTCGGCGACGGCGGCCGGACGCCGCTCGGCCCGAACCGTGAGCACGTTGTGCTCGACGTTGAGATCGATCTTCGCAGGATCCACTCCCGGCAGATCGAAGTGGACCACGAACGTGTCACCCTCGCGGTACGCGTCCATCGGCATGGGGTTCGGCCGTGACCAGGTACCTCGCGAGACGCCCGTCATCTGCTGGGCGAGCCGGTCGAGTTCACGGAACGGGTCGGTGCGCATGAGCACTGCGATCACTCCTGTCGAAGGTTGGCGCTGTGCGGCTCCTCGCTACCGACGATCGCGCGAGGCCGCAAGCACTGGACTATACCGTCCGAGTATTGAGGGTTGCGCGATGGTCGGTCAAGGCGGTGGCCTGGGTGACGCAGTCCGGTGCGGCGGCTCGACGGCCCGCCTGCACGTGGGCGGCCCGGGAAGAGGGCTCGCGCGTGGCGGAGGTCGCGTACGCCGCTCCGCGCACGCGGAGCCTCAACGCAGGCGATGGCCTCGACGTCGCCGCAGGGCGGGGCTTATAGTCGGAACGGCCGGTCCAGTAAGACTGGCCTGTCGCGCGTCGTCGCCCGTGGTGGTCGCGTTCGAGGTCGGCCCGTGGGCCGCCCCGCCACGTTCGGCAACCGATCTCGGGCTGGGCGGGAGCGACCATGGCGGTGTTCACCGCGGAGACCCGGAGGAGAAGACTTGGGATCGAAGTACGGCAAGACGCCGGAGGCGGTCGCGCGATTGACCGCTGAGCAGTTCCGTGTCACGCAGGAAGGCGCAACGGAGCGCGCCTTCAGTGGCGCATATTGGGACAACAAGCAGCCGGGCATCTATGTGGATGTTGTTTCCGGTGAGCCGCTGTTCGCCTCTGTCGACAAGTACGACAGCCATACGGGCTGGCCGAGCTTTACGAAGCCGATCGTCCAGGGCAATGTCGTGGAGCGGGATGACCGGAGCTACGGGATGCGTAGGGTCGAGGTTCGATCCGCTCACGCCGACAGCCATCTGGGGCACGTTTTCAACGATGGCCCGCCGGACCGGGGTGGGCGTCGTTACTGTCTCAACTCCGCCGCCCTGCGATTCGTGCCCCTGGCGGATCTGGAGCGCGAGGGGTACGGGGAGTACCAGGATCTCTTCGGTGCCGGAAAGGAGGGTGATGCCGCGGGTCCGGCGACCACCACGTGAAACTCAGAACGACGCCACGTGGAGGTGCACGACCCGGCCCGGGGAAGTGGAGGAGCGGATGATCACCTGCCCGAACTGCAACAAGCCGATCCGTGACCCCATCGGCTACCAGGCGCTACTCGCGAGCCTGGCCAAGGCTCGCAGGGCCCGCGGCACTGAGGAGACGCCGCTCCAACGCCGGCCGCTCGGCGACGTCACGCCGTCCGGGAGCCGACCCGACGAGGAGAGTTGACCAGGTAGTACGGGGACGCCGAGCGGGCTCGTCGGGAGCGCCGGTAGGGGGCGGATCAGCTTGCCGCCTCGGGCGCACGGTCCTGGTGCACGGCGAGCGCCTCCAGGTTGCGGATCGCAAGGTCGAGCGCCAACGCCATCGGCTGCGCGCTTCGTGCCGCCTGCGAGAGCAGGTATCCGCCCTGGTAGGCCGCCATGATGCCGGTGGCGAGCTCGGCGGGGTCGGCGCTCGCGTCGACCTGGCCGCGCTCCTGCATCCGGCGGATGCCCGCGGCGAGGTACGACTCCCAGTGCTGGAACGTGGCGTTGATCAGGATGCGAGCCGGTTCGGACCGGTCTGTGAGTTCACTGGCCAGCGAGCCGATCTCGCAGCCGTGGGCTCCGTGACGTTCGTCGATGAAGCGGACGATCGCATCGCGCCAACGCCGCAGACCTTGCACCGAGCTGAGTTGTTCGAGGTGCGGTTCCTGCCGCTCCATCACGCGCGCCGCCTGCATTTTGATCACCGCGGTGACCAGGGCGTCCTTGTCCTCGAAGTAGTGGTAGAGCTGGGACTTGCTCGTACCGGACGCCTCGACGACCTGGTCCATGGTCGTGCCGGCGACGCCGTTGGCGTGCATGAGATCAGCTGCGGCTCGGACGATGCGGTCGCGCGTCAGGGCGCCGCGGGCGGTCAGGCGCCGCGCGGGAGGCTCTGCTCCGGCACTCGTCACGGACGCGATCCTAGCCTGAGGACGTGATGTTGAACGTCTGAACTGGACATTGCAGACTGCTTAGTCTAGCTCGGTTGGGGTTTCAGGCAACGTCTACGGCAGGTGCGGTGCACAGGGTCGGTGGAGCGTTCTGCAGGCCTGGTGCTTTCCTGCGGTGATGGGGAAGGTGTCAGGCGCGGGCGGCGCGAGCGCGCTCGTCGTCGCCATCGGTCGACCGAGCGGCAGGCAGAATGGACCAGCTGGTCCGGGTTCGTTAGCATCTGCGCGTGTCGAGAGAGGAACTGGCGGAGCCCGCCCCGGGGCGGGCCGGTCGGGATGCGGCGACGCGGGACCGGATCGTGCGGGGCGCCGCCGAGCTCGTCGTCCGGTTCGGCGTCGCCGGCGCGAGCATCGAACGGGTCCGGGTGGCGTCGGGAGTCAGCCGCTCGCAGGTCTGCCGCTACTTCCCGACCAGGGAAGCGTTGGTCGACGCCGTGGTGGACTTCCAAATCGCTGCGGTGCTCGCCCGGCAGTGCTCGTGGCTTGCGCGCGTGGAGTCCCTGGCCGATCTGCAGGCGTGGGCAGACGACGTGGTCGAGTTGAACGGCGTGCGGAACGGTGCGCGTGGATGCCCGCTCGGGGCATTGGTGAGTCAGTTGGCGGAGCAGTCCGGCCCCATTCGGGCCAAGCTGGATCATGCGTTCCACACCTGGCAGTCGTACTTGGCGGCGGGGCTCGGCCGGATGCAGGACCGTGGCGAGCTCAATCCCGAGGCCGATGTCGCCGAGTTGGCCACCGGGGTCGTGGCGGCGCTTCAGGGCGGGTTCATCCTGGCGCAGGCCGCCCGGAGCGAGAAGCCGCTGCGCGCAGCCCTCGACCTCGCCATCGGCAGGGTCGCACTCGCCGTCCACTCGGCACGACCAGCAGCCCGCCCCTCGAATCCGAACGGATGAACAGATGAACAGCGTGCCGAGCTTCCGGAACACGCGACTCGACGCCACGGGCCACGAACGACTCCGAGACCTGGCCGTGGCCGGGGCTGCCGCCTTCGGCTACACGGCTGAGTTGAAGCTGGACCGCGATCTGGCCCGACTGCTGCGGCTGCGCGTCGCACAGCTCAACAACTGTCCGTACTGCCTGGTGGTCCACCACGCCGCCGCCCGGGACTCCGGGATCGCCCCGGTCAAGATCGAGACCCTCACCTCGTGGTGGGAGACCGGCCTGTTCAGCGACGCGGAGCAGGCGGCCCTGGCTTATGCCGAGGCGCTCACCCGCGTGGCCGACGCGACCGAAAGTGAGGATTTCCAGCAGGTCCACGAGCGCATGTCCTCCTACTTCGACGAGGAGGAAAGGCTCGAGATCGTCGGAGTAGTGATCAACATGAACATCTGGACGCGGCTCAAGCTCGCCGAGGGCGCGCGACCGGCACCGGTCGAACCATGAGCGCTGAGAAGCAGCGGATCTGAGCGCCTGTCAGCACCGACCTCCGCCCGGCTGTCCGAACAGGGCAGCGGGCCCGCTCAGCGGGCGTCGTGGGGCGGCGCGGTTGGAGCGTCCGGCTTCGTCCGGTAGGCGACGTCAACACGCGCACGGCAGTCGGTCGAGGCCCTTCTCCGGGGCTGCCCGGATCAGGTCGGGTAGTCCGGGTAGTACTGAGGCGCCTCACGGCGGTCGTACATGCTGTAGAAGCGGATGATGCGAATCCGGCGCACGCGTGTGCCGCCGGGGAACGTCGCCGTCGTTTCGAACGACTCGGCGGCTGCCTGGTCGCGCCACACGGTCCGCATGAGGAAGCGGCCAGGCCTCGTCACCGCCTCGTAGACGTCCCAAGAGGTCAGATCGTGGGCGTCGAGGTCGAGGCCGAGGAACGAGGCGATCTCGAGCGCCTCGAGCGTGGTGGGGACGGGCGTTGCCTCCGACGTCTCGACGAGCACAGCCGTGTTCCCGGCGCCGGCGACCGTCTCGTCGAGTCTCTGCTCGCTGAGCATGCAGCCCTCGGGTAGGTCCGTGTCTCGCGTGAGTTGGCCGGTTCGCAGGGTGTAGTCGATGAAGACGTCCTCGCGCCCCCTCGTCTGGGCCAGCTGGTGCTTCGGGTGCGTACGCCACCTGACGAGTGCCTTCTCGTCCCTCCAGGCCGAAAGCGAAAGGATCCAACCCACTCGGCTCACGCACAGGTAGTGGTCGTCGTGGACGAAGCCCGGGGTCTGGTGGAGATCGCTGCTGAGCAGCGTCGCCAACTCGAGGTAGCTGTCCCTTCGGCTGGGCCGCGGGTGAGCCTCGAACATCACTGCGAACATGGTCCTCCTCGACGGTGAAGATCGTCACTGGTCGTGTCCCGATCTGCGACATGGCGGCGAACCGAGGTGTGCACCCGTATCCGACCGCTTCATTGGTCCAGTTAGTCCATTCTAGTGTGCTCATCGGCAGGGATGGGGGACCATTTTCCGGCTCGCGACGGGGTGTCCGGATCCCGTCGGCGCAGCCCGCAGCGGGCCCTCGATCGGTCAGTTTCCGCATGTCGGCGCGTGATTGCGCGCCATGCAGTCGTCTCGTGTGCCGCCTGATCGGTGAGTGCGTCGCTGTGGTGCGCACCACCTGGTGCCCCTCCTGTGCCTCGGCGACTAGGTGCCGTAGACTGGAACACATAGTCTAGTTTTGATGGTATGCGTCCGGTGAAGGCCCGATCTCCCCTGGCTCGCTCGATGGAGCGCGGGGCCGTGCGCTGGACGGAGCGAGTCCAGAAAGGAATCCACGTGGCAGACGACCGGCTGGCTGCCCTCACCGCGGCGGGTGTCTCGATCTGGCTCGATGACCTGTCGCGTGGTCGCCTGGTCAGCGGCGATCTCAGGCGCCTCATCGACGACAAGCACGTCGTCGGCGTCACCAGCAATCCGACCATCTTCGCGGCTGCGCTCGCGCGCGGTGGGGCCTACACGCCGCAGATCCGCGAGCTCGCGTGGCGCGGAGCGACGGTCGAAGAGGCTGTTCGACAGCTCATGGTCGTGGACGTCCAGGAGGCGTGCGATCTGTTCCGCGACGTCTGGGAGGCGAGCGACGGCGTCGACGGGCGAGTGTCACTCGAGGTCAACCCCGAACTGGCCGGCGATCGTGAAGCGACCGTCCTCGAGGCCGTGAGCCTCATGCGAGCGGTCGGCCGCCCCAACCTCCACGTCAAGATCCCTGCGACGAGAGCGAGCCTGCCGGCCATCACGGAGGCCCTCTCACTCGGGGTGGACATCAACGTCACGCTCATCTTCTCGGTGGAGCGGTACCGGGAGGTCATGGCGGCGTACCTCGCAGGCCTCGAACGGGCGGTCGACGCCGGCGTGCCTCTGCCCGGAGTCCACTCGGTAGCGAGCGTCTTCGTCTCGCGCATCGACGCGGAGGTCGACAAGCGCCTCGAGGAGATCGGATCGGATGCAGCGCTCGCGTTGCGGGGCATGGCGGGGATCGCGAACTCGAGGCTCGCCTACCAAGCGTTCCGGGAGACGTTCGCCGGTCCGCGCTGGGAGCGGCTCGCGGCACGGGGTGCTCGCGTTCAGCGGCTGCTGTGGGCCTCGACGGGCGTGAAGAATGCGGCATACCCGGACACGATGTATGTCACCGAGCTCGCGGTGGCCGGAACCGTCAACACGATGCCGGAGGCGACGCTGGACGCCTTTGCCGATCACGGTTCACTGCGCGGTGCAGACAACGGTGAGGCCGTCAACGGCCGGGCCGCCGAAGCCGGTGAGGTGATCGACGCGATCGCCGCCGCCGGCGTCGACTTCGCAGAAGTTTTCACGGTCCTGGAACGAGACGGCGTTGGTCGGTTCGCCCGCTCCTGGGCGGATCTGCACGGGACTGTCAGGCAGTCCATGGGAGCGGCCGGGTAGCGGCTCGCCGTGGCCGGGTGCCCGTGGCTCGGCGCCCGCGATGCGTCAGTACGAAGCACGAACGTGGAGGAGGTTCACCATGACCGCAACTCAGGACGAAATGGACAGCGTCTCGCCGTCGAGCCAGCCGTGGCTGCATCAGCACGGGGGAGGGGAGATCCAGAAGTTCGGGACCGTGAAGCAGTTCCCCGTCGGATTGTCCTATGACGCGCGCATGTACGCGGGCCAGACGCTCAACCGAACGCTGGCGGACACCCAGATCCTCTACGCGCTCTACAAGAAGAGCCACTGGAACGTCCGCGGCGCGACCTTCTACCAGCTCCACCTCCTGCTCGACAAGCACGCAGGCGAGCAGCTGGCTCTCATCGACGCGATTGCCGAGCGCATCCAGAGCCTGGGTGCCGTCGCGGTCGGCGACCCGCGCCACGCGGCCGAGCTCAGCAGTATTCCGCG
This sequence comes from Pseudonocardia zijingensis, assembly GCF_042657305.1. Lineage (NCBI taxonomy): Bacteria > Bacillati > Actinomycetota > Actinomycetes > Pseudonocardiales > Pseudonocardiaceae > Pseudonocardia > Pseudonocardia zijingensis. Next base: position 11,684 of record NZ_JBHSKO010000050.1, on the reverse strand, counting down.
ACCGCCGGACGGCGTCGAGCAGGTGCCGGCGATGCTCTCCCGGTTGCTCGACGCGCATGAGCGCATTCTGATCGACGCGCACAAGGCGGCTGCCAAGAGCGCGGAGCTCGGGGACGACGGAACCAACGACGTGCTCGTCTCACAGGTCATCCGTACCGGGGAGCTGCAGTGCTGGTTCCTGGCCGAGCATCTGGTCGACACGCCTCTCGTCCGCATTTGACGGCCCGGCCCGGGCACGGCGCCGGCCCCGATGCCGGCGAGGCCGTCGTCCCTCGAACTCGAACCCCCTGAGAAGGCGTCATGACCCAGCTCGCCCCGGCCCCGGTGGCTCAACCGAACGCGGCTCGCCGCTCGGCGAAGGGGTCGGTGTTCCTCACGATGTTGCGGACCACCGACCCCAAGGACATTGCCATCCTCTACCTGGTCACGTCGTTCGGGTTCTTCCTGGCCGGCGGCGTGATGGCGCTGCTGATCCGGGCCGAGCTGGCCGTGCCGGGCATGCAGTTCCTGTCCACCGACCAGTACAACCAGCTGTTCACCATGCACGGCACCGCCATGCTGCTGCTGTACGCCACGCCGATCTTGTTCGGGTTCGCGAACTACATCGTGCCGCTGCAGATCGGCGCGCCCGACGTGGCATTCCCGCGCCTGAACGCGTTCTCGTACTGGTTGTTCCTGTTCGGCAGCCTGGTCGTGCTGTCCGGGTTCCTGACACCCGGTGGGCCGGCGGGATTCGGTTGGTTCGCCTACGCCCCACTGCACTCAGCGCAGTATTCCCCCGGGGTGGGTGCCGATCTGTGGGTTGCGGGTCTGATCGTGTCCGGTCTCGGCACGATCCTCGGCGCGGTCAACTTCGTCACCACGATCGTCTGCATGCGCGCCCCCGGCATGACGATGTTCCGGATGCCGATCTTCACCTGGAACATCCTCGTGACGGCGATCCTCATCCTGATCGCCTTCCCGGTGCTCACGGCCGGCCTGTTCGGGATACTCGCGGACCGGCACTTCGGTGCACACGCGTTCGACCCGGCCAACGGCGGCGTGATCCTCTGGCAGCACCTGTTCTGGTTCTTCGGCCACCCCGAGGTCTACATCATCGCGATCCCGTTCTTCGGAATCGTCTCGGAAGTCCTTCCGGTGTTCAGCCGCAAGCCGGTGTTCGGCTACAAGGGCCTGGTCTACGCGACGATCGCCATCGGCGCACTCTCGGTCGCGGTCTGGGCGCATCATCTCTATGCCACCGGTGCTGTTCTGCTGGCGTTCTTCTCGTTCACCACCTTCCTGATCGCGGTGCCCACGGGCGTCAAGTTCGTGAACTGGATCGGGACGATGTGGAAGGGGCGCCTGACGTTCGAGACGCCGATGCTGTTCAGCGTCGGTTTCCTCGCCACGTTCCTGCTGGGCGGGCTCACCGGCATCCTGCTGGCCTCGCCGCCGCTGGACTTCCACGTGTCGGACACCTACTTCGTGGTGGCGCACTTCCACTACGTGCTGTTCGGCACGATCGTGTTCGCCACTTACGCCGGGATCTACTTCTGGTTCCCGAAGATGACCGGGCGGATGCTGGACGAGACGTGGGGCAAGGTCCACTTCTGGCTCACGTTCGTCGGGTTCCACCTGACGTTCCTGGTGCAGCACTGGCTGGGCAACGAGGGCATGCCGCGCCGCTACGCCGACTACCTGCCGATCGACGGGTTCACCGTGCTGAACGCGGTTTCCTCGATCGGGGCGTTCGTGCTGGGCGCGTCGACGCTGCCGTTCATCTGGAACGTCTTCCGCAGCTACCGCTACGGGCGCGTGGTCACCGTCGACGACCCGTGGGGCTTCGGCAACTCGCTGGAGTGGGCCACGTCGTGCCCGCCGCCGCGGCACAACTTCACCGAGCTGCCCCGGATCCGCTCCGAGCGCCCGGCGTTCGAGCTGCACTACCCGCACATGGTGGAGCGGTCCCGGACGGAGGCCCACGTCGGTGGTCGGGGCCACGCAGAGCTGCCCGGGGTCGACCACGGATGAGCTCCCTGTCCGCAGCTCCGCAACAAGACGGCTCACGTGTTCCGGGCGCTGCGTCCGGATGTGGTGCCGAGACGCGATCCTGAGGAGGACCCCATGGCCGGCTCACTGAACGACATCAGTGTCTCGGATGGCGACGCCGTAGCAACCGAGCACATCCCCACTGCGCTGACGGCGGGCGGCCTCGTCTACGACGACGGCGCCACCCAGATCTTCGAACCTGCCGGTGCCACCATCTACGTCGAGCGGGGCCGGCCGACCGAGGGCGAGTGGTACCTCGATGACGCAGGCCGCTTCTGCTCGTTCTGGCCTCCGAGCTATCGGGCGTGCTACGACCTGCGTTGGATCGTCGAGGATGGCAGAATCGTGGGGCTTCGATTCACCGAGCTCGCGGGTCGCTCCAGCTTCATCGGTCGTTACCGGTGAACGAAGTGCACCCGGAAGATCTGCTCGCACATTCCGCAGTCCCGGGCACCGGATCCTGGGGCGCACCGACCCCGTCGATCAAGGGCGGATGGTAGCTAGAAGATCTCCAAGGACGACCATCAGCCCGTGATCGGCGCTGTCGTCGACCATTTGCCCGTAATCGCTGCGCAAGGCCCCGGACCCTGCGCGGCACCACCGGGCGGCCGCGCCACCGGGAGGCCGTGAGGAACAGGTCATCGACGATGAACGCCCTGCCTACGACCGCCACCCACCTTTCGTAATCGCTCGTCTGGTGCGCCAGGGCCTCTAGCTCAATTGGCAGAGCAGCGGACTTTTAATCCGCGGGTTCAGGGTTCGATCCCCTGGGGGCCCACTCACCTGTCGGAATAAACGCCGTGGTGCCCAGGAAGGGTGCTCTCTGCGGAGGCGGCGGGCCGTCCTGCGCGTGTGGCCGCGCCGGTGGTGGGTCGTCGTGCCGGCTGCCATATTTTGAGTGTCCTCGCGTTCATGATCCGCACATCACTCTGTCGCGGAGTGACCTGGAGGGTTCTCGAGAAGGGGCACGAAGTCCCGGGTGCAGCCCTTGACCTGTGCCAGCCGGCTGTCCACGGCGTCGAGCATGTCGAGCCAGGACTGGGTGAGTTTCTCGATGTCCTTGTGCTCGAGTGTGCGGTACACGTCGTCCAGATCGATGCCCGCTGCGGAGAGTCGATCGAGCATTTCCCCTGCTGACCGTCGTATCGAGTCTCCGTTGAACGCGACCAGTTGGCGGACGTAGGTCGTGTCGGGGTAGGACAGGCTCTTGGCTGTGGTCGAGGCCCAGAGCAGGCGTTGCGGCGCCGCGCCCGCGGCCGCGAGTGCTTGCCAGCGCTCGGTGGTGTACAGCTCTTCATATGCGCCATTGACGAGGCGTGCGCTGGCCAGGGCGGCCTGCCCGCGCAGCCTTCTCGCGTCATCGTCGGGGATGGCATTGAGCCGGGCGTCGACCTCGGTGTCGATCCGGGAGACGAAGAACGACGCCACCGACTGGATCCGGCCGAGGTGCTGGCCGTTGTCCCGTGCCTGCTCCAGCCCGGTGAAGAAGGCCTCGGTCACCTCACGGTAGCGGCTCGGTGAGAAGATGAGGGTGGCGTTGATGCTGATTCCCTCGCCAAGGGTGCGGGTGATCGCTGACAGGCCCTCGGTGGTGGCCGGGATGTTCACGAGGACGTTATTCCGGTAGACCGTGAGCCACAGCTCTTTCGCCTCCGCGACGGTCGCGTCGGTGTCGTGTGCGAGTCGCGGGTCGATCGGGATCGACGCCCAGCCGTCGATGCCACGCGTGGTCCGGTGGATGTCGAGTAGGAGATCTGCGGCATGGCGGGCGTCGGTGCTCGTCAGCTCGCGGACGGCGGTGGGCGGATCTGCTCCGGTTGCGGCCAGTAGACGGATCTCTTCGTCGTAGGAGTTGCCCTGCTTCAGTGCGGCTACGAGGGCAGCCGGGTCGGCCGTGACGCCCACGATGTGCTTGTCACGGATCAGGCGAGCAAGCTCGCCGGAGCTCAGCAGGTTCCGTGAGAGGTCGTCGAGCCAGATCGTGATGCCGGAATCTGCGTGGGCGGTGTCCTGATCCGGATCAGTGATTCGGTTGTTCCCCATCTCGTCGACCGAAACTGCGATGCAGGGACGCGCCGTCATCGCATCCGCCCTGGCCTGATCGACTCGATACGGAGGGGATGTCCGAGCGTAGGATCTGTGGTGTGGTTGCTGCCGTCCAGCAGCGAGGCAATGGTGTCGTGGGACGGCCGGGGGTGGTTGATACGTGTTTCCCACCGGGTCGGAGAGCATCTTCGGACGGGGTGCATCGGAACGCTGGGCGGGATGCTCATGTCAACTCTTCTCCGGGCCGCATCTGCATTGGACTATCCGGTTCAAGTATTGAGGGCTTGGTGAGGCGCGGTCAAGGCGACGAGCTGCGTGCCACAGCCATACGTGGCGTGGCTCGGATGCCGGCCCCGCCTCGCACCCGCGCGGTGCGCGCCCGGCTGGACGGGGACGCCGGCGGTCGACCGGACGTGTCAGGAGCGGGGCACTGGTGCGGTGGTGCGTTTCGTCTCCAGCCAGCCGCCCTCGCTGTGGGCACGTTCGCCGCGGGCGAGCCGTTCGCGCTGCGGCGCGATCACGTGCTGCGGGTCGGCCGCCGATCGAATACCGGCCTCGAACACCGCGAACCGTGTGGCAAGCGAGCCGGCGGTGAGTGCGAGCCCGGCCAGCGCCGAGCCGGTCCGGCGGCGCCGCGCGAACAGGGCGGCGAGCCCACCGAGCGCTGTGAGCGCGTGGGGGCGCGGTTCCAGCGTCCGGCCTTTCCGGTCCGGTAGGCGTCCCCCACACCGCCCGGCAGCCGGTCGAGTCTCTTCTACAGCGCCCTGCCCGCGGCCAGCTCGACGCCGGCGGCGACCACGCCCCAGCCCCAAGTCCATACAACCCGCACGGAATCTCGGCCATCTGCGTCGGAGCCCTCCATCGCCCGGGCCGTGCGGGCGGATGGTCAGCGCCGTGCGGGCCGGCGAGTCCGCTCCCTGCTCGGGCTGGTGTTTCGCTGATCAGTATGCGTCGCTGCCCTCGGCTTCCTGGTCGGCCGCATCGACGTCCGGCTGGAGGACCGCGTGCACGCGGGCACGCAGCGCCGGGACGGCCTCTTCGGCGAACCACGGGTTGCGGGCGTGCCACCGGAAGTTGAGCGGTGACGGGTGGACGAGGGGCATGCGGTCGGGGAGGTGGTCGCGGAACGCCCGGACCGTGTCGGTGAGGTTCGCTCCGGCGGACCCGGTCAGGTAGTGCTTCTGGGCGTGCCGGCCGATCAGCACGGTGAGCCGGACCTGCGCGAGCTCGGCGAGGAGTCGCGGGTGCCAGCGTGGTGCGACATCGGGGCGCGGCGGCAGGTCGCCGTGGGCGCCCTTGCCGGGGTAGTAGAAGTCCATCGGCAGGATCGCGAACAGCGTCGGGTCGTAGAACTGATCGTCGGTGACCTCGAGCCAGCGCCGCAGCGTCACGCCGCTCGGGTCGTTCCAGGGGATCCCGCTGCGCTGCGCGCGTACCCCCGGGGCCTGCCCGATGAGCACGATCCGCGCGGCCGGGTGCGCGGTGTAGATCGGCTGCAGGCCCGCGGCGGTGGCCTCCCGGTTGGCCGGGTCGGCGATGATCTCCTCGCGGATCCGCTCCAGCGTGGGACTCGCCCCCGTCGCTGACCCGTCCATGGTGGCGATCGTCAGCTCAGCTGGGACGACGGCCGCGACGCGACGTCACCACGCCGCGGCAGCACCCACCCCGGGCGCGGGTAGTGGCACGTGTAGCCGTACGGGTAACGCAGCAGGTAGTCCTGGTGTTCGGGCTCGGCCTCCCAGAACGGGCCGGCCGGCGCGACCTCGGTGACGACCTTGCCGGGCCACAGGCCGGAGGCGACGACATCGGCGATGGTGTCCTCGGCGATCCGGCGCTGTTCGTCGTCGAGGTAGAAGATCGCCGATCGGTAGGACGTGCCCACGTCGTTGCCCTGCCGGTTCGTCGTGGTCGGGTCGTGGATCTGGAAGAAGAACTCGAGCAGGTCGCGGTAGGTGGTGGCGGCCGGGTCGTAGATGATCTCGACCGCCTCGGCGTGGGAGCCGTGGTTGCGGTACGTGGCGTTGGGGGTGTCGCCGCCGGTGTAGCCCACCCGGGTGGACAACACGCCGGGGCGGGAGCGGATGAGGTCCTGCATCCCCCAGAAACAGCCTCCGGCGAGGACTGCCCGCTGCTGCTCGGCCATGCTCGGGTTCCTTTCTCGGTGCGGAGTCGGTCGTGCCTCAGGCGTCGTCGGGATCGCGCACGATGTGCACGGCGGCTTCCTCGGCGCTGGCGGCCCCGCCGTCGCGTCCGATGTCGACGGCGTTCAGATAGGCGAAGTCGTCCCATTCGCCGGCGGCCTCGACGTCGACGAGGCGTCCGGAGCGGGCGGTCCCGACTTCGTCGTCGTACAGCTCGCCGTCGGTGCCGGTGGTGTCGCCGAGTCCGTCCCCGTCGTCGGTGTCGCTGATGTCGGGCAGCTCGCGGGCCAGGCGACCGGCGAGGCTCTCGTGTTCGCGCGCCTCCCGTGCGGTGACGCCGTAGTGTTCCCGTTCCCACGGCCGTTCGGGCACCGTGTAGCCCTCGTCGAGGACATCGACCCCGCGCCCTTCGAGGGTTTCATCGTCTTCGAGCAGGCCGTTGTCGATGTCGACCCCGTCCACACCGTCGCTGTCATCGCCCATCGTCATCCTCCTGTCACCTCGTCTCGCGCCGGGACCGCAGCGCGATCATCCCGAGAATCCGAACCGCTCGACCCTGATCCGCTCATCGGGCACGCCGGCCGCCGCAACGAGTCGGGTAGCGGCATCGCAGAAGGCGGTGGACCCGCAGACGTAAACATCGCGGTCTCCGTCCAGGGCTGAAGCGAGGTCCCGTGTCATGAGACGACCGGGGGGGCGAACATGTCCGTCGGGGACGGTGCGCGTGTAGACGATCGAGGCCTCCGCGCCCTGGATCTCGGCGGAGTAGTACAGGTCCTCGGGCCGACGTACCGAGACGACGACGCGGAACAGGTCCGGCCGGTCGAGCTCGCGGGCGTGGCGCAACATCGACATCAGCGGAACGACCCCGGAACCGCCGCCCACCCCGAGCGCGGGTTGGAGGTTCCAGGCGAAGTGACCGCCGATCGGGCCCCGCACGTCGAGCTTGTCTCCCACCTCGACGGCCTCGTTGAGGAAACCTGACACCTCGCCGCCCTGCAGGATCTCGACGGTGATGTCGAGCTCCGCCGAGTTCGAAGGTGCGCTGGCGATCGAGTACGACCGCTGCGCCCGGTACCCGTCAGGTGCGGTCAGGCGCACGACGAGGTGCTGGCCGGGCCAGAAGGAGCACGGTCGGGGCAGCGTGAGGGTGAAGGTCTTCGCCGTGGGCGTCTCCTGGCGGATGCCGGTCACCCTGGCGGCCTGCCACGGCCCCGGGCGGGGTGGCCCTCCTGACGTCCCGGTCATCAATCCCCCTGGTAGCGCTGCTCGCGCCACGGGTCACCCCTGTCGTGGTAGCCGCGCACCTCCCAGAAGCCCGGCTGGTCCTCGGCGAGCAGCGTGAGGCCCGACACCCACTTCGCGCTCTTCCAGAAGTACAGGTGCGGCACGAGCAGCCGGGCCGGGCCGCCGTGGATGCTGCTCAACGGGGCACCGTTGACGTCCCACACGACCCAGGCCCTGCCGCCGGTGAGGTCCTCGAGCCGCAGGTTGGTGGTGTAGCCGGTGTGGGATCGCGCCAACGCGAACGCCGCCTCGTCACGGACCCCCGCCGCGTCGAGGAGGGTGTCGACGGACACGCCGTCGAACCGCATGTCGAACTTCGACCACGTGGTCACGCAGTGGATGGCGCCCTCGTACCGGGACGCCGGCAACGCATGGATCTCCTCCCAGCTCCAACGCGTCGGCTTGTCGACCAGACCGTCGATCTCGAAGCTCCACCTGTCAGTGTGGATGCTCGGCGTCGCCTCGGCATGTAGGACCGGCCAGTTCACGCCGGCGTCGTACTGGCCGGGAGGCAGCCGCGGGTCGCGCGTGCCACGGCTGCGACCACTGAATCCCCTCGTCAACGCCATCTGATAATCCTTGTCGATCGTCACCGACGCTCGGAGGACGGGCCCCGGGGTCGGGCAAGAAGGCCAGTGCGGCCTGGACGGACCGAATATGAGCGCCCGCTACTGGACTGTCAAGTCCGACTATGTCACGGCAGTCTGAGCCTGCACGGCGCCGGCCGGCCGCGCCCGTGTGGGATCCTCACGCACCCGCCGAGCCTCGATGCTGTCGAGCGCGAGGTCCAACGCCATCGCCATCGGACGCGAGCTGCGGGCCGCCTGCGAGAGCAGGTAACCACCCTGGTAGGCGGCCATCAGGCCGGTGGCGAGTTCGCCGGCGTCGGCCCCGGCGTCGAGCTCGCCCCGATCCTGCATCCGCCTCAGCCCGGCCGCGAGATAGGACTCCCACGAGCGGAACGCGGCCTGGATCAGGATCCGGGCCGGCTCCGACCGGTCCGCGAGCTCGCTGGACAGGGAACCGACAGCGCACCCGTTGGCGCCTCGAGCTTCCTCGACGAACCACACGACCGCGTCGCGCCACCGACGCAGATCGGCAACCGAAGCCAGGCGCTCGAGGTAGGGCTCCTGGAACTCCAGTACCCGCGCGACCTGCAACTTGATGACCGCGGCGACCAGCGCCTCCTTGTCGGCGAAGTAGTGGTAGAGCTGCGACTTGCTCGTGCGCGACGCGTCGACCACCTGGTCCATGGTGGTGCCGGCGACGCCTGTGGCATGCATGAGATCCGCGGCGGCTCGGACGATGCGGTCCCGAGTCAGCGCTCCACGCGCAGTCAGGCGCCGCACAGGAGACTGGGCTCCGACGCTAGTCACGTGGTCATGCTAGTCCGACCAACACTAAAAGTAGTACTTGACAGTCCAGTTCGCGCCCTCCATGCTTCCCCGCAGCCGGGTCCAACCCGGCCCGGTGTCCCGGCCCGGCGGGATGGCGCCCGAACCGACGAGGACGTCGGGTCCGCCCGGTCGCCGGACGTGCTCGAGCCGAGCGGTGCGCTGCGATGCGGCTGAGCCTGCTCGTCGACGTAGCCGCCGCCCGTGCATCGGTGATGCTGCCGCTCGTCGGCCGCGCCGGCCACGGCAAGCACAAAATCGACGTGTTCCTGCTCGAACGGATGGTGAATCGCGTGATCACGGACTTCGAAGACGCCAAGGTCGTCGTGATCGGCGGGGCCAGCGGCATCGGCCTCAAGACCGCGGAGGACGTGATCGCGGCAGGCGGGAGTGCGGTGATCGTCGGCCGCCCGGGTCGCAAACTGGACGATGCCGCGGCGAGCTTGTCACGCTCCGGCAATGCGTGGTCGATCGCGGCCGACCTGACGGACTGGGAGCAGGTCGTCGAAGCGCAGAAGCAACTGGCGGAAAACCACTCCGACGCCACCCTCCTCGTCAACTCGGCGGGGATCGTCCGGCTCAGGACCTTCCTCGACCACGACGTGGCCGACTACGACTCCTATCACGACCTCAACCGGGCGGCCTACTTCCTCACCCAGACCGTCGTGCGAGGTATGGTCGCCGGCGGTCAGGGCGGCGCGATCGTGAACGTCGGTGCCATGTGGGCGCACCAGGCCCTCGCCGCGACACCGTCGTCGGCGTTCTCGATGGCCAAGGCGGGCCTGCACGCCCTCACGCACAACCTCGCCATCGAACTCGCCGGCGAGGGCATCCGTGTGAACGCCGTTGCTCCCGCCGTCGTCAACACTCCTCATTTCGACTGGCTGCCGGCAGATCAGCTGGAAGCCACGATGCAGCAGCTGGCCGGCCTGCACCCACTCGCCCGAGTCGGTACCGCCCAGGACCTGGCCTCCGCGATCACCTTTCTGCTCTCACCCGCTTCGAGCTGGATCACAGGCGCCATCCTCAACGTCGACGGCGGAGTCATGGCGGGCCGCAACTAAGTCGATCCGGGATCGCAACGGAAATGCCGACAGGCGCGAGCGTCATCATCGAACAGCACAGGAGTCAGGGTGTCCGATAACCACTTCATCAGGGAAGCCGTCAACCGGAGCGCCGAGACCGCCGAGGATCACGCCAAGCTCACCGGCATGGTTGCCGAAGCCGGCACCGGTGCGCCGACGACGACCGCCAACGAAGAAGCTGGACCGAGCGACAGCTCGATCCTGAACTTCGCGCTCAACCTGGAGTACCTCGAAGCCGAGTTCTACCTTCGTGGTGCAACAGGTCAGGGCCTGCCTGATGACATGGTGGGTGGGACGGGCAAGCCCGGCGAGGTGTCCGGCGGTCGTCAGGTCGAGTTCCGTAGTCCTCTGATCAAGAACATCGCCCGCGAGATCGCCATGGACGAGCGTGCCCATGTCGCGTTCCTCCGCAACGCGCTCGGTGGCGCGGCCGCTGCGCGTCCACGCATCTCCCTCGACCACAGCTTCACCGCTGCGGCGACCGCGGCCGGGTTGATCGAGCCGGGGGAGGTCTTCGACGCGTATGCGAACGAGCGCAACTTCCTCTTCGCGGCGTTCCTCTTCGAGGATGTCGGCGTCACCGCGTTCAAGGGTGCGGCGCCGTTCATCTCCAACAAGACCTACCTGGATGCGGCAGCCGGTCTCCTGGCGACCGAGGCCTACCACGCCGGGGTGGTGCGGGCCACGCTGTTCAGCGAGGGGCTCGCGGACGAATCGGTGTTCGACGTCGTGCACAAGATTTCCGCGGTGCGCAACGCGGTCAGCGGGCCTGCCGATGATGACCAGGGTCTCGGCACGAAGGAGGAGGCCAACCTGGTTCCCACCGATGAGTACGGCCGTGCGTTCGGCAGGAGCGCGATGGAGATCCTCAACATCGTCTACCTCGACCCCCATGCGGGTTCTTCCGGCGGCTTCTACCCGGAAGGACTCAACGGGGACATCGTTCAGGGCACCGGGCCGGCCGCGGGATAGATCCCGCCTTCTGGGAGCGGAGGTAAAACCCGTGAGCTCGCTCACCACCCCGAGGGGCTCCGGTGTCAACACGACGGTGGTCCGGGCCCTGGACGAGCTCGACCAGCGCTACCACCCGGCCGGCCTACGCAAGCAGTTCAACAAGGTCTTCCCCACTCATTGGGTGTTCCTGCTGGGCGAGGTGGCGCTCTACAGCTTCATCGTCCTGCTGCTGTCGGGCACCTACCTGGCGCTGTTCTTCGACCCCTCGATGCAGGAGGTCACCTACAACGGGATGTTCGAGAACCTGCGCGGCATCCACATGTCGCGGGCGTTCGAGAGCGCGCTGCACATCTCCTTCGACGTCCGGGGCGGGCTGTTCATCCGTCAGGTGCACCACTGGGCGGCGCTGCTGTTCATGGCGGCGATGGTCGTGCACATGTTCCGCACGTACTTCACCGGTGCCTTCCGCAAGCCGCGCGAGGCGACGTGGGTGATCGGTGTGCTGCTGTTGTTCCTCGGCTTCTTCGCCGGGTTCACCGGCTACTCGCTGCCCGACGACCTGCTGTCCGGCACCGGGCTGCGGATCGCGTCCGGGTTCACCCTGGCGGTGCCGGTGGTGGGCACCTGGACCCACTGGGCGCTGTTCGGCGGTGAGTTCCCCGGTACCGAGATCATCCCGCGGATCTACATCGCGCACGTGCTGCTCATCCCGGGCATCCTGCTCGCGCTGATCGCGCTGCACGTCG
>NZ_JBHSKO010000049.1:0-18593 GCF_042657305.1 Pseudonocardia zijingensis | reverse complement strand
TCCGCGAACGACCACCCCGCCCGCCACAACGTCTCGATCCGGACCCGTTCCTCCCGGGTCAACCGCGCACCAGCCATGATCCACACTTCCCCTGATCACCTGGTTGCAACCACCGGTTGAGCCCGCCCTCTTCAACAGCGACCATCTCGCCTTGATCGGCGTGAGAGTGGCGGTTCGGTCCTATCTGCTGGGGAGGCAGCCGCCTGGTGGCGCCGCGCGCCCGGTCGGGCAGGCCCCGGCCTGCCCGCGAAGCCCCGGAGACTGCGCGGCGCCACCAGGAGGCCGGGCCGGAAGAACCCCTACTCGTGCACCGGCACCACCACGACCGGCCGGTGCTGACGCTGGATCACCGCGTGCGAGATGGACGGGTCCATCAGCCGTCCGAGTGCGCGGCGCAGGCCCTCGCCGCGCGTGCCGAGGACGATGAGCAGGGCGTCGTGCTCGGCCGCTGCGGCGCAGAGGGCTTTCGCCGGTTCGCCGTGGCGCGCTTCGTAGGTCCACGGTACGGGGGCGCCGGTGAGGAGGCGTTCGACGTGGCGCTGCTCCTCGGCGACGGCCTCGGCGCCGCGTCGCTCCCAGTCGGGGGCGTCGACGTTGAGCGGGTAGTCGTCGAGGTCGACGACGTGCACGACGTGCAGCCGAGCGTGGAGCCTGCAGGCGAGGTCGACGGCGGTGCGAAGGGCCTGGTCGCTGGACGGGTCGCGGCCGTGGCCGACGACGAGGGTGGGGCTGTTCACGGGCGCCTCCCGGGGTCTGCAGGGCAGTGTCCCCGATCACAGGCCGGTGGTCACGTGGTGCGCAGCAGCAGGAGGGAGCGGGGCGGGAGCGTGATCGTCGCGCCGCCGGGGAGCGGGCGGCTCGTGGCCGGGAGGCCGTCGGGCCGGGTGCTGTCCAGCTCGGGGGTGTACGGGCCACCCGGGGGGAGCGTGGCGGCCACCGCGTCCGTGCCGGCGTGCAGGAGCAGCAGCCACTCGCCGCGCAGGAGCCCGAGGGTGTGGAGGCCGGCGTCGTGCCAGTCGGCCCCGCTGAGCCTGCGGCCCGCCGGGTGCCACCAGAGCACCTCGCCGTCGAGGTAGAACCGGTCTCGGTGCAGGGCGGGGGAGCTGCGGCGGATCGCCGCCACCCGGGCCGTGTACGCCGCGAGCGCGCCGTCGCGGCGCGACCAGTCCACCCACGAGGTCTCGTCGTCGAGGCAGTAGGCGTTGTTGTTGCCCCGCTGGGTGCGCCACAGCTCGTCGCCGCCCAGCAGCATGGGCGTGCCGGTGGACAGCAGCAGGGTGCCCAGCATCGCCCGGGCCGTGGCGAGCCGGCGGGCGGCCCGCACCGGGGAGCGCGTCTCGCCCTCCTCGCCGAAGTTCTGCGAGCGGTTGTCGTCGGTGCCGTCGCGGTTGTCCTCGCCGTTGGCCTCGTTGTGCTTGCGCTCGTAGGTGACGAGGTCGCGCAGGGTGAACCCGTCGTGCGCCGTCACGAAGTTGATCGAGGCCCATGGCCTGCGCCCGGAGATCCGGTACAGGTCGGAGCTGCCCGCCAGGCGGGACGCCACCTCGCCGATGCTGCCGTGGCCGCGCCAGAAGTCGCGCACGGCGTCGCGGTAGCGCCCGTTCCACTCCGACCAGGCCACGCCGAACCCGCCCACCCGGTAGCCCTCGCCGGTGGCGTCCCACGGCTCGGCGATCAGCTTGACGGTCGAGAGCACCGGGTCGACGGCGATCGCCGTGAGCAGCGGCGCGTGCGGGTCGAACGGGCCGGAGCGGGGCCTGCCGAGCACGCTGGCGAGGTCGATGCGGAAGCCGTCGACGCCCATCGACGTGACCCAGTACCGCATCGCGTCGCACACGAGCCGGATGACGGTGGGGGAGCCGGCATCGAGGGTGTTGCCGGTGCCGGTGATGTCGGCGTCGTGGCCGTCGCCGCGCAGCGAGTAGTAGGCGGGGGCGTCCAGCCCGCGGTAGGACAGGGTCGTGCCCGCGACGCCGCCCTCCGCGGTGTGGTTCGGGACGATGTCGAGGATCACCTCGATGCCCGCGGCGTGCAGCGCCGCCACCATCGTGCGGAACTCCTCCACTTCCGCGCCCGGGGCACTGGCGTAGCCGGCGTGCGGGGCGAGGAACCCCAGCGTCGCGTAGCCCCAGTAGTTCGTGCGGCCGCGCTCCAGCAGCGGCGGCTCGTCGGCGATCGCGGCCACGGGGAGCAGCTCGACGGCCGTGACCCCGAGCCTGCGGAGGTGCTCGATCACGGCGGGGTGGGCGAGCCCCAGGTAGGTGCCGCGGTGCTCGGCCGGCACGTCGGGATGCAGCCGTGTGTAGCCCTTCACGTGCAGCTCGGCGATCACGGTCTCCGACCACGGCACGTCCGGGCGCGGGCCGGGCGCAGGCGCGTCGGGGCCGGTGACCACGGAGAGCGGCACGTGGCCGAGCGAGTCGACGGTGCTCGGCGGGCCGGTCATCGGGTCGTCGGCCCAGCCGCGCGCGGCGTGCAGATCGGTGACCCGGCCGGTGATCCGCCGGGCGTACGGGTCGACGAGGATCTTCGCCGGGTTGGCGCGCACCCCGTCGGCCGGCCGGTACGGACCGTGGACGCGGTAGCCGTAGCGCTGGCCCGGCCCCACCCCTTCGACGTACCCGTGCCACACCCCGAAGGTGCGCTCCGTGAGCGCCACCCGCTTCTCCGACAGGGCGCCCTCCATCCCGTCGACGAGGCAGACGTCGACGGCATCCGCGCTGGTGGAGGCGACTGCGAAGCGCACCCCACCTTCGTCGGCATGGGCACCCAATGGGAAGACCGGCACGATCGGCGAGGATATGCCCCGTGGCTGCGCCCGGATCAAGCTCTGAGCCCCTGCCCACTGCGGTGGACCTCGAGGACACCGTCGTCCGGATGTCCGGGGTCACCGTCCGCCGCGGGACGACGACCCTGCTGCGCGACGTCGACTGGACGGTCGAGCTCGACGAACGATGGGTCGTGCTCGGCCCGAACGGCGCGGGGAAGACCACCCTGCTGCGCCTCGCCGCGGCCGAGCTGCACCCCACGGCGGGCACCGTGCACGTCCTGGGCGAGCGGCTCGGCGCCGTCGACGTGTTCGAGCTGCGTACCCGGATCGGCCTCACGTCCGCGGCGCTGGGCCTGCGGGTGCCGAACGACGAGGTCGTGCGCGACGTCGTCGTGAGCGCCGGGTGGGGCGTGCTGGGGCGCTGGCGGGAGCGCTACGACGCCATGGACACCGGGCGCGCCGACGACCTGCTCGCCGGACTGGGTGTGGGGGCGCTGGCCGGGCGGGAGTACGGCACGCTCTCCGAGGGGGAGCGCAAGCGCGCCCTGATCGCCCGCGCGCTCATGACCGACCCGGAGCTGCTCCTGTTCGACGAGCCCGCCGCGGGCCTCGACCTGGGGGCGCGCGAGGACCTGGTCGGCCGCCTCGCGGCGCTGGCCGCCGACCCGGACGCCCCGGCGTCGGTGCTGGTCACCCACCACGTCGAGGAGATCCCGCAGGGCTACAGCCACGCGCTGCTGCTGCGCGAGGGCGCGGTGGTGGCCGCGGGCCTCATGGACGACGTGCTCACCGACGACAACCTGAGCGCGACGTTCGGCCTGCCCCTGTCGGTGCAGAAGCGGCGGGGTCGCTACACGGCCTGGTTGCGGTAGCCGGACATTTCCCTGTTCCGCAACGTCGCTGCACGCCCTATGTTTGTCTGACAGACAGACAACCAGGCGAACTGCTGGCCCTGCGGGGGGTGGCGGGCAGACGCCCATCCGGAAGGCAGCACGCAACGATGCCCACGCAGAGCACTCCGGCTCAGGCGGAATCCACGCGGCGAGTGGCCCTCGCCAGCATGATCGGCACGTCGATCGAGTGGTACGACTTCTTCATCTTCGGCACGGCGTCGGCGCTGGTGTTCGGGGAGCTGTTCTTCCCCAACTTCTCGGAGCTCGCCGGCACCCTGGCCGCCTTCGCCTCGTTCGCGGTCGGGTTCGTCGCCCGGCCGGTGGGCGGGCTGCTGTTCGGCCACATCGGCGACCGCGTGGGGCGCAAGACCACGCTGGTGGTGACCCTCACGATGATGGGGGTGGCCACCTTCCTGATGGGCCTGATGCCGACGTTCGCGACGATCGGGATCTGGGCGCCCATCCTCATGGTGCTGCTCCGGTTCGTGCAGGGCATGGCGGTCGGCGGCGAGTGGGGCGGCGCGGTGCTGATGGCCGTCGAGCACTCGGACAAGAAGCGCCGCGGCTTCTTCGGCAGCTTCGCGCAGGTCGGCAGTGCCGTCGGCGGGTTGCTGGCCACGGGCATGTTCCTGGTGATGCAGCAGCTGCCCGAGGGCGAGTTCCTGGCCTGGGGCTGGCGGGTGCCGTTCCTGATCAGCATCGTGCTGGTGGGCGTCGGGCTGTTCATCCGGCTGCGCATCACCGAGTCGCCCGAGTTCACGCGGGTGCAGAAGACTCAGCGCGTGGTGAAGGTGCCGGTGGTCGAGCTGCTGCGCCGCGACGCCCGCAACGTGCTGCTCGCCGCGGGCCTGTACCTGGCCCACGGGGTGCTGTTCTACGCCATGACCGTGTACACGATCGCCTACACCACCAAGGCCTACGGCCTGGAGCAGAACCTCTACCTCGTGGGCGTCACGGCCGCGGGCGCGGTGCAGCTGGTCACGATCCCGCTCATGGGCATCCTGTCCGACCGCCTGGGACGGCGCCGGGTGGTCGTGTTCGGCACGCTCTTCATCGCGGCGTTCGCGATCCCGCTGAACTTCCTGATCACCTCGCAGGTCGCGGTGCTGGCGTGGGTCGCCGTGGTGGTCTCCATCTGCATCGGCCACAACGCGGTGTACTCGCCGACGGCCGCCCTGTACTCGGAGATGTTCCCCGCGCACGTCCGCTACAGCGGCGCCTCCATCGGCTACCAGTTCGGTGGCGCGATCGCGGGGTTCGTCCCGCTCATCGCGACGTCGCTGGTGGGCGCCGCGGGCGGCGCCTACTGGCCGATCCCGATGATGATCGCGATCGCCGCGCTGATCGGCTTCGTGTGCATCCTGCTGGTGCGCCCGGCCACCGAGGCCGACCCGGCCGCGGCTCCGGCCGTGCCGCGCGAGGAGGTGGCCCCGCCCGCCCAGGCCTGACGCGCGTCAAAGCCCCGGTACTTACTCCTAAATTGGGGGCATGAGCGCGCGGGTCAGGACGTTCGTGCTGGTGCCAGGTGCGGGCGGGCAGGCGTGGTACTGGCACCGCCTCGTGCCCGAGCTGCTGGCGCGCGGCCACGAGGCCGTCGCGGTCGACCTCCCGGCTGCCGATGACGGGGCAGGGTTCGCCGAGTACGCCGACGCGGTGGTCGCGGCGATCGGCGACCGGCGCGCCGGACTCGTGCTCGTCGGGCAGTCGATGGGCGGCTTCACCGTGCCGCTGGTGGTACAGCGGGTGCCTGTCGAGGCGATCGTGCTGCTCAACGCGATGGTCCCGGCGCCGGGCGAGACCGGGGGCGAGTGGTGGGCGGCCACCGGGCAGGCCGAGGCGCGCGCGGTGTGCGCTGCGCGCGAGGGACGCGCCGCGGACACCTTCGACCCGCTCGTCGACTTCCTCCACGACGTCCCGCCGGACGTGGTCGCCGAGGCGATGTCGGTCGAGCTGGTGCAGTCCGACACGCCTTTCGCGGCGCCGTGGCCACTGCCCGCCTGGCCGGACGTGCCCACCCGGTTCCTCCAGGGCCGCGACGACCGGTTCTTCCCGCTGGAGTTCCAGCGCAGGGTGGTGGCACAACGGCTCCCCGGCGTCGAGGTGGAGGAGCTCCCGGGCGGCCACCTGCTCGCGCTCAGCCGTCCCGTCGAACTGGCGGAGGCCCTACTGTCCCGGGTGTGACCGAATTCGTGACGCTCGACGTGGACGGTGGCATCGGCACGATCCGGCTGGACCGGCCGCCGATGAACGCGTTCAACCGGCAGGTGCAGGAGGAGCTGAAGGCCTGCGCGGAGGAGGCGGCCCGGCGCGCGGACGTGCGGGCCGTGATCGTGTACGGCGGGGAGAAGGTGTTCGCGGCCGGCGCGGACATCAAGGAGATGGCCGGGCTCTCCTACGCCGACATGGCGCCCGTGGCGCGGCGGCTCTCCGCCTGCTTCGGGGCGCTCTCGGAGGTGCCCAAGCCCACGGTCGCGGCGATCACGGGATACGCGCTCGGCGGCGGCATGGAGGTGGCGCTGGGCTGCGACCGCCGCGTGTGCGGCGAGAACGCCAAGCTCGGGCAGCCCGAGATCCTGCTCGGGATCATCCCGGGGGGTGGGGGCACCCAGCGGATGTCCCGGCTCATCGGCCCGTCCCGCGCGAAGGACCTGATCTACACCGGGCGGATGGTCACGGCGCAGGAGGCGCTGGAGATCGGGCTGGTCGACGAGGTCGTGCCCGCGGACGAGGTCTACACGGCCGCCCGCCGCTGGGCCGGGCAGTTCGCGAACGGCCCGGCCGTCGCACTCGCGGCGGCCAAGAAGGCCATCGACGGTGGGCTCGACACCGACCTGCGCACGGGCCTCGACCTCGAGGCGGAGCTGTTCGCCGCCCTGTTCGCCACCGACGACCGCAAGATCGGCATGGACTCCTTCGTGGAGAACGGCCCGGGCAAGGCGGAGTTCACGGGCCGCTGAGGCCTCCTCGACTCCCGTCCCCGTCCCGTCCCCAGGTTCAGGAACGCCACGTTCCTGAACCTGGGGGACAGGAACGTGGCGTTCCTGAACCCCGGCGGGGCCCCGCTCAGGACGGCAGCAGCCCGGGCGCGAGCGAGGCGATGCCCGCCACCCCGAACGCGAGCACCAGCACGCAGGCGACGGCGGCGAACACGAACAGCACGCGGATGCGCTGCCCGGCCCGTCCCCAGGTCATGGCGATCACGGCGACCGGCACGACGAGCGCGGCGCACCCGACCAGCAGCATGAGCAGCGCGACGATGCCCGCGCCGCCCACCGGTGAACTGGCGGCCACCAGCACCGCGCCGAGCGCGATCGACACCACCACGACGACCCCGTGCCCCGCCGTCGGCCTCAGCGGCTCGTGCCCCCCGCCCCAGGCTCCGGCGGGAGGCGTCACGCGTCGCTCGTTCATCGGCGCGGATCTTAGTGCCCGCTAGGGTCGCTCTCCATGAGCACGTCGGATCCGGCCCCGAACCCGCACGCCACGGCCGAGCAGGTGGCCGCGGCGCGGCACGACCGGAAGCTCGCCAACGTGCTCTACCACGACTGGGAGGCCGGCACCTACGACGAGAAGTGGTCGATCTCCTACGACGAGCGCTGCACCAGCTACGCCGCCGACCGCTTCCGCTACGCCGCGGGCGAGCTGGGCTGGCCCTACGAACGTGCGCTGGAGCTGGGCAGCGGCACCGGGTTCTTCCTGCTCAACCTGATGCAGGCAGGTGTGGCCACGCGGGGCTCGGTCACCGACCTCTCGCCGGGCATGGTGCAGACCGCGCTGCGCAACGCCGAGCGCCTCGGCCTCGACGTCGACGGCCGGGTGGCCGACGCCGAGCGCATCCCGTACGACGACGCCACCTTCGACCTGGTCGTCGGGCACGCGGTGCTGCACCACATCCCGGATGTGGAGCTGGCGCTGCGCGAGGTGCTGCGGGTGCTGCGGCCCGGCGGGCGGTTCGTGTTCGCGGGGGAACCCACGCGGATCGGCGACCGGTACGCCCGGCGGCTCGGCGCCCTCACCTGGAAGGCCGTCACCACGATCACCAGGCTGCCCGCGCTGCGGGAGTGGCGGCGCCCGCAGGAGGAGCTCGACGAGTCCTCCCGGGCGGCGGCGCTGGAGGCGGTGGTGGACATCCACGTGTTCGACCCGGCCGCGCTGGAGGCCACGGCGCGCCGTGCGGGTGCCCGGGACGCGCGGGTCGTCACCGAGGAGCTCACCGCGGCGATGTTCGGCTGGCCGGTCCGCACCTTCGAGGCGGCGGTGCCGCCGGGGAAGCTCGGGTGGGGGTGGGCGATGTTCGCGTACCGGTCGTGGCAGCGCCTGTCGTGGCTGGACGCCAACGTGCTCGCGCGGGCGGTGCCGCGCTCGTGGTTCTACAACGCCCTGCTCACCGGGACGAAGCCCGCCTAGGACCACGGCATGACCATCCCCGGCGCCGACGTCGAGCACCCGCTCGAGCCGCTGTGGCGCGGCCTGATGGTGTACCGGGCCCTCACGCTCGTCAGTGCCGCGGCCGGGGTGCTGCTCTCGCTCGACGAGTACGCGTCGCGCGCCGGTGCCGTCGCCGTCGTCGTGGTGATGGTGGCGTGGACCGCGGGCGCCGGGTACGTCTACCTGCGCCGCCCGGCCGCCGCCGACGCGCGGCGCGGTCGGCTGGCAGTGCTCGACGTCGTCGTGACGTTCGCGGTCATGGCCACCACCCCGCTCGTGCAGACGCCGGAGCAGCTCGCGGCCGATGCGCCCGTCATGGGTTCGATCTGGACGTCCGGAGCGGTGCTGGCCTGCGCGGTCGCGTTCGGCGTTCCGGGTGGAGTCGCCTCCGCCGCGGTGATCTCCGCCGCGCTCGTCGGGTTCCAGGCGCGCCTGGAGACCGAGCTGCCGGACATCCAGCTGCTCGCCCTCGCCGGGCTGACCATCGGGTTCGCCTCCACGGTGCTGCGCCGCTCCGCGGAGCGCGTGCGCCGCGCCGTCGCGTCCGAGGCGGCCATGGCCGAGCGGGAGCGGCTGGCGCGCGCGGTGCACGACGGGGTGCTGCAGGTCCTCGGGTACGTGCGGCGCCGCGGCGCCGAGCTCGGCGGCTCGGCGGGCGAGCTGGGCACGCTGGCCGGGGAGCAGGAGGTGGCGCTGCGCACGCTGCTCACCAGCGGGCCGGCCGCCGTCGACGCGCACGGGCACCGCGACCTCGCGGCCGCCCTGCGCACGCTCGCGTCGTCGCGGGTGACGGTGTCGACCCCGGCCCACCCCGTCGAGCTGCCCTCCCCGGTGGTGGACGAGCTGGTGGCGGTGGTGGGCGCCGCGCTCGCCAACGTGGCGCTGCACGTCGGGCCGGACGCGCCGGCCTGGGTGCTGCTCGACGACGTCGGCGCCGGCGTGGAGATCAGCATCAGGGACGAGGGGCCGGGCATCCCCGAGGGCAGGCTCGCCGCCGCGGAGGCCGAGGGTCGGCTCGGGGTCGCGCGGTCCATGCGCGGCCGGGTGCGCGACCTCGGTGGCACGATCACCTGCGACACCGGGCCGGGTGGCACCGAGTGGACCATCGAGCTGGCACGGGAGGACCGCGCGTGACGGATGCGATCACGGTGATGGTGGTCGACGACCACCCGATCTGGCGCGAGGGCGTGGCCCGCGACCTCACCGAGCGCGGCCTCGACGTGGTGGCCACCGCCCCGGACGCGGCCGCCGCCGTGCGGATCGCGCGCGCCGTGCGCCCGCGCGTCGTGCTGATGGACCTCAACCTCGGCGAGACCTCCGGGGTGCAGGCCATCGAGGGGATCCTCGAGGCGCTGCCGGACACCCGCATCCTCGTGCTCTCGGCGAGCGGCGAGCACACCGACGTCCTGGAGGCGGTGAAGGCGGGGGCCGTCGGCTACCTCGTGAAGTCGGCGAGCGCGGAGGAGCTGCTCGCGGCCGTGCAGCGCACCGCCGACGGCGTCCCGGTGTTCACCCCGGGCCTCGCGGGCCTCGTGCTGGGCGAGTACCGCAGGCTCGCGGGCACCGACCGCTCCGGGCCGCCGGTGCCCGCGCTCACCGACCGCGAGACCGACGTGCTGCGCCTGGTCGCGAAGGGCCTCACGGCCCGCCAGATCGGGGAGCGGCTCGGCGTCTCGCACCGCACGGTCGAGACCCACGTGCAGAGCACGCTGCGCAAACTCCAGCTGCACAACCGCGTGCAGCTCGCCCGCTACGCGATCGAGCAAGGCATCGTCGACGAGTGAGCACCGACGGTCACCCCCTGCGCCGTACGGGTGATCGGGTCGCAACCGGCTCCGCGAGCCCTCCCACTTTGGGAGGATCCGGACATGATCGTGCGGCGGAGGGCGGCGTCGACCGGATGAACGCGCAGCCCTCCGTCGTGCTCGTCGCCACCGCGCGGCCCGTCCCGCACGTCGTGGAGGCGCTCGCACACGGGAGCGTCGCCGTGGCCGGCAGCACCCAACCGCCCGGTGCGCTCGCGCTCGTCGAGGCCCGCCGCCCGCAGGTCGTTGTCGTCGACCTCGACGGCCACGGCTCCGCGCTCGACACCGTCGCGGTGCTCGCCGCGGCGGTGCCGCAGGTGCCCCTGCTCACCCTCACCTCGCTGCCCGACCACGCCGTCGCGTTCGCCGCCGTCCGCGCCGGGGCCACCAGCCACCTCGCCGGCCCGGTGGAGCCCTTCGAGCTCGCCGGCGCGGTCCGGCGCACCGCCGCCGGGGAGGTGGTGTTCAGCCCCGGTCTGGCCGACGTCCTGCTCGAGGAGTTCGGGCGGCCCGCCGTCGAGCGCGAGCGCCACCTCACCGAGCGGGAGTCCGACGTCGTGCGGCTCGTCGTCGAGGGGCTCACCGCGCGCCAGATCGCCACTCGGCTGGTGCTGTCCCCGCGCACGGTCGAGAACCACGTGCAGAACGTGCTCCGCAAGCTGCACCTGCACAGCAGGGCCGCACTGGTCCGCTACGCGATCGAACACGGCCTCGCCTGACCCGTGAGTGGATACGAGTGCTCCAGCACTGGTATCCACTCACGGGGTGGGTCAGTCCAGGTGCTGCAGGCGCTCGAGGATCTCGGCCAGCACCGCGACGGTGTCGGCGTCCAGCGCCACCTGCACCGGCACGCCCGCGCCCTCGGGCAGGCCCACCGTGGCCCCGCGGGCGGGCCCGAGGTCGCAGGCCACCGCCATCGGCGTGGGGGTGGTGGTGAGCGTGCCCGGGCGCACCGCCTCCAGCACCGCCACTGCGTCGTGCACCGCAACCGCGTCCACGCCGTAGCGGGCCCGGAAGGCGGCGCGGTAGTGCGTGATCACGCCGGCGAGCGCCGCTCCCCGCGGCCCGCCCGCCGCGAGCGCCTCGATCCACTCGGGGCCCGCGGCGCAGCGCAGCGTCAGGTCCAGCGGCACCATCGTGACCGGCACGTCGGCCTGGGTGAGCACGCGGTGCGCGGCCTCCGGGTCGCAGTGCGCGTTGAACTCGGCCGCCCCACCGACGCGTGTCTGGTGGATCAACCCCGCAGCGGAGCGAGGGGGAGATCCACCAGTGGTATCAACAGTGTTGCCCGCGCCCAGCGACCCGCCCATCCAGACGATCCGCGCGATGCGTCCCGCCAGCTCGGGGTGCACCGCGAGCAGCAGCGCGATGTTCGTCAGCGGGCCGATCGGCACGAGCGTCACCGGCTGGTCGGCCGCGCGCAGCACCGACGCGAGCAGCTCCACCGCGGGCTGCGGCTGCGGGGCCACCGGCTCGGGGAGCGTGGTGGCGCGCCCGCCGAGCCCGTCCCACCCGTGCACCTCGCCGGCCCGCTCGGCCTGCGGGTGCACGAGCGGGCGCGCGGCACCCGCCGCGAGCGGCACGTCCGCCCGGTCGCAGAACGCGAGGAGACGCCCCGCGTTCGCCGTGGTGGCGTCGAGAGCGACGTTGCCGAACACCGAGGTCACGGCCTTCAGCTCCACCTCGGGGGAGGCGAGCGCGAGCATGATCGCCACCGCGTCGTCCACGCCGGGGTCCGTGTCGATCACGATCGGGGTGGTCACAGCACGGCCTCCAGTTCGGCTGCGGTCGGCAGCGACGGCTGCGCGCCCGCCCTCGTCACGGCCAGGGCGCCGGCGGCGCAGGCCCGGCGCAGCGCCTCGGCGTCGGTGGCGCCCTCCAGCAGTGCCACGGTGAGGGCCGCGGTGAAGCAGTCGCCCGCCGCCGTGCCGTCCACCACGGTGACGGGCGGCGGCGCGGTACGGGCCACCTCCCGCCCGCCGCGCCGCAGCACCGCGCCCTCGGCGCCGTGCGTCACGGCCACGGCACCCGCGGCGTCGAGCCCGTCGATGGCCGCGTACTCGGCGGAGTTCACCACCACGAGGTCGACATCGCGGATCAGCTCCGGGGCCAGCGGGCGCGCGGGTGCGGCGTTGAGCACGACCATGCCCGTGGCGAGCCGCACGGTGTCGGCCACCGCGGCGTCGGGAATCTCGAGCACGGTGAGCACGGCGTCGGCGTCGCGGACGTCGTCCGGGTTGACCGCGAGGGTGTCGTTGGCCCCGGCGATCACCACGATCGTGGTCTCGCCCGCGTCGTCCACGGTGATGAGCGCGTGGCCGGTGGGCTCGCCGGGTTCGCGGCGCAGGCGGTCGAGCCGCACGCCGTCGGCGGCGAGCAGGGCGAGCGCCTCGTCGGCCGCGGCGTCGGCGCCCACGGCGGCCACCATCGTGACGTCGGCGCCGAGCCTGCGGGCGGCCAGCGCCTGGTTGGCGCCCTTGCCGCCGGGCACCCGCCGCAGCCCGCTCGCCGCGAGCGTCTCACCGGGGTCGGGCAGCCGCGGCACCCTCGCCACGAGGTCGAGGTTGACGCTTCCGACGACGGCGATCCGGGGCACGGGCAAACGTTCGTCGATCACCGCCGCCCGCGCAAGGCATAGGGTCGCGGGCATGACGAGCTGGCGGCGGCCGGGGCGCGACCCGCGGCAGGCGCGCTTCCTCACGCTCGCCTCGCTGCGCTGGGTGCTGCGCCATCGCGCCTGGACGCCCTGGTACCTCGTGCGCTACTGGCGGCTCCTGCGCTTCCGCCTCGCCAACCCCCACGTGGTGCTGCGCGGCATGGTCTTCCTCGGCAAGCGGGTGGAGCTGCACGCGCGGCCCGGGCTCGCGCGGCTCGAGATCGGCCGGTGGGTCCACATCGGCGACGGCAACGCGATTCGCTGCCACGAGGGCTCCCTGCGCATCGGCGACAAGGTCGTGCTCGGGCGCGAGAACACGATCAACTGCTACCTCGACGTGGAGATCGGCGCCGCCACGATCGTCGCCGACTGGGTGTACGTCACCGACTTCGACCACCGCACCGAGGACGTGCACGTCCCGATCAAGGACCAGGGCATCGTCAAGACGCCGGTGCGCATCGGGCCGGACTGCTGGCTCGGGGTCAAGTCCACCGTGCTGCGCGGGTCCCGCGTGGGCCGCGGCACGGTGCTGGGCGCCCACGCCGTCGTGCGCGGCGACATCCCGGAGTACGCGATCGCCGTCGGGGCGCCCGCCCGGGTGGTGCGCGACCGGAAGGCCGACTACGAGGCCGCCGCCCAGCGCCGCGCCGACATCGCCGACATCGCCCGCAAGACCGCCGCCGCCGTGCAGGAGAGGCTCGCGCGACACCCGTCGGTGTGAGCCTCGGCATGTCGCAGGCCGTCCGGGAACGAAGAGGGCGCTCGTCCCGTTGGTCACGGTGGAATCACACACCGTTCCGAGAGGAAGCGTTCCGACCATGAAGGACGCCACCGTCCGTCGCCTGCAGGAGCTGGAGGAGGAGTACGCCTTCGCGGTGAACGCGGCGATCGGCGAGAACCGCGATGACCTCGTGGACGAACTCGCCGCCGAGTACCCCGACGCAGCGCTCGCCGTGCTGCGCAGCGACGCCGCCTGAGCGAGTTCTAGGCCCGCCCGAAAGCGTTCCCCGTCGGGATCTTCGGGCGACCGTGCGCGGTTGCGGCACCCCGGGCCGCCCCCGCGTACACCGCGGCCGTCGCGGCTGCGATGCCGCTCCACTCGAAAGCGCTCCCCAGCCGCTTCCGGGCGGCGCGAGCCCGCCGGGCCGCGGCCCGCGGATCGGACAGCACCGTTCCCACGGCCGCGGCCAGGCCCGGCACATCCCCCGGCCGGAACGACAGGCCCGTCTCCCGGTCCAGCACCACCTCGCCGAGGCCGCCAGCCGTCGAGGCCACGAGCGGCGCTCCAGCCGCGGCCGCCTCGAGCGCCACGATCCCGAACGGCTCGTACCGGCTCGGCAGCACCACCGCGTCGGCGGAGCGCAGCAGCGCGGAGAGATCGGCGTCGGGCAGGTGGCCGGTGAACGTCACGCCGCGCCGCACCCGGTGGGCCGCCACCGCCTCAACCAGCTGGTCGTGCGCGGTGCCGGTGCCCGCGATCACCAGCCGCGTGCCCGGGTGCGCGCGCCTGATCCGCGGCAGCGCCGCGATCAGGTCCTGCACGCCCTTCTCGTACTCCAGCCGGCCGAGGTACAGCAGCACCGGCGCCCCGCCGGGCGCGTAGCGCTCGCGCACCGCGCGCACCCGCGCCGTGCTCGCCCGCCAGCGGCGCGGGGCGATCCCGTTGTGCAGCACCACGATCGGTTCCGGGTCCACCTCGAACAGCTCGGCCACCTCCGAGCGCATGGCCGCGGAGCACGTGATCAGCGTGTCGGCGCGCTGCGCGAGCCACCACTCCGCCGAGTGCACCTGCTGCGACAGCGGTGACGACAGCCAGCCCGCATGCCGGCCCGCCTCGGTGGCGTGGATCGTGGCGACGAGCGGCACCTCCAGCACGTCGGCCAGCGCGATCGCCGGGTGCGCCACCAGCCAGTCGTGGGCGTGCACCACGTCCGGGCGCCACGGCGCCAGCCGCGTCAGCGCGGCGCGCAGCATCCCGTGCCCCATCGCGAGCGTCCACGCCACCAGGTCGCGCTCGAACTCCAGGTGCGGCGGGTCCTCCGCCACGCGGAGCACACGCACGCCGTCCAGCACGTCGTCGGTGGTCGGGTGGGTGGTGGCGTCGGTCCCCGCGGGCTGGCGGGAGAGCACGACGACCTCGTGCCCGGCCGCCGCGAGCTCCGTGGCGAGCGCGTGCACGTGCCGTCCGAGGCCGCCGACGACGACGGGCGGGTACTCCCACGAGACCATCAGCACGCGCACGCCGTGGAACCTATCGGTCGGTGGTCGCGGCGTGTGTCGGCGACGCGACACTCAGCTCCCCGAACGCGAGACTCGCCCTCTGAAACGGGAGACTCGCGCCCCCCTTCGGCGAGTCTCCCGCCTGCCCGCGCGAGTCCCCCGCCCGGCCGCGCGAATCTCCCGTTTCGCGGGGCGAGTTGCCCTCAGGGGAGGAGGCCGCGGGCGTCGAGGTGGCCGAAGACGGCGTCGTCGCCGCCCCAGCCCGCCACCCGACGCTCGGCCGCGCGCCTGCGGCCGGCGCCGAGCAGGCCGGCCAGCTCCTCGACGCGCGTGGCGTGCGCATCGGCCCGGTCGCGGGCGTAGCCGGCCGCGGAGTCCTTGCTGACCATGAACGCCCAGTCGCTGGAGAGGGCGAGGAGGGCCTCGGTGGCGAGGGCGTCGCGCAGCGGGTCGCGCGCGAGCCCCGGGGTCACCGCGCCGAGCAGCGCCTTCTGCACCCGCTCCTGCCGCGCCACCAGGTCGGCGACCCGCGGGCCCGCCCACACCCGCCAGTCCTTCCCCGACCCCCACGACGACGGCGGCAGCGCGACCGGGGCGCCGACCAGCCCGGCGTCGACCGCCCCGCGCAGCGTCGTGACCCGCACCCCGGCTTCGGGCAGGGTGCGCAGCACGGCCTCCAGCCAGCGCGGCCCCTCGTGCCACCAGTGGCCGAACAGCTCGGTGTCGAACGCCGCGACGGTGAGCCCGGGCCGTCCGATGCGCCTGCGGATCGCGGTGAGCCGCTCGCGCACCACGCGCACGAAGTCGGCCGCGTCGCGGGCGACGGCGGCCGCGGCGCGGGCCGGGTCATAGGGCCGCTTGGCCTCCGTGGGCACCCGCCGCCCGGTCACCCGCGCCGGCTTCAGGCCGGAGGGGTGGTCGTAGGTGTGGAAGTCGCGGTAGTCGCTCCCGCCCGGGTAGCCCGAGCGCGGCGACCACACGCGGTAGGTCACCTCGAGGTCCCGGCCGAAGGCGAGCACGCCCGAGTCGCCGACGGGCCGGGCCAGCGCGGTGTCCCCACGCAGCGCCGGGCCGTCCACCAGGAACCTCCGCACGCCGGCCGCCGCGTACCCGTGCTCCATCCCGGGCGCGTAGCCGCATTCGGGCGCCCAGATCCCGGCCGGACGGCTGCCGAGCCGCACGGTGGCGTCCACGAGCCCGGTCTCCAGCGCGAACGCGCGCACCGCGGGCTGCAGCAGCGGCCCGAACGGGTGGGTCGCAGGGCCGGCCAGCAGCTCCAGTGCGCCGGCGTCGGAGAGCGTGCGCAGCAGCGGGGACGCGCCGTGGCGCCAGTCGCGGGCGAACACCTCCAGGGCGGCAGTGGCGGCGCGGTGCTCCCGCGCGGCGAGGTCGGGTATGCGGGCGGCGGCGCCGTGGGCGCGCAGCAGCCAGTCGCCGAGCCAGCCGTGCACGCCGCGCAGGCAGTGCGGGTCGTCGAGCTGCGCGGCCAGCACCGGCGTGACACCGAGCGTCAGCAGCTCGCGCCTGCCCTCGGCGGCGAGCCGGTTCACGAGGTCGAGGACCGGGAGGTAGGCGTGCGCCCACGACTGGTAGAGCCACTCCTCGCCCATGGGCCAGCGCCCGTGGTGCGCGAGCCACGGCAGGTGGCTGTGCAGCACCAGGCAGAAGGTCCCGACGGGCTCGGTCACGCGGGCAACGCTACGGACGGGGGCCTGCGGGCCGTCACCACGAGGTCCAGGCAGGTGTCGATCTGGGCTCCGTGCAGCACGAAGTCGGCCACCCCCACCGACTCGACGTCCGCGAGCAAGGCGGCGGGCCACGTCCCGCCCGCGAGCGCGACGGCCACCTGCGCGTGGACGATCGAGCCGCCGTGGCGGGCGTCGAGCTCGCGCAGCCGGGGCCCGTGGTGCAGGCCGCGGACCTCGACGTCGGCGAACCCGGCTCCGCGGACGAGCCCGGCGAGCTCGGCGGCCGACAGCTCGCGGGTGTGGAACGGGTTGAGCGGGGTGTCGCGGCCCGGGGAGAACGTGAGCCGGTTGGGGGTGGAGAGCAGCAGGTGCCCGCCGGGGCGCAGCACCCGGTGGCACTCACGCAGGAACCGCTCCTGGTCCCACAGGTGCTCGATCACCTGCAGCGACACCACGGCGTCGCAACCGCCGTCGCGCACCGGCAGGGCCACCAGGTTCGCCCGTGCCACGGCGGGGCCGGGGTAGCGCCGGGCGGCGTGCGTGGCCGCCGCGGCGTCGAGCTCCAGCGCCAGTACCGCCGCGGCGACCTCGGCAAGCAGAGCGGCGCCGTAGCCCTCACCGCTGCCTGCCTCGAGCACCACCGCCCCCGGGCACCGGTCGCGCAGTGCGGCGTAGACGGCCTCGTGGCGGCGGAACCAGTAATTCTCCTCGGGGATGCCCGGCACGGTGCGCTCACCCGTGAGGGGCAGGGCCTGTTCGGGGGTCACGCCGGACGCGGGGCGTACATGATCACTGCCACCCCGACCAGGCAGATCCCGGCGCCCATGAGGTCGTAGCGGTCGGGCCGGAACCCGTCGAGCACCACACCCCACAGCAGCGAGCCGGCCACGAAGACCCCGCCGTAGGCGGCGAGGATCCGCCCGAAGTGGGGGTCGGGTTGCAGCGTGGCGACGAACCCGTACGCGCCGAGCGCGAGCACCCCGGCGCCGATCCAGAGCAGCCCGCGGTGCTCGCGTACGCCCTGCCAGATCAGCCACGCGCCGCCGATCTCGGCGAGCGCGGCGAGGACGAACAGTGCTGCGGAGCGCGCGACGGTCACGCGGGACAACCTATTTCTCAGCCGACGGCAGGCGGGCGGGGCGCGCCCCGCACCGACAGCACGCCGCCCACGTCGTGCATGAGCCAGGCGAGGATCGTGCTGTCGTCGAGCGTGAGGGGCACCCGCGGACCCTGCCAGGACAGCAGCGCGGTGGGCCGGTTGAGCAGGGCGTCGCGCAGCATCGCGGCGAGCTCGGGGGTGCACCTCACCGTGATGCCCTCGTAGGTGACCTCCTCACCGACCGGGGTCGCCGCCGCAGCGTCCGCGCCGGTGCGCAGGACGTAGCCGCAACCCTGGCGGTCGTCGTAGCCCGTGACGATCATCGGTGCCACCCGGAGTGGGTGCGGGGCGGTCGGGCAGGAGGGGCGTCGGGCACGACGCCCACAGTGCCACCGCTGCGGGGGCGGCCCGATGGGTGCATGTGCGGCTCCGCGGGTGGGGTTGCCGGACAGTACTCGGGTGGAGGCGACCCCGTGTGGTCAACGCCTCATGTTCGCCCGTCTCGGCGTCCCGACCCGCGGCCGGACGGCTCAGCGTCAGCGGTGGCGCAGCCGGGACAGGAAGCCGCGGGCCCGTTCGCGGTTGCGCGGATCGGCCGCCATACGCCTACCCTGCTCGGTGAGACGCCGGCCCTGCGGGCTGGTGAGGAAGGTGCGGATTCGTCGCAGAAGTGCCATCTGCCGGAGTTACCCGCCGTCCCGGTGTTCACACCGTGCAGGTGAGGAGTCTCACCGGCGAGGCGTTTGCCGCACAGCTACTCGCCGGTAACAATTGCCCGAAACCGGGCGTCCCGCGCGCCCGACCCGCCAGGTGGTGGCAGGGTTGGCGCAGGTTCGGCGCGGGACGCCGAGCGTCCGACAGGCCAATCGCGGCAGGTCCGCACCGGCAGGAGGTCGAAGAGGTCCGATGAACATCGTCGTGCTGGTCAAGCAGGTGCCCGACACGTACTCGGAACGGAAACTGCGTTCTGATGGCACGTTGGACCGGGACGCCACCGACGCGGTGCTGGACGAGATCAACGAGCGTGCGGTCGA
>NZ_JBHSKO010000048.1:0-19240 GCF_042657305.1 Pseudonocardia zijingensis | reverse complement strand
GCGAACGACCACCCCGCCCGCCACAACGTCTCGATCCGGACCCGTTCCTCCCGGGTCAACCGCGCACCAGCCATGATCCACACTTCCCCTGATCACCTGGTTGCAACCACCGGTTGAGCCCGCCATCTCTGGGAGCGACCATTTGCCCTTGATCGCCGTGAGACCTCCGGCGAGCCGAGATCGCGGAGCCGGTGCACCCCGTCCGGCGTCGTACGGCCGCGCACGGCAGCCACGACGGTTCTACGGCCTTGCCGCCGTCCGACCGGACCTCATGCCACCGCACCGACCTTCCGCAGCTCGTCGATCTGCTCGCGGGAGTAGCCGGCCTCGCCGAGCACCTCGTCGGTGTGTTCACCGTGCGCGGGCGGCACCTGGCGGGTACCGGCCTCTCCCGAGCTGTAGCGGATCGGGTGCTTCAGCAGCCGCACCGTTCCGGCCTCCGGGTGGTCGATCTCCTCGACGGGCTCCAGGTGGGTCACGATCGGGTCCCGGTCCACCTCGTCGTAGTCGTTGACCGGGGCGCACCAGACCCCGTGCGCGCGCAGCAGGTCGAGCAGCTCGGCCCGGCGGAAGCGGCGCAGTAGGGGGGCGAGCGCGCTGTGGATCTCGTTGCGCTGCGGGAGCGCGTCCTCCGGGTCCAGGTGGTCCGCGAGCTCCCGGGGGTCGCCGAGTGCCTGGCTGACGGCGGCGACCGGGGACACCGACAACGCCACGTATCCGTCCTCGACCTCGTAGAAGCCGTAGGGAGCCTGGTGGAACGACGACGCGAGGTCCGTCGTCGGGCGCTGCACCGTCCCGCCGTTGAGGTGGTAGGTGTACGGCTCGAGCTGCAGGTCGAGTGCGGCCTGCACCATCGTCACCTCCACCCGCTGGCCCTCCCCGGTCGCCGTCCGGTGGTGCAGCGCGGCGAGAATGCCCATGGCGAGCAGCGATGCGCCGTGCTGGTCGACGATCGCGGCTCCCGCGGCGACGGGCGGCCCGTCGCTGCGGCCGGTCGCCGCGGCGAGGCCGGTGGTGGCCTGCAGCAGCAGGTCCTGCCCCGGCAGGTCCCGGTACGGGCTGTCCGACCCGTAGCCGGAGGCGCAGGCGTACACCAGGTCCGGCTTCAACCGGCTCAACTCCGGGTAGTCGAGCCCGAGCTTCTCCATGACCCGCGGTCGGAAGTTCGACACGACCACGTCGGCACCGCGGCACAGCTCGCGGGCGACGTCGAGCCCCTCCGGCCGCTTCAGGTCGAGGCTGATGCTGCGCACGTTGCGGTGGGCCAGCATGAAGAAGCTGCTGACCCCGTTGACGTAGGCGTCCGCGCCGGCCCACCGCCGCTCGTACGGCCCGGCGGGCGGTTCGATCTTGACGACGTCGGCGCCCATGTCGGCGAGGTACTGCACCGCCGCCGGCCCGAGCAGGAACTGCGTGAAGGCGATGATGCGCACGCCCTCGAGCAGCTTCAGGGACTGGTCCACTGGTCCTCCTCAGGCACTGACGGACGGTCGGCGGGCTCCGAGGGCGTCGCGCGCGATGATCACGCGCTGGATCTGGTTGGTGCCCTCGTAGATCTGGGTCAGCTTGGAGTCGCGGTAGATCCGCTCGACGGTGGACTCCTTCGTGTAGCCGAACCCTCCGTGCACCTGAACGGCGTTGCTCGCGGTGCGGACGGCGACGTCGGAGGCGAAGAGCTTGGCCATCGACGCCTCCGTGGCGAAGGGAAGGCCCTGGTCCTTGAGCCGGGCGGCGTGGTGGATGAGCAGGCGGGCGGCCTCGATCTCGGTCGCCATGTCCGCCACCATCATCTGCACGGCCTGCTGGTCGCCGATCGGCCGCCCGAAGGCCTCCCGCTCCTGCGCGTACGCGAGAGAGGCCCGCATCGCTCCGGTCGCGAGGCCGAGGGCGAGGGACGCGATGACGATCCGCCCGTTGCTGAACGAACGCAGCACGCTGGGGAGGCCTTCCCCGGGGACGCCCAGCACGGCGGAGTCCGGGACCCGCGTTCCGTCGAGGACGATGCCGGCGGTCGCGAGGCCCCGCATGCCCATCAGCTCGTCCTTGTGCCCGACCACGAATCCGCGGGAGGGGTCGCCGTCGGGGCTCTTCTCGACGAGGAAGGTGGTGAAGCCGCGCTTGCCCGCCGAGGGGTCGGTTCTGGCGAGCACGACCGCGACGTCGCCCACCGCGCCCGCGGTCATGAACGCCTTCGTCCCGCTGATCACCCAGCCGTCGCCGTCGCGCACGGCCTTCGTCCCGATCCCGCTCACGTCGGTGCCGGCGTTCGGCTCGGTCACCGCGATGAGGCAGACGCGCTTGCCCGCGGCGATCGCGGGCACGATCCCGCGACGCTGCTCGTCGTCGCCGTTGCGCGTGATCAGCTCGCTCTGCAGCTTCGCCAGCAGCACCGCGTTGGCCACGGTGCCCGAGGCCGCGGCGAGCTCCTCGAGCACGAGGCACATCGAGACCTCGTCCATGCCCGCCCCGCCGAGGTCCTCGGGCAGGGTGAGGCCGAGCAGGCCGATCTCGGACATCTCGCCGTAGAGGTCCCACGGGAAGGCGTCGTCCCGGTCGATCTCGGCGGCCCGTCCCGCGACGCGTTCGGTGGCGAACCGCCTGGCGAGGTCGCGCGCGCTGCGCTGGTCCTCGGTGAGGAACGTCGAGGTGGCCACGTCAGACCCGCTTCAGGATGTGGGTGGCGACGGAGACGAGCTCCCCGTCCTGGTTGAACACCTTCACGTCCGACGTGCACCGCTGTGCCTGCTCGTCGACGTCGGCGACGGTGTAGCGCACGGTCAGGGTGTCGCCGATGAACACCGGCTTGATGAAGCGCACCCGGTCGTAGCCGTAGGAGACGGTCGGGGGGTTGCCGAGGCTCTCGATGAGCTTCGAGGAGCACGTCGACATGAAGGCGATGGACAGCACGCCGTGCGCGATGCGCTTCCCGTACCGGGTGGCACTCATGTACTGCTCGTCGACGTGGTTGGGGCTGAGGTCGCCGCTGATCCCGGCGAAGCCGTAGACGTCGGCCTCGCCGACGGTCTTGGTGAAGGTGGTCTCCATCCCGACGGTCGGATGCTGCACGTTGTGCTCCTTCTTCTCATTCGATGGGCAGACGTCACCCGTCGGGCGACGTGCTGATGGCGGTGGAGCGGGACGCCCGGCGTCAGAGGCGCCGGCTGCTGCTCTCCCGCACCTCGAGGTGGTAGGCGAACTGCCGGACGGGCGTGGCGACCTTCCCGGTGGCCATCTCGAGGATGACCTCCATGGCCGCGCGCCCGAACTCGTACTGGGGAAAGCTGACGGAGGTCAGCCGTGGCGACACCAGCGACGAGACGGGTATGTCGTCGCAGCCGACCACCACCACGTCCTCGGGAACCCGCCGGCCGTGCTCGGTCACGGCCTGCATCGCGCCGATCGCGGTGTAGTCGTTGAAGGCCATCACCCCGTCGAACTCGACGCCCTCGTCGAGTGCGGCGCGGGTCGAGGAGCAGCCCGCCTCGACCGAGAAGTCACCCGTCCGCACGAGCCGCGGGTCGAGCTCCAGCCCGTGCCGCTCGACGGCCTGCCGGTAGCCGCGCAGACGCTCCTCGTTGATGAGCCAGCTGGGGCGTCCGGCGAGGCACAGGATCCGGGTGCTGCCTTGCTCGACGAGGTGGTCGACGGCCAGCTCGATGGTGCCGGCGTCGTCGACGCGGACCGACGGGCAGTCCAGCCGGTGCGGGCCGATCGCGACGACGTGGATGCCGTGCCAGGGGAAGTCGGTGAGGTGGGCGTCCTCGTCGATGCCGCCGCCGGCGAACACGATCGCCTCGACCTGCTGGTCGGCCAGCAGCTCGACGTAGGAGCGTTCCTTCGCCGGCTGGCGGTCGGTGTTGCACAGGACGACGGTGTAGCCGGCCTCCTGCGCCGCGTCTTCCAGGCCGCGGGCGAGCTGGTGGAAGTAGGCGTCGGCGATGTCGGGCACCAGCAGGCCGATCGCCCGCGTGTGGCCCTTGCGGAGCGCCACGGCGAGGGAGTTCGGGCGGTACCGCAGCTCCTTCGCCGCCGCCAGCACCCGCTGCTTAGTGGCCTCGGAGATCGCGACGTCCTGGCCGCGCAGCACCCGGGAGACGGTGGTGACCGAGACCCCGGCCCGCTGCGCCACCGCCTTGGCGCCCCTCGCCGGGGCTTCCGGTGCAGGATCGGTCACGACCGGGCACCGGCGGGGAGCAGATCGGCCTCCGACAGCGCACGCCGCAGATCGGCGCGTTCGCGCTCGGTGACCGGGACCAGCGGTGCCCGTACGGTGGGCGTGAGCTCGGCGCCGAGCATGACGAGCTGCTCCTTCATCCGCGCGTACATGTTGGGCATCGGGTCCCGGTAGACCACAGCGGTGAGTGTCTGGAGCCGACCGTAGACCTCCCGTGCCCCCGCGAGGTCACCTGCTGCGACGGCGTCGAACAAGCGGGCCTGCAGCCCGGCCACCACGCTGCCGTGACCGGAGAGGATGCCGTCCGCGCCGAGCGCCAGGGTCGGCAGCAGATTCGTGCTGAAGCTGCTCAGCATGGTGATCTCGTGCCCCGCCGACCGCGCGATGCCGAGGTTGCGCTCGTACACGCGGATGTCCAGGCTCCACTCCTTGATCGCCACCACCGCGTCGAGCGTGCAGATCCGCTCCAGCAGCTGCGCGCCGTACTGCATCCCCGTGAACTCGGGGTAGACGAAGGCCACCAGCGGCAGTGGGACCGCGCCCGCGACGTGCTCGAAGTGGCGCAGCGCCGCCGCGGGATCGGCGTCGTGGGCGAGCGAGTCCGGGGGGAGGACCAGCAGCGCGTCGGCGCCCGCGGCGCGCGCGTCGCCCGCGTAGGCCACGGCCTCGCGGTGGTCGCGGGCGTGGATGCCGCAGATGACGGGCGCCCGCCCGGCCACCGTCGCGACGGCGATCTCCACGGCCCGCCGTCGCTCCTCCCGGCTCAGCGTGGAGACCTCGGCTGCGTGCCCGTTGCAGGTCACCCCGCGGACGCCGGGTGTGGAGACGAGCTGCTCCAGGTGGGCCGCGTAGGCCGTCTCGTCGATGCTCCCGTCGGGGTGCATCGGCAGGATGCAGGCCGGGATGACTCCGGTGAGCTTCATGCGTTCCTCACTACCGTTCGCTACCTGTCGTCGACGTCACGGGCAGATGAAGCCATCGCCGCCCGGTGCGGGGAAGCAGCCCGCCGCCTGCGGGGTGAGCAGACGCGGCAGCCACAACGAGATCTCCGGGAAGACCACCAGCAGCGCGATGACGCCGAAGAAGATGCCGTAGAGCGGCACCGATCGCCGCACCCCGGAGTAGAAGCTGACCTTCGCGAAGTACGTGGACAGCAGCAGCGAGAGGCCGTAGGGCGGGGTGATCAGGCCCAGCGCGAGCGTGACGATGACGACCACGCCCATGTGGATCGGGTTGACGTCGCCCTGTTCCTGCAGTGTCGAGATGATCGGCATCAGTACGATGATCGCCGGGATGGCGTCGACGAACTGCCCGATGACGACGAGCATCGCCACGACCGTGAGCAGGATGCCGATCGGCTCCTCGCCCGCCACGGCGAGCACGACGTCGGACACGGCTTCGGCGCCGCCGAGGTAGGTGAAGAGCCAGGCGAACGCGGATGCTGCGGCGACCGCGATGAGCGGGAGCGCGTACAGGACGGCGGCGTTGACGAAGTCCCGCGGGAGCCGGGGGAGGTGGTTGCGCGCGGTCAGCGGGATCAGCACGATGATCACGAAGACGACGGCGATCATGCCGGCCTCGGTGGGGGTGAAGGCCCCGCCCAGGATGCCGCCCATGATGATCAGCGGGATCATCATCGGCAGCGCGCTGCCCTTCGCCGCACCCGCGATCTCGCGGAACGACGCCCGTGGCCGGGGCTCGCCCGCGTGCACGAAGAAGTAGGCGTACAGCATCAGGCCGATACCGATCATGAGCCCGGGAACGGCGCCACCGAGGAACAGGCCGGCGATGGACACACCACCCGCCGCGCCGTAGACGACCGCGAGGATGCTCGGCGGGATCATGTTGGCGATGGTCGAGGAGGCGGCGATCAGGGCCGCCGCGCTCGCCATGTCGTAGCCCTCCTTGCGCATGGCCGGCAGGAGAACCTTCGCGTTGGCGGCGACGTCCGCGGTCGACGAGCCCGACACCCCGGCGAACAGGATGCTGAACAGGGAGTCCACCTGGGCGAGGCTGCTGCGGATGTGGCCCACCAGGGACTGCACGAACCGGATGATCTTCGTCGTGACGTCCGTCGAGTTCATCAGCTCGGCCACGAGCAGGAAGAACGGCAGAGCCAGTAGCGGCACGCTGTTGACGCCGTTGAACAGCTGCGAGATGACGGCGTCGAAACCGGCACCGGACAGCGCGGTGCCGACGAGGACCGCCCCGACCAGCGCGAACGCGACCGGTGTGCCGAGGAAGGAGAGGCCGAGGAAGAGGCCCAGCATCACCAGGATGACGATGTCGTTGCTCATGGGACGGGCCCCTCGAGGTCGGCGGCGCGCAGCGCCTGCTCACGGGGATCGTGGGTGGCGCCTTCGAACCCGGTGCGCCAGCCCTTCACCAATCGCTCGACCGCGAAGACCGCGGACAGGACGGCGAAGGCGGGGACAGCGCCCGTGATGTACGCCAGCGGCAGCCCGGTGACCGGGAGGAAGTTGCCGAAACCCTGCAGGGCGACGCGGAACCCGACGACAGCGACGGTCACGGTGATGGCGATCATCACGACGCTGTTGAACGTCTCGATGGCGATCCGCGGGAATCCGGCCAGCGACTTCGCGACGGACGTGAGGTAGATGTGCTCGTTGCGGCGCAGTGCCACTGCGGCGCCGAGGAACAGCCCCCAGACGAAGGCGACGAGCGTGGCCTCCTGCAGCCACAGCCACGGCGCGCCCAGCGTGCGGGTCAGCACGTCGAGCATGACCGTCAGCGTGAACGTGAACAGCAGCAGCCCGCAGACGCACAGGA
This sequence comes from Pseudonocardia zijingensis, assembly GCF_042657305.1. NCBI lineage: Bacteria > Bacillati > Actinomycetota > Actinomycetes > Pseudonocardiales > Pseudonocardiaceae > Pseudonocardia > Pseudonocardia zijingensis. The sequence goes on along the minus strand of NZ_JBHSKO010000048.1, from coordinate 12,276 downwards.
GGAGGAGCTCGACCGCGTCGAGCGCCCGCGCCTTGAGGTGACGCTCCTCCTGCGAGACCAGGCCGTTGCGGGCGAGGAACTCCGTGACGGTGGTCATCCGCGTCACCCCCACCGTGGTGCGTCAGCGGCGCCGGTGCGCCGGTCCGCCCGGCCTCCGAGCACCGTGGCCAGCGGCAGCGCCCCGTGCGCGACGGCCATCGCCAGCGCGTAGTAGTAGTCACCCCACGCCGTGGCCCCGTCGACGCCCCGGCCGTGCGGCACCGAGTAGCACGAGTGCAGCAGCACACCGTCGACGTCGTCCTGCCGGTTGAGGGCAAAGCGGGTGAGGGTGGCGAGCAGCGTCCGCGCGGACGCGTCGAACCGTTCGCGGGCCGCCGGGTCCGGGTGGTGCGCGGCGAGGATCAGGTACCCGAGGGCGACCGCCGCTCCCGCGCTCGCGTCCGGGGGCGCGCCGGGGGAGCGGTCGGTGAAGTCCCACGGGGGGACGGTGTCGAGCGGGCTCATGCGCTCGTAGTAGGCGGCGGCGCGTTCGGCGGCGCCCAGCAGCTCCGGCTCTCCGCAGGCGGCGAAGGCCCAGGCCAGGCCGCAGACCGCCCAGCCGGAGCCGCGCGACCACGCGGACGCGGGCGACGCGCCCTGGAGCGTCGACTCGGCCAGGAAGGCGCCGGACACCGCGTCGAGCTCCATGAGGTGCACCGTCGAACCGTCGGGCCGCACGAGCAGGCGGGCCGAGGTGCGGGCGTGCTGGCGGGCGACCTCGAGGAAGCGGGGGTCCCCGGTGAGGTCGTGGGCCCACCACAGCAGCGGCAGGTTCATGAGCGTGTCGACGGTGCTGGTGCCGGCGCCCCGCAGCTCGCCGACCGGGCCGAAGGCCTGGATGTAGCGGCCGGGCTCGTTGAACCGCCGCACCGTCATGCGCGCGGCGTCGAGCGCCGGTGCGACGTCCTGCTCGCCGAGGAAGCCGCACTGGTATCCGAGGGCGATGCTGGGGTGGAAGAGGAACCCCAGGTCGTGGGTGGTGTGGTCGACAGCGCGCTCGCGCAGGTCCACCAGCTTGGCCCGCGCCCTCGCGGCCGGGGCGTCGTCCTGCAGGCCGAGTGCCGCGAGCCACATCGTCCCGAACCAGAACCCGGCGGTCCAGTTGCCGTGCTCGTAGCTCGCGCCGTTCCACGAGCTGACCGAGGAGACGTCGAGCAGCTGCCAGGCGCCTTTCTCGCTGCAGTGCGGGTAGTGCCGGTCAGGGTGCTGGCGGGTCCGTCGCTCTTCGCGTCGCGCTGCCGCCAGGTAGTCGGACCAGTCCTGGTTCACCGGTGGGTCCTTCCCGGTCGGGGTGTCGTGTCGGGGTGTCGTGGGGTCATCGGTGCGTGAACCGCGGAGGCCGGGAGTCGAGGAAGGCGCGGACGCCCTCCTGTGCGTCCGCCGTGCCGAACAGCCCGGCGATGAGCTCGGCCTCGAGCTGCTGACCGGCGCGGGCGCCGTGGGCGAGCCCGTGGTCGACGGCCCGTTTGATCGCCTGGACCGCCGAGGCGGGCATCTCCGCGATGTGCGACGCCAGTTGCAGGGCGACGTCGTTTGCGGTGCCGGCCGGTGCGACCTCGTCGACGAGCCCGAGTGCCGCGGCGCGCTCGGCGTCGACGGGCTCACCCAGGAACATCAGGCGTTTGGCCTGCGACGGTGGGATGAGCCGGGGGAGCCGGGCGGTCCCGCCGCCCGAGGGGAACACACCCAGCTTGACCTCGGGGAGACCGAGCCGGGCACCGGCGTCGGCCACCCGCAGGTCGCACGCGAGCGCCAGTTCGAGCCCGCCGCCGAGCACGTGGCCGGACAGGGCCGCCACGACGGGCTGGGGGAGCGAGGCGATCGCCTCGTAACACGCGTGCTCGTGCTGCGCGCGGCGGCGGCCCTCGGCTGCGTCGGTGGGGAACTCCCGGATGTCCGACCCCACCGAGAACGCGCGCTCGCCTGCGCCGGTGAGCACCACCGCGCGCACCGACCGGTCGTCGCGGATGCGGTCCGCGATCGCGCGCAGGTCACCGCGCAGCCGCGAGGTGAGCAGGTTCAGCGGCGGGTTCGAGATCCGGACGAGCGCGACCGGACCGTGCGGGGAGACGTCCACCGACGGTGTCATCCCGTGAGTTCCTTCCTGGCCGGTCACCTTGCCCGCCATCCGCCGTCGACGAGGAGCACCTGACCGGTGATGTAGTCGGAGGCGGGGCTGGCGAGGAACACGAACAGCCCTTCGAGGTCCTCGGGCTTCGCGAAGCGGCCGAGCGGGATGCGCCCGAGCAGGTGCGCGGTCCTGGCCGGCTCGCCCCAGATGTACGGGCCGGTCATCGCCGTGTCGACGTATCCGGGCGCGACGACGTTCGCCCGGATACCGTGGACGCCGACCTCCGAGGCCAGGCTGACGGTGTACTGGGACACCGCCCCTTTCGTCGTCGCGTAGGCCGTGCGCCGCTCGAGTCCGGTGACCGAACCGAGCGACCCGACGTTGATGATCTTCCCGTAGCGCTGCTCGATCATCGTGGGCAGGAACCGCTGGGTGACGCCGACGGTGCCGCCGACGTTCACGTCCCACATGAACTGCAGGTCCGCGAGCGTCAGCTCCTCGACGGGGGTGCGGCGGATGACGCCTGCGCAGTTCGCCACCACGGAGACGGGGCCGCGGTCGGTGGCCTCCTCGACGAGCCTGTCGAGGTCGGCCTCCTCGGTGACGCTGCCTGCGACCGCGACTACCTCGTTGCCGTCCGCGCGGATCGCGGTGGCGGCCTCCTCCAACTCGGCCCCGAGCAGGTCGAACATCACGACGACCGCTCCGCGCCGGGCCAGGGCGCGTGATGCCGCGAAGCCGATGCCCCGCGCCGCGCCGGTGACGACCGCGACGGCGCCGACCAGGTCGAACACGTCGCCGCGCTGCGGGTCAGCCATTCGCCGTCACCGCACGCACAGCCTCGAGGATCTTGACGGCGTGCGGCCCGAGATCCTGCGCCACCTGATCCTGCAGGGGGAGCGAGCGCTGCCGGAAGCTCTCCTTGTCGACGTCCTCGACGAACTGCACGCCGAGCTCGCGGTACTCGGCCAGCAGCTCCTGCTGGAGTTCGAACGCCGCCTTCGGCTGCTCGCTGCGCACCCGCATCGCCGCCTCGGTGACCGCGGTCTGCTGCTCGGGCGTGAGCCCGTCCCACGTGCGCTGCGAGACCCAGAGGACCTGCACGTTGCCCGCGTGTTCGGTGAGCGACATGACCGGGGCCACCTCGTAGTGCCGGTTCAGGCCGTAGTAGGTGACGGCGTTCTCCGCCGCGTCGACGGTGCCGGTCTGCAGGGCGGTGTAGAGCTCCGGGAACGCCATGTGCACCGGCTGCGCCCCGTAGGCGCTGAAGATCGTGTCCTCGGTCGCGGTGGCCTGCACCCGCACCGCCTTGCCCTGGACGTCCTGCACCGAGCGCACCGGGAAGTTGGAGTACATGTTCCGCAGGTCCAGGGTGAACAGCGTCAGCGGCCGGACGCCCTCGACGCGTTCCTCGGCCATGGCCTGGTACGCCTCGTTGACCTCCGGGCTGCCGACGGTCGAGATGACGTCGTCCTGGCCGTCGAACAGGTAGTGCAGCGACAGCACACCGGACTCGGGGGCGATCGCCGCGGCGTTCGCCGTGGAGGAGAGGACGAAGTCGATGTCGCCGCTGCGGACGGACTCCAGTAGTGCCGGTTCGCCTCCGAGCTGCGCCGCGGGGAACATCTGCAGCTCGAACGCTCCGTCCGACACGTCGTCGAGAGCTTCCTCGAAGATGTCCGCGGCCAGTTCGTGCCCGGTGCCGAGCGGGCCCTCGTAGGCGAACGTCAGCTCGGTGCTGCTCGCGCCGCCCGGGCCCGGTCCTCCGCACGCGGCGACGGCCAGCAGTGCGGTGGCGAAGACGCCGGCGGCGAACACCCTTGTTCTGAGGGGCATGTGGGTTTCCTCCCTGCACCGCGCCAGTGCGAGTGGGGGTGGGTGATGGGACGTGTCCTGCAACGTCGGACGGTTACGCAATCGATAGCGCAACCGATTGCGCTGAACTGTAGGGAGCCCCTGCTTCCGAGTCAAGGTCGGTGGCGGGCGCTCTCCGGACTCAGCCGGTAGCGGGTTTCAGCGGGGTGGCGGTGGCTCGTGGATCGGCCCGAGGTCGGGCGCCCTCACCGTCCGATGTGGACGTGGCCCCGGCGCCGTGCCGCGTCGTACAGCACCACGCTCACGATGCAGACGGCCGCTCCGTACACGGGGAACGCCCAGAACGCGTCCTGCCGCTGCAGCCACACGAGCACGTACGACGCGGTACCGCCGAACACGGTCATCGCGAGCCCGTACCCGATCGCGACGCCGGTGGTGCGGCAGCTGTCGGGCATCAGGGTGGAGATGATGTAGTTGAACAGCACCTGGTTCAACGACACCAGGATCCCCCCGCCCAGCACCACCACGGCGAAGGTCCAGATGCCGGGCTGCTGGTAGAGGAGCACCGTGAACAGCGTCGGGACCAGGCCGAGCCGGAACAGCGTGAAGATCTTCGAGTTCGTGTAGCGGTCGCACAGGCTGCCCGCCAGCGGCCCGACCGCCACCATGATGCAGCCGAGGCCCGTCATCACCGCGAACACCTGGGTGGGGTCCTCGCCGAACACGGAGCGGGCCATGTTCGGCATCCCGACGGTCCACGCGTAGTTGGCCACCTGCGTGCCCGCCACCACGAAGATGACGGCGAACAGGCCCAGGCGGTGGCGCCACAGCTCGCGCCAGACATCGGCGGAACTCCTCGGTGGACCCTCGACCTCGGCGGTCGCGCCGGTCTCCGGGAGGGACCGGCGGAGGTAGAAGATCACCAGCCCGGACAGCCCGCCGATGATGAACGGGACGCGCCAGCCCCACTCCGCCATGGCCTCACCGCCGAGGACCGCGCTGACCAGGAAGCAGACGAGCGCGGCCAGCAGGATCCCCGCCTGCAGGATGGATCCGGAGACGGTGGTGGCGAACCTCCCGCGGTTGCGCGGACCGGCCAGCTCCAGGGCGGCCGCGTTCCCCACCGCCTGCTCGATGCCGGTCGAGAGGCCCTGGATGAGCCGGGCCGCCACGAGTGCCACACCTGCCCACAGGCCGATCTGGTCGTACGTGGGCAGCAGGCCCATCATCAGCGTGCTCGCCGCCATCGCGGTGATCGACGCCAGGAGCACCTTCTTGTGCCCGATGCGGTCGGCCAGCGGACCGAAGAAGACCGCCGCGAGCGGGCGGGCGACGAACCCGACCGCGAACACCGCCAGCGCGGACAGGGTCGACGCGACGGCGTCGTCACCCGGGAAGAAATGGGGTGCCAGCAGCGCGGCGACGAGCCCGTAGACGCTGAAGTCGAACCACTCGACGGCCATCCCGCCGCCGAGTGCGACGACGTACCGCTTGTTGATCTTCTGTTCCGCGGCCGGCTCGGTGCCGTCCGCGGACCGGGTGTCCGCCGCGGGCTTCACAGCGTCTGGCCGCCGTCGACCGTCCAGTTCTGGCCGGTGACGAACCGGGTGCGGTCCGACGCGAGCATGATCGCCACATCGGCGACGTCCTCCGGCTGCGCCAGCCTGCCGAGCGGGATGCCGGTCCGGAACGTGCTCGGGTCGCCGTTGATCTGGCGCTCCGGGCCCACACCCAGCTCGGACCACTGCCGCCGCTGCATCTCGGTCTCACAGGAGCCGGGGTTCACGGTGTTGACCCTGATCTGCCGTCCCGCCAGCTCGAGCGCGAGGCACTCGGCCATCATCTCGGAGGCGGCCTTCGAGGCGCAGTAGGCGCCGAGGTCCATCCGCGGCGCGTGGGCGCAGTTGGACGTCACCACGACGATCGAGCCGCCGGCGTCGGCGGCCACCATCCGGCGTGCCGCCGCCGTGCAGCACAGGTACGCGGCCCGCGCGTTCACCGCGAACTGCCGGTCCCACACCTCCACGTCGTCGGTCAGCAGGCTCCCCGTGCTGCAGACGCCCGCGTTGTTGACGAAGGCGTCGAGCCCGCCGAGCGCCGACACGGCGTCCCCGACCGCGTTCTCGACGGCAGCCGGTTCGGTGAGGTCGGCCGCGAACCCGTACCCGTCGATCTGTTCCGCGATGCGCCGCGCGGAGCCTCCGTCGATGTCGATCACGGCGACCGTCGCGCCCTCGCGGGCGAACGCGGTGGCGATCGCCGCGCCGATTCCGCGACCTGCGCCGGTGACGATCGCGGTCTTCCCCTTGAGCAACGAGCTCACGTGCATCTCCTTTGATGATCTTCCATCGCGTTGGTTCGAGTGCGGCCGCCGCCGGGAGCTAGCGGCGGAACTCGACCTTGGTGTCCAGGGCGGCGGCGAAGGCGCTGCTGATGGCCTCGCGCGCCTTGCCCGGTGCGGCGGCGTCCCCGATCACGATCACCTCGCGCGGGTCGTCGGCCGCCAGTCCCAGTTCGCGCTGCACGGACGCTCCCGTCGCGGCGCGGGCGCGGTGGTAGAAGAGGGCGCGCAGCCTCGGGTCGGCGAAGATCCTCCGGCCGGTCGGGGACTTGAGGCGGCCGGAGCGCAGGAGCGCCCGCACCAGCGGCCCGGTCCGGCCGCGGTAGCGCGCGCCCGTGGCGAGCACGACGGTGTCGGCCTCGGCCAGCAGGGGGGAGTCGCGGGTGAGGCGGGTGCCGAACCGGAAGCCGACGCCCAGCCGGCGGCACTCGCGCTCCAGCTCGTCGATGTAGGCCTCGAAGGTGCCGTCCGCGGCCTCGACGTCGTTGAAGAGAGGCGCCTTCCCGGTCCAGCGGAACGCGCCGCCGGCCCGGCTCTCGCTCTCGACGACCGTGACCTCGTTCCGGCCGGCGACCAGAGCGGCGTACGACAGGCCGGCCGGCCCCGCACCGATCACGATGATCCGCCTGCCGCGCGGGCCGGACTCCTCCCGGAAGTCGTTCTCGTGACCGGTCAGCGGGTTCACCACGCAGCTGAGCACGTTGCCGCCGCGCATGTTGTTGACGCAGTGGTTGCACGCCAGGCAGCGACGCACCGGGCGCCCGTCCCGCACCTTCTCCGGCCAGGCGGCGTCGGCGATCAGCGGGCGGCCGATCGCGACCAGGTCGAGCTTCTCCTCGGCCAGTGCGGCCGTCGCCACCGCGGGGTTGCCGAGCCGGCCCACACCGATGACCGGGACCTGCACCTCCTTCTTCACCGCGGCGGCGTAGTCGAGGAACGCGCCGTCCGGGTACGCCATCGGCGGGATCATCCGTTCCGCACCCGGCACCGACCGGTAGTGGCCCGCGGTGACGCTGATGGCGTCGGCGCCGGCCTCCGCCGCCCAGATCGCGACCTGCAGGCCCTCGGCGAACGGCAGGCCCTCGGGGAACAGGTCGTCCACGGTGATGCGGAAGATCACCGGGAGGTCGGGCACCTCAGCCTTGACGGCGGTCAGGATGCGCAGGCCGAATCGGGCCCGGTTCTCCAGCGAGCCCCCGTAGGCGTCGGTGCGGTCGTTCTCCGCCGGGCAGAGGAACTGGGAGATGAGGTAGCCGTGGGAGGCGTGCAGTTCGACGACGTCGAACCCGGCGGTGCGGGCGCGCCGCGCCGCGTCGACGAAGGCGCGGACGGCCTCGTCGATGCGGCTCTCCGTCATCGCTTCCGGGCGCGCGATCTCGTGCTCGATCTCGAAGACCGGGACGGGCATCGAGGACGCGGACACGGGCTGGGTCCCCGACACCGCGCGGCGGGCCCGGCTGCCGCCGTGACCGAGCTGGATCGACGCACGCGCCCCCTCGGCGTGGATCGCCTCGACGATGCGGGTCAGGCCGGGGAGGAACTTGTCGTCGTAGATGCCGAGCTCGTGGAACCTGTGCCGGCCGGCGACCTCGGGCGCCGCCATCTCGACCGTGACCAGACCGACGCCACCGCGTGCCCTGGCCCGGTAGTAGCCGACGGTCTCGTCCGTCGCGAACCCTTCCCGCGTGGCGTACCGGGTGGTCATCGACGGCAGCACGATCCGGTTCGGGATCTCGACGGCCCCGATCCGGATCGGGCGGAACAACAGGTCAGCGGGCCCCATCGCCCAGCCCGGATTCGTCGAACGCCTTCGCGAGCCGCGCGCGCTCCTCGGCGCCGAGCGCCCGCAGCGGAGGTCGCACGAATGCCTCGTCGATGCGCCCGAGGTGCTCGAGGGCGAACTTCATGCGGTTGTGCCCGTCGAGGAACGGGTCGCGGTAGCAGGCCTCCGCGAGCGGCCAGATGCGGTCCCAGACCGCGCGGGCTCCGTCGAGGTCGTGCGCCTCGACCGCGTTCCAGAGCCGCACGTGCAGGTCTGCCACCACGCTGCCGTGCCCGGAGAGGATGCCGTCCGCGCCGACGCAGAGCGATGCGAACAGCGACCGGCTGAAGCTCGACAGCACGGTGATCTCTTTGCCGAGGGCCTTGAGCGCCCGCCAGGTGCGTTCGTAGACGACGATGTCGTTCGACCATTCCTTGATCGCGACGACGTTGTCGATCGTGGTGCAGAGTTCGAGGATCCCGTCGAGCTGGATGCGCAGCGGCGACGTCGTCGGGTAGATGAAGGCGATCATGGGAAGCCGGGTGGCGGCCGCGATCTCGGCGTAGTGCCCCGTCGCCATCTCGGTGCGCAGGTGGCCGCCGTCGCTGAACACGGCGGAGGGGAAGACGAGCAGGCCGTCGGCGCCGTCCGCTTCGTGCCGGGCGGCGATCCGTGCGGCCTCCGCAGTGCCGTCCTGGTACACGCCCGCGATCACCGGCACCTTCCCGTCCACCTCCTCGAGCACGATGGCGAGGACGCGGCGCTGCTCGTCGGCGGTCAGGGTCGCGACCTCGGAGGCGTGGGCGGTGGTCGTGATCCCGCCGAGGCCGTCGGTCGCCAACAGCCACCGGATGTGCTTGCGGAGATTGGCCTCGTCGATCTCCAGGTCCGCGGTGAAGGGCAGCAGGTGCGCCGGGATGACCCCGCGGAAGCGGGTGAGCTCGTCTGGCATGGCGGGAGGTTACGAACGCGCTCGTCATCCCTGCCAATGCCGCTCGAGGAGGGCTCATACGTGCTATGCATAACGACGATGAGTGAGCAGCGTGGTTCACACGGCATCGAACTTCGGCACCTGCGGGCGTTCATCGTCGTGGCGGAGGAGCGGAGCTTCACCAGAGCGGCGCAGCGCCTGCTCCTGACCCAGCCGTCGCTCAGCCGAGCCGTCATGGCGCTCGAGCAGGCGCTCGGCACCCGGCTGCTCTCCCGCGACCGGCACTCGGTGGCGCTGACCGCGGCCGGCGCCCGGTTCCTGGTTCACGCCCACCGCGTGCTCGCCGTCCTCGACGAGGCCGTCGACTCGGCTCGCCGCGCCACCACCGTTCTGCGCGTCGGCTTCACGTCGGGGGCCACCGCGGAGATCACCAGCCCGGTCGTGCGCGCGTTCGAGGCGGAGCACGCCGAGGTCACGGTCGACCTGCGGCGCTACGACGACGCCGGCGCGAGCCTGGCCGAGGGCAAGTGCCACGTCGCGTTCATGGTGGGCGGAGCCCGGGACCCGTCCTGGGCCACGCTGCTGCTCTGCGAGGAGCCCCGGATCGCGGCGCTGCCGGCTGAGCACCCGCTCACCGGAAGGGATGTGCTCACCCTGGACGACCTGCGGGAGCACCCCGTCGTGGTGAACGTGCTCGCCGGGACGACGCACCCCGACCTGTGGCGCCCGGGGTCGCGGCCCCGCCGGTTCGTCCGCGTGCAGAACATCGAGGAGTGGCTCGAGGCCATCGCAACCGGGCGCGGTTTCGGCCTCACCCCGGCTGCCACCGGCCGCGTCTACCACCATCCGCAGATCGTCTACCGGCCCGTGTCCGACGCGCCGCCGGTGCCGATCTCGCTGGCGTGGAAGAGCGTCGGCGGTCACCCGCTGATCGCGGACTTCGTCGCGGTGGCGGCACGGTCGGCGCAGGAGGCCGATCGGCCCGCCCCTGGCCAGACGGAGCGGTAGCGGCGCTGCGGAGCCACAATTCGGACCGGTCCGGCTTGCGGCGATCCGAGGTGACCGGCGTCGGTGGAGCCGCGTCGAAGGAGGAGCGCTCGTGGATGACCATGCACGCGGTCGCCGGGTCCGGGTCGGCCTGCTGGCCGATCCCGGTCCGCCGACCGGTGTCGCCGCGGCCCTCGTTCCCGAGCTGGCCGGCGTGTTGTCCGCGCAGGTCGACGACGCGACCGACTGGGTGGTGAGCACCGAGAGCCACGAGATCCCGCTCGACGACAGGGGACTGGTCCCGCTGGAGTCGCTCTCGCAGGAGCACCGCGAGCGGCAGGAGTGGGACGTCGTGATCGCGGTGACGGATCTTCCGCGCCGCGTGGGGACGCCCGTCGCCGCCGTTCTCAGCGCTCGCGCGCGCTGCGGGATGATCTCGCTGCCCGGGCTCGGGGCCGTGGGCGTGCACCGGCGGGCGCGCCAAGCGGTCGTTCACCTCCTGCAGGCGCTCACCGGGCGCGAGTCCGGGTCGGACGGGGGACGACCACCGGTCATCCCGCGGTTCAGCCCACTGCGTCGCGTGAGCGGTGAGGAGGACGCCGAGGCGCATCTGGAGCTGGTCGGGCTGCGCGGCAGGTTGCGGTTGCTCGCGGGGATGGTGCGGGACAACCGGCCGTGGCGGCTCGTGCCCCACCTGTCCAGCGCCACCGCGGCGGCCGTTGCGACCAGCGCCTACGCCATCGTGATCACGAGCTTCTGGATGATGTCGGCCTCGTTGTCGCCGCTGAGGCTGCTGCTCATCTCCGTGGTCGCGATCCTGGCGATGGCGACCTGGCTGATCGCCTACAACGGCCTCTGGGACCGCGCGGGCGACCGGGACGCGCGGGAGAAGGCGGTGCTCTACAACACCGCCACGGCGATCACGATCGTCATCGGGGTCACGTGCATGTACGTGCTGCTCTACCTCGCCGGACTGCTCGTCGCGGTTGCCCTGATCGATCCCGGGTACTTCTCCTCGCAGCTGCAGCGGCCCGCCTCGTTCGGCTCCTACATGAAGTTGGTGTGGCTGGCGAGCTCGGTGGGAATCGTGGCCGGGGCGCTCGGTTCCAGCCTCGAGAGCGAGGAGGCCGTCCGGCAGGCGACGTACGGAAGGCGCGAGCTCGAACGGCAGCGTGCGATGGTGGAGCGCGATGAGGAACGGCAAGGCGGGCGTGACGGACACGCGTGATCGTTTCCACGGCCGTTGCGTCGTGCGCACCGTCGACCTCGACGAGGCGCTCGACGCCGTGGGAGAGGTGTTCCTGCCCCACCGGGTCGAGGTGCTCGACCCCGCGGCGGCGCTGGACATGCAGCTCAACGCGTTGCGGCTGGGCGATGTGACGGTCGGGTACCTGCGCTACGGCCCGGAAGTCCGGATGGTGACGGCCGAGGCGTCGAACTACCACGTCAACATCCCGCTCTCCGGCACCACGAGTTCCCGCAGCGGACGTCGTGAGCCGGTGGTCTCCACCCCACGCCGGCCCGCGGTCTTCATGCCCGACGCGCCCGCGGACATCCGGTGGGGTGCGGGAAGTGATCAGACGTGCCTCATGCTGGAGAGGCACTCGGTGGACCGGGAGCTGGAGAAGCTGCTGGGGCACCCGTTGTCGCGACCGCTCGAGTTCGCGGTGGCGATGGACAGCACCACTCCTGCGGCCACCTCGTGGCTCGCCGCCCTCGACGTGCTGGAGCGCGAGGCAGAGCGCCCGGACGGGATGTTGCGCTTCCCCGCGGCCGCTGCGCATCTGCAGGGCCTGCTGATCCACGGGCTGCTGCTGGCGCAGCCGCACAACTATTCCGACGATCTGCGGCGCGGTGCCGTCGTGCCGCAGCCGCGGGCGGTGCGGCAGGCGGTCGAGCTGATCGAGGATCGACCCGAGCACGCGTGGACGATCGCCGAGCTGGCAGCCGCTGTCGCGGTCAGCGCGAGGACGCTCCAGGAGCAGTTCTCGCGAACCCTCGGGATCTCGCCGATGACCCGTCTGCGGGACGTGCGGCTGGACCGGATCCACGCGCAGCTCCTCGCCGCCGACCCGAGCGAGGTCACGGTCGGCAGCGTGGCGGCGCGCTGGGCTTTCCTGCACCCCGGCCGGTTCGCGGTGGCTTACAAGCGGCGGTTCGGCACGTCCCCCTCGACGACCCTGCGCTCGGGACGCGGTCGTTACTAGTGCGTTGGCCACATACGTTCGCCGGGTTTGATCACGCGGCGGCCGCGGCTCGGGGGCGGCCCCAGCGTTGCTGGCGTTCGCTGCGGACACGGGCTCGTTCTCGGCGTTGCGCGGCCAGGACGT
>NZ_JBHSKO010000047.1:0-19875 GCF_042657305.1 Pseudonocardia zijingensis | reverse complement strand
GTGTCGAGGGCACCATCAGCCAGGCGGTAACGGTCACCGGCCTGCGCCGAGCCCGCTACCGCGGCTTGCCCAAAACCCGGCTCGAGCACGTGTTCTCCGCCGTCGCGCTCAACCTCATCCGCCTGCACGGCTACTGGCACGGCCACCCTCTGGACCGCACCCGAACCAGCCACCTCACCCGACTCGACCAGACCCTGGCCGCCTGACCCAATTAGCCAGCAGAGTCGCCAGGCGTCGGGAAACGCTCCAGGCCGCCGATCATAGGGGTCAGGATCCCGGCGGGGACGGCCGCGGACCAGCGGACTTGCGCTGGAGTGCGCTCCAGCTCCTAGCGTCGCTGCCATGCGCGGCACAACGGGATACGCGGCCTTCGGGCCCGGTGAGGATCTGCGGCCCTACACGTTCGAGCGTCGCGATCTGCGTCCCGACGACGTCGCGGTGCGGGTGACGTTCTGCGGGATCTGCCACAGCGATCTGCACGCGGTCGAGGCGCTCACACCCGGCGGTGACCCGTTCGTGCCGGGCCACGAGTTCGTCGGGGAAGTGGCGGCCGTGGGTGCGGACGTGACCGGTTTCCGGGTGGGGGACCCGGTCGCCGTTGGGAACATCGTCGACTCCTGCGGGGTGTGCCCGCCCTGCCGCGCGCATCGCGAGGTCTATTGCGAGGAGTGGCCGGTCACCAGCTACGGAGGTGTCGATCGCCACGACGGCACGATCACCCGTGGCGGCTATGCGAGCGAGTACGTCGTGCGGGAGGCGTTCGTCTACCACCTGCCGGAGGGTCTGGACCCGGCCGGGGCGGCGCCGTTGATGTGCGCGGGCGTCACGACGTTCGACCCGTTGCGGCGGGCGGGGGTCGGGCCCGGTGATCGGGTGGGCATCGTGGGGCTGGGTGGGCTGGGGCACCTCGCGGTGAAGTTCGCGAAGGCGCTCGGCGCGCACGTCACCGTGTTCACCACCTCGGAGGAGAAGGTGCGGGCGGCGCGTGATCTCGGCGCGGACGCGGTGGTGGTGTCCACCGACGACGCCGCGATGGCCGCGGCGGAGCGGACGCTCGACCACGTCCTGGACACCGCGTCGGGCAAGGACGACCCGACGCCCTACCTGCGCACGCTGCGGCTGGACGGCGAGCTCTGCATGCTCAGCACCCCGGACCGCTACGAACCGGAGGCCATGGCCCTGCTCGGGCGGAGGATGACGCTGTCGGCGGGGGCGGGCACGGTGCGTACACAGGAGATGCTGGACTTCTGCGCGGCGCACGGGATCGTGGCCGACGTCGAGGTGCTGCCGTTCGCGGAGGTCAACACCGGGTTCCGGCGACTGGAGAAGAACGACGTGCGGTACCGGTTCGTGCTCGACGTGGCCGGTGGGCGGGTTCGTGCATAACGTGGTGCGGGTGAGCGCCTCCTCCTCGTCGCGGGACGCCGTCGGGATCCGGGAGGTGTCGGAGCGGACGGGTCTGAGCATCGACACCCTGCGCTGGTACGAGCGTGCGGGCCTGCTGCCCGACATCGACCGCGGAACGGACGGCCGCCGCCGCTACTCGCCGCTCGCGATCGGGTTCGTGCGGCTCGTCCAGGTGCTGCGCCGGACGGGGATGCCGGTGGCGGAGGTCCGCAAGTTCGTGCAGCTGGGCACAGTGGGGCTCGAGCACCACCGGTCGCGGGTCGCGTTGCTCGAGGAGCACGCGGCGGCCCTCGAGGAGCGGATGGCGCAGTTGCGGGCCGACCACGCCACCGTGCAGGCCGAGATCGCGCACTACCGCGACCTGATCGCCCGCGGCGTCGACTTCAGCGCCGAGCTGGCCGAGCAGGACGTGCGCGGTGACGCTCCGGCGGCGTGGCGCCGGGTCAGCTCATGAACCGCTCGAGGAAGTCGAGCTTGGGCTGCGGGTCCCGATGGACGATCAGGACGGTGGCGCACACCACACCCGCCTGCAGCACGGGACGGCGGCCGATGCGTCGTCCAACGCGATGCAGACGGCCTGCACCCAGCTGGCCCTGCGCGACCACCGAGGGCCTCGATCCGGCGCGGCTCGACCTGGCACGCGAGACCCTCGCCGAACTCCGACGCCACCTGGAAGCCGAACTCCCCTGATGCGCTGCGCCGCCTCTAGATGGCGAAGGTGTCCGCGACCCAGTCGGCGACGAACGTGCTCACGTGGGGCAGGTGGTCGAGACCGATGTGCTCGGCGCCGCCCTCCTCGGCGGTGAAGATCCGCAGCTCGCGCTTCGGGCTGCGGACGGCCTGGTCGTAGGAGCGGTGCGCGTACTCGAGGGGGATCTGCCGGTCGTTCGCGCCGTGGGCGACGAGGAAGGGCACGGTGATGTGCTCGACAACGCCGTCGAGGTGGATGCCGTCGGCGAACTCGATGAAGGCGTCGAGGTCGTCGTGGCCCCACACCCAGAGCACGTGCTCCCAGTAGTGGGGCACGGGGCGTTCGCCCTCGCGTTCGAGGCGCCGCCGCTGCACCGCGCCCCAGTTGTGGTTCGCGCCCCAGGCGACGCAGAGGGCGAACCGCTTCTCGAAGGCGGCGGCGCGCGGGGCGTAGTAGCCGCCGAGCGACCAGCCGACGACGCCGATGCGCGCGGCGTCGACGTCGGCGCGGGTCTCGAGCCAGTCGACGGCGGCGCCCGCCCACGCCTCGGCGTCGACGCGGGCGGTCAGGCCCTGCAGGCGCAGCGCCTCGCCGGTGCCGGGCTGGTCGAGCATCAGGCACGAGATGCCGCGGGCGGCGAGCTCGGCCCAGTGGCTCGATGTGTACATGTGCTCCTTCGTCGAGTCCAGGCCGTTGACCAGGACGACCACCGGGGCCCGGCCGTGCTCGGTGGCCGGGGCGGCGCTGAAGTACGCGGGCAGGGTGGTGCCCTCGTACGGGATCGCCACGCGGGTGATCCGGGGGTCGCGCAGGCGGAACGAACGCTGCGCCAGCTCCAGTACCCGCCGGTAGGTGGGGAGGCGGTTCGGGTCGGACCGCGACAGCATGCGCTCGGCCTGGCACAGGTAGTTGGTGGCGCGGAAGGACAGCTCGCCCGCGGTGCGGGTGCGGCCAGCCTTCTCGGCCTCCTCGGCGCGGTCGACGAGCTGGTCGGTGAGCGCGGTCCAGGCGCGCAGGAACTCGGGGGTGCCGGCGTCCTCGCCCCGGGCCGCGGCCTCCCGGATGGCCCGGCAGGCCCGGTCGACCTCGTCGATCAGGCCGCCGCTGTTGAGCGCGGCCACGACGCCCAGGTTCCAGACGTAGTTGCCCGGGAAGTACTCGAACACGGGATGTCCTCTCAGCGCTTCCTCGCGCGCGGCCGGTTCCGGGCCGGGCGCCGCATCAGACGGGAGGGGCCACGAACAAGCCCTTGTCGGGGTCGTTGAAGGAGCGCTTCGCCACGAACTCGTTCATGGCGTTCGCGGTGCCCCATTGGTCGGAGACCTCGGGCTGGGTGAAGTCGTAGAGGTGGGGGTGCCAGGTGTCCTCGTCGACCTGCTCCAGCTCGGTGGTGTACTCCATGGTGTTGCCGCTGGGGTCGAGGAAGTAGCTGAAGGTGTTGTTGCCGGCCAGGTGGCGGCCCGGGCCCCAGATCTTCTCCACCCCGGCGCGCAGCAGCCTGCCGGTGCCGCGCATGTACTCGTCGATGCCGCGCATCTCGAACGAGGCGTGGTGCAGCGACGGGTGCGGGCAGCGGGCGATCGCCATGCTGTGGTGCCAGCTGTTGACCCGCAGGAACCACATCATCGCGCCCATGCGCGGGTGCACCAGCGTGTCGGACAGGGCGAAGCCGAGGTGCTGCTCGTAGAAGGCGCGGGTGGCCTCCGGTTCGGCCGAGTTGATCACGACGTGGGACAGCCGGACCGGGATCGACTCGCCCTCCTCGATCCGGCGGTGGGCGCGGACGGCGACGTCCGAGGAGATCTCGACCGTGCGGCCCTCGTTGTCGAAGAACCGGAAGCCGTAACCGCCACCGGGGGTCTGCAGCGCGCCGGGCTCGCTGACCAGTTGCACTCCGGCCGTGGCCAGGCGGGCGGCGAGCACGTCGACGTCGGCGGCCGTGGCGACGCCGAAGGCGATGAGGTCGATCCGCTTCTCGGCCGCCTTGCGCAGCCGCACGACGTACTGCTCGGGGCTGCCCTCGGCGGCGAGGAACGTCAGTCCGGTGTCGCTGTGTTCGGGCGTGAGGCCCCACGGGCCCGTGTAGAAGTCCAGCTGGCGGGCGTGATCGGGCACGGCGAGGTCGACGTGCCGCAGGTGCGTGATCAGGCGTTCGGTCATCTCGTCTCCTCGGGGTTCAGGCGGGCCGGCCGGTGAGGGCGGCGATGCGCCGGAACAGCGCGGGGGCGTCGCCCTGCACGTGGTCGAGCAACCACCGGGCGAGCTGGTTGGACGCATCCACCACGGTCCGGACGCGCTCGACGCGGCGGTCGTGGAAGGCGTCCCACAGGTCCTGGTCGAGCGCGTCCCGGCCGAGGAGGAGCTCGGCGAGCACCGCCGCGTCCTCCAGCGCCATCGCCCCGCCCTGGGCGAGCGTGGGCGGGCAGGTGTGGGCGGCGTCCCCGACGAGCACGACCCGGCCCCGGTTCCAGGGCGCGTCGAGCAGGTGGGTATCGAACCAGGTGTAGTGGACGTGCGCGGCGTCGGTGAGCGACCCGCGGATCTCGTCCCACGGGCCGTGGTAGGCCTCGGCGAGCCGGGTCATCGTCGCGAGCCGTTGCTCGGGGGACAGGTCGCTGCGGTCCTGGGCGTCCTCGACGATGTAGGCGTAGAGCGAGTCCTCGCCGGTGGGGCAGTAGCCGGCGATGTAGGAGGGGCCGCCGTAGTAGAGGTCGGTGCGGGTGACGCTCGCCGGGCGGGGGCCGAACGCCCGCCAGATCCCCATCCCCACCGGCCGCGTCTCCAGCTCGATCCCGACGGCGCGCCGGGTCCAGGACCGCACCCCGTCGGCCCCCACCACCAGCTCGTACCGCACGGTGGAGCCGTCGGAGAACCCGACGTCGACGCCCGCGTCGTCCTGGGTGACCGTGATCGGTGCGACGCCGAACGCGATCTTCACCCCGGCGTCGGCGGCCCGGTCGAGGAGGATCCGGGCCAGCTCCGGGCGCGGCATGCCCGTGGCGGCGGGCAGGTCCGGGCCGCCGGTGCGGGCGTCCGGGATCTCCGCGACGACGGTGCCCGCCGCGTCCGGGGCCCGCAGGCCGGTGACGTCGAAGGCGTAGCCCCGCTCGCGCACGCGGTCCCAGACGCCGAGCGCGCGCAGCTCGCGCAGCGCGTTGCCCTGCAGGGTGATCCCGGAGCCGAGCGCGGTGGGCTCCGGCTTGACGTCGACGAGGTCGACGGCCACACCGTCCGCGGCGAGGTGGATTGCGGTGGCGGTCCCGGCGAGACCACCGCCGACGACGAGGACGCTGGTGACGGCGGGCATGCGTTGCTCCCTCACTTCACCGCGATCGGGTTGACCGGGGCGCCGACGGCACCGGTCACGGGCAGCGGGGCGGCGACGAGCAGGAACTCGTGGACCCCGTCGGCCGCGCAGTCGGTGGCCAGCGCGTCCAGGTCCCACATCTCGCCGACGTAGAGGCCGATGTGCGGGATGACGACCTGGTGCAGCGGCTGGAACGCGTCGTCGAACTCGTTGGGCCGCACCTCGAAGCCCCAGGTGTCGGTGGCGATGCCGGCGATCTCGGTGCCGTGCAGCCAGTCGGCCGTGGTGAACGACAGGCCGGGTGCGGGGCCGCCCGCGTAGTCGCCCCAGCCCTCGCGCCGGGCGCGGGCGAGCCGCCCGGTCCGGACGAGGACGAGGTCGCCCGGCCCGACCCGCGCCGACGCACCGTGGGCCGCGATCGTGGCCTCCAGGTGCTCGGTGGTGACGGCGAACCCGTCGGGCAGCTCCCCGTCGGTGCCGAGGACCCGGCCGACGTCGAGCAGCACCCCGCGGCCCGCGATGTGCGCGGCGGCCGTCTCGATGCCGGTGACCCGGTCGCCCTGGCTGGTCACGACGTCGCCCGCGCGGCGGCCGTTGTAGGCGAGCCCGTGGTCGAAGATGTGCCCGAGCCCGTCCCACTGGGTGGAGGCCTGCAGCGGCATGAAGACGACGTCGTCGGCGCCACCGATGCCGTGCGGGAAGCCCTGGGTGCCGCGCTCGGCGTCCAGCCCGGTGTCGAGCATCGTGTGCACCGGGTTGGTGCGCCGCCGCCACCCCTTCTGCGGCCCGTCGGCGTCGAACGACTGGGCCAGCGAGAAGCTCGCGCCGCGCCGGACGAGGCCGGCGCCCTCGCGGCGCTTGGCGTCGTCGAGGAAGTTGAGGGTGCCGAGCACGTCGTCGGCGCCCCAGCGGCCCCAGTTGGAGCAGCGCTTCGCCGCGGCGGCGATCGCGCCTTCGGCATCGGCGCCGTCGATAGCGGTGGCGGGTGGCGAGTCGGGCACGTCGTCTCCTCGTCGAGGCGGGGTGGCTCCACGATGCGGGAGGTCCTGCGCCCCGGGAAGACGAGATGCCTGATGCGCGGCATCAGCTTCGTGGATATCCTCCGCCCCCGTGCACCTCGGTCGCCTGGACCTCAACCTGCTCGTGTCCCTCGACGCGCTGCTGCGCCAGCGCAGCGTCACGCGGGCCGCGGCGGAGATGGGGTTGTCCCAGCCGGCGCTGTCGGCGTCGCTGGCCCGGCTGCGCAGGCACTTCGACGACGAGCTGCTCACACGGGTAGGCAACAGCTACCGGCTCACCCCGCTCGCGGTGCAGCTGCAGGACCTGGTGCGGGTCGCGCTCTCCGGCATCGAGCGGGTGTTCGGCGCCCAGCCCGGCTTCGACCCCGCCCGCTCCCGGCGCGAGTTCTCCGTGCTGGCCAGCGACTACGTGGTCGTCGTGCTCGGGGACGTGCTCGCCCGGCTGTTCGCCGAGGAGGCCCCGCACGCCCGGCTGCGGTTCGCGGCCACGAGCCCCGAGCTCGTCGATCGGGCGGAACAGGTGCTGCTCGGCACGGACCTGCTCCTGCTCCCGCACGGCATCGTCACCGACCTGCCGCACCGCGAGCTCTACCGCGACGAGTGGGTGTGCGTCGTGTCGGCCGACAACACCGCGGTCGACACCGGGCTGACCGTGCGGCACCTGGAGACGCTGCCGTGGGTCACGGTCTACCACGGGCCGACCGCGGCGACGGCTGCCGCACGTCAGATGCGCATGCTCGGCATCGAGCCGCACGTCCAGGTCGTCACCGAGAGCTTCCTGACCGTTCCCGGCCTGGTCGCCGGCAGCGACCGCATCGCGCTGCTGCAGCGCGGGCTCGTCGACCTGCTGCCGCTCGACACCGGGATCCGCGCGCTGCCCGTGCCGTTCGAGGCCGGGCCGCTGGTCGAGGCGATGTGGTGGCACCCGGTCTACGACGACGACCCCGAGCACCGGTACCTGCGCGACCTGGTCGCGCGGGCGGCCGCCCTCGCCGTGGAGCCGCCGACCGGATCCGCGGACCTCGCGCAGCCTTGACCGGGTCCGTACGCGGTGGGATAAACGCCTCCCGGTCGAGCGCCTGGTACCGGCCGGGGGAAGGACGCGTCATGACGTCCACGGTCGAGACCGCGTTCGCCGCCCACAGCAGGCCCGCGCGGTTGAACGAGCCCGGTGCCGCGATCACGCGGCAGGAGCTGCAGCTCGCCGCCCGCAACCACGGCCTTCCGCTGGAGATGCTGCGTGCGGAGCTGACCCCGCCGGGGCTGCACTACCTCCTGATCCACTACGACATCCCGTTCGTCGACCCCGCGGCGTGGAGTCTGGAGATCGGCGGGGCGCTCGGGCGGCCGGTCACGCTCGACCTCGCCGAACTGACCCGGCTGCCCCGCCGCAGCGTCCGCGTCACCCTCGAGTGCGCGGGGAACGGACGCGCCCGCCTGGACCCGCGGCCGGAGAGCCAGCCGTGGCTGGTGGAGGCGGTGGGCACCGCGGAGTGGACCGGCACCGCGCTCGCGCCGCTGCTGCGTGCGGCGGGGCTGTCCGACGCGGCGCAGGAGGTGGTGTTCACCGGTGCCGACCACGGCGTGGAGCGGGGCGTGGAGCAGACCTACCAGCGCGGCCTGCCGCTGGCCGAGGCGCTGGGGGAGGACGTGCTCATCGCCTACGAGATGAACGGTGCGCCGCTGGCACCCCAGCACGGCTACCCCGCCCGCCTGGTGGTTCCCGGCTGGTACGGCATGGCGCACGTCAAGTGGCTGACCAGGATCGACGTGGTGACCGAGCCCTTCACCGGGTACCAGAACCGAGTGGGCTACCGGGTTCGCTCGACCCGGGAGGAGGAGCCGGGGGTGCCGGTCACCCGGATCGAGCCGCGCGCGCTGCTGGTGCCGCCGGGGTTCCCCGACTTCCTGTCCCGGCACCGGTTCGTCCACCCGGGCC
This sequence comes from Pseudonocardia zijingensis, assembly GCF_042657305.1. Lineage (NCBI taxonomy): Bacteria > Bacillati > Actinomycetota > Actinomycetes > Pseudonocardiales > Pseudonocardiaceae > Pseudonocardia > Pseudonocardia zijingensis. The sequence goes on along the minus strand of NZ_JBHSKO010000047.1, from coordinate 11,512 downwards.
CGGTGACCCTGGAGGGCCGGGCGTGGTCGGGGTGGGGGCCGGTGACCGGGGTCGACGTCAGCGTCGACGCGGGCACCACCTGGCGGGAGGCGGAGCTCGGACCGGAGACGAGCGGCCGTTGGGCGTGGCGGCGGTTCACCGCCGCGTGGGACGCGCGACCCGGTGAGCACGAGATCTGGACCCGTGCGCGGGATGCGACCGGCCGGCTCCAACCGCTGCGGCCCCCGTGGAACGCGAGCGGGTTCGTCAACAACGAGGTGCAGCGGGTCCCGGTCACCGTGCTGGCCGCCTGACGGGTCAGGTGGCGAGGACCAGCGCCACGATCGCGGGGCCGAAGGCGGTGCCGAGCAGGTAGCAGAGGGTGAACATGCCGAGGGCGGGGGAGCGGTAGGGCGCTGGGACCGCCTCGGCCGCGTGCCGCGCGAGCGCCCCCTGGCCGGATGCCGCCGCGATCGATCCGGCGGCGAACGCGACGAGCAGGATCGGCACCGCGGCCACCGTCCACGCGACGAGGGTCGCCGCCACGACCGTCGCGGCGAGGCCGGCCGCGACCGTGCGCAGGTGCAGGCGGGCGGTGACCGCGACGACCACCCAGGACAACCCCCCGCCCAGCAGGTACGGCCAGAGCATGACGGCGCCCACTGCGGCCGGTGACCACCCCGTCTGCCGGGCCAGCAGGACGGGCGCGGCGTAGAAGAGCCCGAAGTTGACGATCGCCAGGAACAGCGTCGTCGCCGCGGCGAGCAGGAAGGCGGGCGACCGAACCAGTACCGCCGGTAGGAACCCGTCGGGGCGCCTGCGCAGGTGCACGGCGAGCGCCCCGGCGGCGAGCGCGGCGGCCACCGCGGCGGGGAGCGGCTGGTGCGGGATGGTGACCAGCGCCGTGACGAGCGCCATGAGCAGTGCCGCGCCGGTCACGTCGAACGGTGCGGTGACGGTGGCCCCGCCGGGCCCCGGCCGTCGCAGCACCACCGGCAGCGCGAGCAGGCCGAGCGCCGGCAGGGTCAGGGAGGCGCGCCAGTCGATCAGGCTGCCGGCCAGCGAGCCGACGAGCGGCCCGGTGGCCCCGAGGGCGGCGAGCGCGGCGCTGATCAGGCCCATCGTGCGGGCCCCTTCGGCGAGGGTCATCGCGCACGCGAGCAGGCCCGCGGTGCCGAGGCCCAGCAGCGCCGTGCCGAGCGCCACGACCGCCATCGTCGGGTGGGCGTTCACCAGGACCGCGCCGAGCAGCACCAGCACCGCGCAGGTCGCGAGCGTGCCCCGCACACCCCGGCGGGCGAGCAGCCCGGCGAGGAGCGGCGTGCCGACGGAGATCCCCCACCCGAACGCGGTGACGACCCACGTCGCCGACGCGACCGTGGTGCCGGTGTCGCGCGCGATGTCCGCGAGGACGAGGGCCGGACCCCCGATGCCGAACGACAGCGGCGCGGCGAGCAACGCGAGCCACGGGGCCGCGACCCGGCCCGGCGCAGCGGTGCGCTGGACCGTCACGCCGGCACCCGTTCCGGCGCGCACGCCGCGATCGCCTGCGTGATCAGCGCCTGCACCCGGGTCAGCGCACCGTCGTCGAAGAGCACCCCGTGGTCGTCGACCAGCGTGTCGACGCGGGGGAACACCACCGGCTCCTCGTTGACGAGCAGCGCTCCCACGCCGCCGGCGAGGATCGCCCGCAGGTGGTCCTGCGCCCAGCGCGCGCCGTAGCCGGACGGGGACGCGCTCATCACGGCGACGCGCTTCCCGGTGAGCACGCTCGCGCCGTACGGGCGCGAGGCCCAGTCGATCGCGTTCTTGAGCACGCCGGGGATGCTGGCGTTGTACTCGGGCGTGGAGATCACGACGGCGTCGGCGCGCGCGATCAGGTCCCGGAACCGCACGACCGCGATCGGGTCGCCGGCCGCCTCCACGTCCTCGTCGAACAGCGGGAGCGAGTGGATCGGGGCGATGTGCACGTCGTCGACCGCGGGGTGGGTCCGCGCGAACTCCGCTGCGGCGCGCACCAGGGCGCCGTTGGTCGACGCGGCGCGCAGGCTTCCGCACACCATCACGAGGGTGGCCATCGGGGGTCCTTCCAGGAGTGCTCGACTGTCGCCCCCCACCGTCGCCGCCTGAGGTGGCCGCCGGCATCTGGCACATTCCTCATTCCGGCGCCCGGGGTACCTCAACCGTCCGGTGCGAAGATGCAGGCGTGGACCCCCGAGCACCGCGCTGGTTCGTCGGCCGCGCCGCCGCGCTGGACCGGCTGGACGGGGCCTACCGGCGCGCCGTGGCGGGGGAACCCGCCGGCGTGCTCGTCTGCGGGGACGCCGGGATCGGCAAGTCGACGCTCGTCGCGCGGTTCGTGGGGAGCAGCGGAGCGGGCCAGGTGCTCACCGGTGCCTGTGTGCGGCTCGCGGACGACAACTCGTCGTTCGTCCCGTTCGTCGGCCTGCTGCGGGCCGCGGTGCGCCGCCGCGGGGTGGACGGGATCGACGCACTCGTGGGCCGCACCGCGCGGGCCCACCTCGCCCACCTCCTGCCCGACCTCGGCGACCCGCCCCCGCCCGACGAGGGCACCCGGAGCCGGATCTTCGCGGCGGTCCTGGCCCTGCTCGAGCGGCTGGCCGAGGACGAGCCGGTCGTCGTGGTGCTCGAGGACCTGCACTGGGCCGACCCGTCGTCGTGGGACCTCTACGCGTTCCTCGTGCGCAACCTCGTCGACGCCCGGGTGCTGGTGGTCGGCACCCACCGGGCGCTGCCCGCCACCCACCCGCTGCGCGAGCCGGTCACCGAGCTGCTGCGCTCGCCGGGCGTCACCCGGATCGAGCTCGCGCCGCTGACGGTCGCCGACACCCGCGAGCTGGTCGCGACGGTGCAGGGCAGGCCCGACCACGCGTTCGCCGACCGGCTGCACGCGCGCAGCGAGGGCAACCCGCTGTTCCTGGAGGCGCTGCTGGAGAGCGGCGGGGACGGCGCCGTGCCGGCCCGGCTGCGCGACCTGCTGGTGGTGCCGGTGGAGTCGCTCCCCGAGGCCTCCCGGCAGGTGGCCTTCGCCGTGGCCGTCGGCGGGCACCACGTGGAGCACGGGCTCCTCGTCGCCGTCACCGGCCTGCCCGCGGCCGAACTGGAGGCCGCGCTCCGGCCCGCGCTCGACGCCGCCGTGCTCACCGCGACCGTCGACGGGTACGGCTTCCGGCACGTGCTGATCGGCGACGCCGTGTACGACGAGCTCCTGCTCCCCGGGGAGCGGATCCGGTTGCACGCGCGCTTCGCCGAGGCGATCGCGGCCGATCCGGTGCTGGCCCCGCCCGCGCTCTGCTACGCACCGGGGGAGATGGCCCGGCACTGGACGGCGGCCAGGGACGTCCCCCGCGCGTTCGCGGCCCTCTGGCGCGCGGCCGAGGAGGGGCGCGAGCTGCTCGCCCACCGCGAACGGCTCGACATGCTCCGCCGGCTGATCGCACTGTGGCCGCGGATCGACGACCCGGTGGCCGTGACCGGCGCCTCGTTCCCCGAGGTGCTGCGGCTGGCGGTGGAGGCCGCGGACGAGAGCGGCGACCTCGACGAGGCGATGGCGCTCTCCGACCGGGCTCTCGACGTGGCGCGGAATTCGGGTGACTCACAGGTCCAGGCGATGGTGCTCGAACGGCGGGCGCGGATCCGGCGGAGGCTCGGGATCGGCGGTGCGAAGGAGGACCTGGAGGCGGCGCTGGCGCTCGTGCCGGTGGAACCCCCGTCGGGGCTGCGGGCCCGGCTGCTCGGCTACCTCGCCCGGCGCGCCTACGTGGAGAGCGACCGCACCGAGGCGATGCGACTCGCCGGCGAGGCCCACGAGATGGCGGAGCGGGTGGGAGACCGGTACGCCGCAGCGCTCGCCACGCTCATCCGGGCCGGTGTGCAGACCGAGGCGGGGGACGTCGTGGGCGGGGAGGACGCGTACCGCTGCGTCCGGAACGAGGCGCGCCGGATCCGCGTGCCCATGCTGGCGATCCGCTCGTACTCCGAACAGGCCGACGCGCTGACCCGCAGCGGCCGGCCCGGCGACGGCGCGCGCGTCGCCCGGGACGGGCTGCCCCTCGCCGCGGAGATGGGGCAGGCCCGCACGCTCGGGGTGCGGCTGGCCGCCACGCTCGCCGAGGCGCTGTGGTCCCTCGGGCGCTGGGACGAGGCCCTCGAGGTGCTCGAGAACGCCGCCGAGCAGCAGCCGCCGCGGGGCTACCTCGCCGCGCTGTGGGCCCTGCGGGGGCGGATCCACTGCGCCCGCGGCGACGTCGACACCGCAGGAGAGCTCGTGGACGCCGTGAACCGGTTGCTGGAGAACCGCTACGACACGGTCGACGAGCACTATCCACAGGCGCGCCTCGCGGCCGCCGTGCGGATCGCCCAGGGCCGCGACGAGGAGGCGCTGGAGATCGCGCTCGACGCGTTCGCCGCCCACGAGCCCACCGGCGAGCCGTACTTCGCGTGGCCGCTGCTGGTGCTCGCCGCCACGGCCGCGCAGGCGGTGGGCCTCCGGTCGGGGCGGGAGGCGGGTGCGTGCCTCGCCGAGATCGCGGCGCGGCTCCCCGCCCCCACCGCCGACGCCCGCGCCGAGCGGGCGACGTACGCCCGGCTCACCGCAGGCACCGGCTCCCGCACCGAGGCGCGCGAGGCCGAGCTCGCGGCGTGGGAGGAGGCCGCGCGGCCCTTCGGGCTGGCGTGGGCGCTGGTCGGCGCGGCGGAGGCGGCGCTGGCCCGCCGCGACCGCGCGACCGCGGCCGAGCGGCTGCGCCGCGCCACCGAACTGGGCACCGCACTCGGCACCGTCCCGCTGCTCGACGAGGTGGCGGCCACCGCGAAGCGGGCGCGGCTGACGCTGGAGCCCGGACCGGAATCCGAGCCGCTCGCGGAGGCCGAGCCCCTGGCGACGCGGCTGGGCCTGACCGGGCGCGAGCTGGAGGTACTGGAGCTCGTCGCCTCCGGGATGACGAACCGGCAGATCGGGGAGCGCCTGTTCATCTCGACGAAGACCGCGAGCGTGCACGTCTCGCGCATCCTCACGAAGCTCGACGTCACCACCCGCGGCGAGGCGGCCGCCACGGCTCACCGCCTGCGGCTGGTGGGCGCCGATCGCTGATCACGCTGCGGCCCGGATCCGCGTGGGCAGCAGGGCGTCGAGGATCGGGACCGGCGCCTCGGCGGGTTCGCGGGTGAGGTATTCGAGCAGTGCATCGGCGCGGCGGGCCTCGGTCCGGTCGAGGACCGCCCCCGGTTCTTGTTCGCGGGTCTGCTCGTTCAGGTCCGGCGGAACCGGCTCGGTGTGGGAGGTGACCGGTTGTCGTTTCGGTACGCGGGCGTCGATGGCGTGGATGAACGCGGCTCCGGCGTCGGGGGTGAGCCGGACGCGGATGATGAGGGAGCCGTCGTCGTCCCAGGTCCAGGTCAGCGACCTGCGGGCCGCCGTGTTGCCGGCTGGGGTGTGCCGGCGCCGCACGGCCCGGACGACGGTTTCGACGTGTCCGGCGGTGCCACCCAGGGCGAGGGTGAGCAGGATCTTCTCGGCGGTCTCCGGATCGGCGACCGTGGTGTACTTGAGATCTGACGTGCCCGCGGCGATCTCGGCGGCCATCCGGGTCAGGGTGGCCGAGTCGGAGCCGACGACCCGGCTGATGGCGCGGACCTTGGAGTAGGAGAGCCGGCCGGCGGCGAACGCCTCGGTGATCTTGGGTAGCTGTTGCAGGGCGTGCGCGACGCGTAGTCGTTCGTTGGCGGTGCGGATGTTCATGCCGGCGCGCCAGGACAGCCAGTGGGCGCAGGAGTGGATGCCGTCGCCTGCCCAGCCGCGGCGGTCGTCGAATTCGGCGAGGAGTACCAGGAAGCGGCATTCGGCGGCGGCGAGTTGTCCGGCGAGGGTGAGGAGTTCGTTTTCGAGGGCGTCGGTGGTGAGGCCGGTGGGGAGGGGGAGGGTGGTGGCGGTCATTGCTTGAGGATGGCAGTCGGGTATGACAATTTCGGGTGGTCCGACGCGGCTTCGATGAAGATTTTTCTCTGCGGGTTCCGCGGAACTCGGCGGGCAAGGATCTCGCTCATGGGGATGTCTGTCGGGCGAGATCACTGCGCGGGTCGGGTTCCGCGGAACGCGGCTGGGGTGGGGCGGCGCGATCCTCGACCGCGACTCGCGTCGGTCTGTCGGAGATGCACCACTTTCGGGTCCACCCCTTCCCGCGGGTTGTGACCACCGGTCCTCGGGTGGGCGGCCTGCGCTTCGCGCGTTGCGGTCACGTGCTGGGCTGGGTGAGGAGATCGATCGATCCGGTGGGCGTGCTGCGAGATGCTCACCTCGCCCTCCCGGGATTCTGGACGAGCACGTCGCGTCGGTGGTGGGGCGACTGTCCGGTGGCTCAGAGCGGGGAAAGCCCCGGTAGCGGACGTCGATCGGGATGGATCGGGACCACGGGACAGTCGCGCATGAACCCCGCAGCGACGGGCCCATCGAGAACCGGCGTGCAGGCCAGGACGAGGCCGAGGGTGGCCTCCGCGACGCGGCGACCCAGCTCGCCCACGCGAGATCAGCACACGAGGCCGGGTTCCGCGGAACCCGGCCGGGGGACACAGCCTCGATTGAGGATGCGATCAGGATGGGTCGGGACCACCGGGGGGTCGCGTAGGCGCCCGGCAGCGACGGGCTCGTCGAGGACCGCGCTACCACGGGGTTCGAGCTCGGGGATCGGGCTACCCGGCTACCCACGCAAGATCAGCACACGAGAGCGGGTTCCGCGGAACGCGGCTGACAGGACGCCGCTGTGGTCGGGCGCAGCTGGGGCGGGGCGAGCAGGAACACCGGCAGCCGAGGTGGCTGAAATGGCGGAGACCTGCTGGACTCGGGTCGGAGGACCTCCCATGACGTTGCAGATCCACATCCAGGACATGCGGGCATGAGCGCGGGGTCGGCCGGCCCGGCCGCTGTGCGGGTGCGTCGCATCTACGAGCCGGTGACCGAACAGGACGGTATCCGGGTGCTCGTGGATCGTCTCTGGCCGCGCGGGGTGAGCAAGGAGAGGGCGGCGATCGACGAGTGGTGCCGGGACGTCGCGCCGTCGACCGAGTTGCGCCGGTGGTACGCCCACGATCCGCAGCGCTACCCCGAGTTCCGCCGCCGCTACCGGCACGAGCTCGAGGCCGGCGAGCAGGCCGCCGCCCTGCGCCGGCTGGCCGAGCTGGCCGACGGGCGGACCCTGACGCTCCTGACCGCGACCCGGGACCCCGCGATCAGTGCGGCCGCGGTCCTGGCCGAGCTCCTCGAGCAGGCTGCCGGTTCCGCTGAACGGTAGGGGCTACGCCGGAGCGCGGGTCAGGGTCACGCAGCACCGGTCCGGCGCCGGGTCCAGCCCGGCTCGCACCCCGGTGGGGCCGCGCTCGCCGAGCATGGCCGTGATGAGGTGCAGGTTCATGCCGCACACGAGCTCGGTGTGCTCCCGCGCAAGCGCGTGGAACGGGCAGTTGGCGAGCTCGACGACGCCGTCTCCGACGCGGGGTTCGTACCCGTGCCCGGCGAGCATCGTGGCGGCCGCTTCCAGGGGTGATCCACCGGGGTCCTCGTCGCCCGCCTCCGTGTCGCCGCCGAGCCGGCGCCCGCACTCGGCGGCCGCGCGTTGCACCGCGTCGAGGACGGGGACCCCGTCCCGCGCCGCGGTCTCCACGGCGCCGGCCAGGATCAGGCCGGCCAGGTCGTAGTGGCGTGGGGGCAGGGTGACCGCGACCTCCCGCTCGGAGCGCCGGTACAGCTTCGTCGGGCGCCCCGCTCCCGGGCCGCGCCGCCCGGTGAGCCGCCGGAACTCCGTGTCGAGCAGCCCTTCCTCCACGAGCTTGTCCAGGTGGAACTTCGCGGTGTGCCGGGGCAGGCCGACGCCCTCCGCGGCTTGGTCCCGGCTCACCGCCTCGGGCTGCGCGGCGACGTAGAGGTACAGCGCGCGGCGCGCCGGTTCGGCGAGCGCGCTGACCCCGCTGACCTGAGAGACGAAGTCGTCCAACGAGCAACCTCTCTAAAGGACACAAGTGTTGACGAAACAAGGTGGCCGTTCTAACGTCCACGGTATCGTCCTTTAGAAGGTGGTGGAAGCCATGACCATCCATCGCGACACGCCGGCATCGCCTGCGAGCATCGATCCCGTCCCGGGCGCCCGGCAGGCGTACCTGCTGCTGCGCACCGTGTTCACGGTGGCGCCGATGCTGTTCGGGCTGGACAAGTTCGCCGGGCTGCTCACCGACTGGGAGGGCTACCTGGCCCCGCAGGTCGACGCGCTCGTCCCCGGCACGGCGCACCAGGCGATGCTGGCCGTCGGCGTGGTGGAGGTCCTCGCCGGTGTGCTCGTGGCGGTGCTCCCGCGCATCGGCGGCTACGTCGTCGCGGCCTGGCTGGCGGGCATCATCGTGAACCTGCTGCTCATCGGCGGCTTCTACGACATCGCCCTGCGCGACTTCGGGCTGCTCGTCGGCGCGTTGGCGCTTGCCCGCCTCGCCACAGCGTTCGACCGCTGGGGCGTCCAGGCGCGGACGTCATGACCGCGACCGCCCGCTCCCTCGCCCCGCCCACGCCGCTTCGGGTCGTCCCTCCCGCCGACGGCGCAGACCTGGCCGCCGCGGAACGCGCCGCCGCCGCGTTCCTCACCGCGCTCGGCGTGGCCACGGACGCCCCCGCGACCGCCGACACCCCGCGCCGCATGGCCCACGCCTACGCCGAGATGCTCAGCCCGCGGTCCTTCGACCTCACCACGTTCGCCAACGACGAGGGCTACGACGAGCTCGTGCTGGCCCGGGACATCCCGGTGCACTCGGTCTGCGAGCACCACATGCTGCCGTTCGCGGGGGTCGCGCACGTCGGCTACCTGCCGGGGGAGCGGATCCTGGGCCTGTCCAAACTCGCCCGGGTGGTCGAGTTGTTCGCTCGCCGCCCCCAGGTCCAGGAACGGCTGACCACGCAGGTGGCCGGGTGGCTGCAGACCCACCTGCAGCCGCGCGGCGTGGGTGTGGTGATCGAGGCCGAGCACATGTGCATGACCCTGCGCGGTGTCCGGGCCGGTGGCACGAGCACCATCACCTCGGCCCTGCTCGGCTGCCTGCGGGAGGACCCGCGCTCCCGCGCCGAGTTCCTGGCCCTCACCGCCACCTCGACCCCGTACGGGGGTCGTCATGGCTGATCGCGATCCACGGACGTTCGCCATCGTCGGCGCCGGACTGGCCGGCGCGAAAGCCGCGGAGGCGCTGCGCGACGAGGGGTTCGGCGGCCGCATCGTGCTGTTCGGTGCCGAACCCCATCGGCCCTACGAGCGGCCACCGCTGTCCAAGGGCTACCTCCAGGGCACGTCCGATCGCGACAGCCTCCAGGTGCACCCCCCGGACTGGTACGCCGCGCACCGGGTCGAGCTGCGCCTCGGCACCCCGGTCGCCGCGATCGACCGCCGTGCCCACGAGCTCGTGACCGGCGAGGGCGACTGGCTGCGCTACGACAAGCTGCTCCTGGCCACCGGGGCCGCGCCGCGGAGGCTGGTGGTGCCGGGCGCAGGCCTCGACGGGGTCTGCTACCTGCGCCGCGTCGAGGACAGCGACCGCCTCCGGTCCGCGTTCCACCCCGGGGCGAGGGTCGTGATCGTCGGCGGGGGGTGGATCGGCCTGGAGGCCGCCGCCGCGGCCCGCTCCGCGGGCGCCGAGGTCACCGTGCTCGAACGCGGCGACCTGCCCCTGCTGCGGGTCCTCGGGCCCCGGATGGCGCAGGTCTTCGCCGACCTGCACCGCGACCACGGCGTCGACGTGCGCTGCCGGACCACCGTCACGGCGGTCAGGCCGGCCCGCACCGACCCCTCGAGGGCCGGTGGGGTGGCGCTCGCCGACGGCACGGAACTGGACGCCGACGTCGTCGTCGTCGGCATCGGTGTCGTCCCGAACGTCGACCTGGCCCGGGCCTGCGGGCTGAACGTCGACGACGGGATCCTCGTCAACCGGCACCTGGTCACCTCGGACGACGACATCATCGCCGCGGGCGACGTCGCCCACGCCTACCACCCGCTGCTGCACCGGCAACTCCGGGTCGAGCACTGGGACAACGCCGTGCACCAGCCTGTCGTCGCCGCCCGCACCATGCTCGGCCGGGCGGCCGACCACGACCGGCTGCCGTACTTCTTCACCGACCAGTACGACCTCGGCATGGAGTACACGGGCTACCGCGATCCCGACGCCCGCGACGAGGTCGTGGTCCGCGGCGACGTCCGGGCCCGTGAGTTCATCGCGTTCTGGCTGGACAGCGGGCGCGTCACCGCCGCCATGAACGTCAACGTGTGGGACGTGGAGGACCCGATTCGCGAGCTGATCCGGTCCGGCGCGCAGGTCGACGCCGGGCTGCTCGCCGACCTCGACGTCCCGCTGAGCCGCGAGACCGTGGGTCCCGGCAGTCGGGGCCGCTCGGCACCGGGGTGACATCCCGCGCCCTTGCGAGCGTGGTGGGCGTGACCGAGCACGACGCCTGGACCGTCGAGTTCGACGGGTGCGACGCGGCCGCCGAGGGCCGCAGCGAGGCGCTCTGCATGCTCGGCAGGGCCGTCGAGAACGAGAGCTGATGCTGTTCTACCTGCTCCGATGGCGGGCTCGGTGGACCTGCTCCAGCGCTGCTTCGCCGGCCTGGAGACCCGCCAGGACGCGCTCTGGTTCAAGCTGCGGCCCGGCGAGACGGCACGGTTCCTGGCCGCCGGGCTGCGCCTCCGATGACGGGTCTACCGCACGGCCGCCTGCCGCTCCCGGCACACGGTCGCGAGGAGCAGCAGCAGGGCGATCTGGGCGAGGACGCCGGGTGCGAGGGTGGGGGCGGAACCGACTGTCTTGGTGACGGCGTACCAGCCCCGCTCCAGCAGCGGCAGCGACTGCCACACGTCGCCGTAATGCGGGTCGAACCGGCCGGCCCCGGCGTTGACCAGGACGTGCTCGATCACCCCGTAGAGCGCGGCGCCGAGCACGAGGACCGCGAGCACGCGGGCCGCGGTCGTGCCCCGCCCGTCGGGCAGCAGCAGGAGTCCGATGGCCACCGCGATGACGGCGAGTGCCAGCCAGGGCACGAGCTGCTCGATGTGGCCCCAGTGGCGCTCGGCGGCGAGTTCGAACGCCGTGGCGAGGACACCGATCCCGGTCAGCGCGATGAGGCCGCGCCGGACGAGCACGATGGGTGCGGTGGTGCTGATCATCTATCTCCCGTTCCGAGATCCCGGGCGCTACCGAAGCGCAGGCACGCTGTGATCACGCTGAGGACGGGGGAAGGGGCGGCCGGTGGTCCCGCCCGTCCCGGGTCGCACGCCTCTGCTCCTGGCGTCGGGGCGGTGCCACCGTCGCCGCATGCGTCGAGAACGACCCATGCCTCGCGACTGGCCGACGGAGGTGCCGACGTGAAGGCGACGATCTCGTTCGGCCGGATCGACGGCATCCCGGTCGGCGCGCACTGGTCGGCGCTCGTCGTCGTGGTGCTGCTGGGCGAGCTGCTCGCGCTGAACGTCCTGCCCGGCATGGCGCCGGGCCA
>NZ_JBHSKO010000046.1:0-21058 GCF_042657305.1 Pseudonocardia zijingensis | reverse complement strand
CGCCAGGGTGGCCTCTGCGGCGTGACGACCCGGCGCGCCCACCGCAACGATCCGTACAGGAGGGTGCGTTCCGCGGAACCCGACGGGAGGATGATCCGCGCGAGCCGCACCCCACGGTCCGGCGCCGGCAGCATCCCGCCGATCATGAGTGGGTTCAGCTGATCGCGGCCGGGGCGCGCGAATCGCACTCCGCTGTCGTGGTGACCGCCGTGGTGTGCTTCTCGGGCTGATCGCCGGAGGGTCAGCAGCACCTCGGTGTCGGCCGGCCGCGCTGGTGTGCTTCTCGGCGCGGACGGGCGTCAGTTGTCCGACCGCTCCTGCCTGCCGGTGCCGAAGTGGCCGAGGCGGGTGCTGATCTCGTGGCCGCCGAGCACGAGGTGGGCGGCGACCTCGTCGAACGACTCGACGGTGAGGCGGTAGGACGGGCCGGACACGCCGACGGCGGCGACGACGTCGCCCGCGGCGTTGCGGACGGGGGCGGCGAGCGCGTTGAGGCCGACCTCGAACTCCTCGGTGGTGGAGGCCCAGCCGCGGTCGCGGACCGTCTCCAGCTCGGCGGTGAGCGTGGGGGCGTCGGTGATCGTCTTCGGGGTGTACTCGGGGAGGTCGCCGTCGAGGGTCTGGGCGACGGACTCGTCGTCGGCCCAGGCGAGGAGCACCTTTCCGCTGGCGGTGGCGTGCATGGGGGTGCGCTGGCCGGTCCAGTTGCGGCCGGAGACGGCGGAGCTGCCGTACTCCTGGAGGATGTTCGTGACCTCGCCGGCGTCGGCGACGGCGAGGTTGACGGTCTCGCCGAGCTCGGCGGCGAGGCGCCGGCAGATGGGCCGGCTCTCGGTGGTGAGCTCGAGCTGGGCGGTGGTGGCGCCGGCCAGTCGGACGATGCCGCGCCCGAGGTGGTACTTGCCGCGCTCCTCGAGCTGTTCGACGAGATCACCGTGTTCGAGGGCCGTCATGAGCCGGAAGGCCGTGGACTTGTGCACGCCAAGCTCGGCGGCCACCTCGGTGACGCCGAGACCGTCGGATCCGCGCTCTGCCAGCAGGTACAGGATCGCGATGGCGCGGTCCACCGACTGGACCTGGGACGGGGGAGCCTCCCTGCCGTGGCGAGCTGAGTCGGTCGTCACGCGCCGACCCTACGCGGGAGTCACTCCGAAAGTGCGGTGGAGCTCTTGACGCGCCCCCGGGCGGGATCTCATCCTGTTGCTGATAGCGCGAAGCGTTGCGCTATTCGAGACAAAGGAGGGCCATGATCCTCGTCGGTCGTCCGGAGGACATCCCGCTCGGCGAGGCCGTCCGCCTCGAGGCCGGTATCGCGGCCGAAGTGCCGATCGCGGTGTTCAACGTGGACGGTGAGTTCCTCGCCATCGACGACACGTGCACCCACCAGGACGCCTCGCTGGCGGACGGCTGGCTCGAGGGCTGCACGGTCGAGTGCCCCCTGCACGCCGCCTGCTTCGACCTGCGCACCGGCATGCCGTCGGGTCCGCCAGCGAAGAAGCCGGTGCGCACGCACGAGGTGCTCGTCGTCGAGGGGCTCGTCTACGTGCGCGTGGTGGAGGAAGCACCGGTGGAGACGGCCGCCTGATGCGCACCGTCGCGGTCATCGGGGGGTCGCTGGCCGGGCTGGCCGCGGCGCGTGCCCTGCGGGAGCACGGGTTCGACGGGCGCGTGGTCGTCATCGGGGCGGAGGAACGGCTCCCGTACGACCGGCCGCCGCTGTCGAAGGAGTTCCTGGCCGGCGCGATCGACGTCGACGACCTCGCGCTGACGACGGACGCCGACGCCGAGCTCGACCTGGAGTGGGGCCTCGGCGACCCGGCGGCGCGGCTGGACCCGCGCGAGCGCAGGGTGGTGCTGGCGTCCGGGCGTGAGGTCGCCGCCGACGGCGTCGTGCTCGCCACGGGGGCGCGGGCGCGGCCGTTCCCCGGGGCGCGCCTGGACGGCGTGCACACGTTGCGGACGGTGGAGAACGCGATCCGGCTGCGCCGCGACCTGCAGCCGGGCCGGCGGCTCGTGGTGATCGGCGCGGGCTTCATCGGCGCCGAGGTGGCGTCGACGGCGCACGGTGCGGGTGTGGAGGTCACCGTGGTCGAGTCGGACCCGCTCCCGCTCGCCCGCGTGCTCGGGGCCGAGGTCGGCGGGGTGTGCAGCGCGCTGCACGAGGACAACGGGGTCCGGCTCGTGACCGGGGTGCCGGTCAGCGGGCTCGGCGGGGACGGCCGGGTCCGGGAGGTCCGGCTGGCCGACGGCCGCGCCCTGTCCGCCGAGGTGGTGGTGGCCGGGATCGGCGCGCTGCCGAACGTCGAGTGGCTGGCCGGTTCGGGTGTCGACCACGACCACCGCGGCGTGTGGACCGACTCCGCGGGGGCGACGAACCTCCCGCAGGTGGTGGCCGCGGGCGACTGCACGTTCTCCCACTGCCCGTTCGCGGGCACCGAGCTGCGCCAGGAGCACTGGACGAACGCGCTGCAGCAGCCTGCGGCCGCGGTCGCGACGCTGCTCGGGCGCGAACCGGCCGCGCGGCGGGCCGCCCCCTACTTCTGGTCGGACCAGTTCGGGGCGCGGCTGCAGTTCGCGGGCCACCGCCTCCCCGACGACGAGGTCGAGGTCCTGGACGGCGACCCCGGCGACCGCCGGTTCGTCGCCGGTTACCGCCGCGACGGCGAGCTCGTCGCGGTGTTCGCGATGAACCAGCCGAAGCTCTTCGGCAAGTGGCGCCGGCAGGTCGTGCCGGGGCGCGCCACCGCTCTCACCGCATCCTCCTGAACCCCACGTCTCGCCCGAGAGGTGCCGCGTGTCCGCTCCGACCGACGTGTCCCCGAGCCTGATCTCCACCCTCCCCGGCCTCTCCTACACCGATCCCGCGCTGTTCCGGCAGGAGCAGGAGAAGATCTTCGAGACCAGCTGGATCGCCGCCGCGCGCAGCGCGGAGCTCGACGCGCCGGGCGCGTTCCGCACGCTCGACGTCGGCCGCGAGAACGTCATCCTCGTGCGCGGCCGGGACGGGCGGCTGCGCGCGTTCCTGAACGTCTGCCGCCACCGCGGCGCCCGCGTCTGCATGGAGCGCTCCGGCGTGGCGCGGCGCAACATCCAGTGCGGCTACCACGCCTGGACCTACGGCCTCGACGGCAGGCTCGTCGCGGCGCCGAACCTCAACTCGATGCCCGACGTCGACCGCGGCGAGTACGGGCTCGTGCCCGTTGCGCTGCGGGAGTGGCTGGGCTACGCCTGGGTCTGCGTGGCCGACGACCCGCCGTCGTTCGAGGACACGGTGGTGGGCGCGGTCGACCACCGGCTCGGGGGTGCCGACGTCATCCGGGGCTGGGACATCGAGAACCTCGAGGTCGGCCGCCGGATCAGCTACGACGTGCGCGCGAACTGGAAGCTGATCGTCGAGAACTTCATGGAGTGCTACCACTGCGCGACGATCCACCCGGAGCTCACCGAGGTGCTCCCGGAGTTCGCCGACGGGTTCGCGGCGCAGTACTTCGTGGGGCACGGCGCGGAGTTCGCCGAGGACGCGCAGGGGTTCACCGTCGACGGGAGCGCGGGCGTGACCGTGATCCCCGGGGTCGTGGAGGGGCACGACCGCAAGTACTACGCGATCACCGTGAACCCGCAGGTGTTCATCAACCTGGTGCCCGACCACGTGATCTTCCACCGGATGTACCCGGCGGGGCCGGACCGCACGGTGGTGGAGTGCGACTGGCTCTACCTGCCCGAGGTCGTGCGCGGCGGGCAGGACCTGGAGCGCTCGGTGGAGCTGTTCCACCGGGTCAACCAGCAGGACTTCGACGCCTGCGAGCGCTGCCAGCTCGCCGCGTCGTCGAAGGCGTACGCCTCAGGCGGGGTCCTGGTGCCCAGCGAGCACCACATCGGCGCCTTCCACCGGTGGGTCACCGACCGGCTGGCCTCCTGAGCCCGGCCCCGCCGGCCGTGCTCTCCCGCACGACCAGCTCGAAGCCGACCTCGATCTCCCGCGGCTCGTGCTCCCCCTTCTGCTGGGCGGCGAGGGACGCGACGGCCTCGCGCGCCACCGCCGCCCGGTCGGGGGAGATCGAGGTCAGGGTGGGGGTGGACGCCGTGCTGTACGGGATGTCGTCGAAGCCGACCACGGCGACGTCGTCGGGGACGCGCAGCCCGTGCAGGTGCAGCGAGCGGATCACGCCGAGCGCGACCCAGTCGGTCATGCAGAAGACGGCGTCGGGTGGTGTGTCGAGGCGGGCCAGCATCGCGTCCATCGCCGCCTCGCCCTCCTCGCCGCGGTTGCTGTGCACGGGGACGACGAGGTCCGGGTCGACGGCGATGCCGCGGCGGGTCAGCGCGGCGGCGTAGCCCTCGGACCGGTGGGTCCCGGTGCTGCCGACCGGCCCGCCGATCATGGCGACGCGGCGGCGCCCGAGGTCGAGCAGGTGCGACACGGCGAGGTCGGCGGCGGCCACGTTGTCGATCACGACGTGGTCGGCCACGCCGTCGACGGGCCGTTCCCCGAGCAGGACGAGCGGTGTGCGGTCCCGGCGCTGCCGGATCTCGTCGGTGCCCACCCGCAGCGGGCTGAACACGATCCCGTCGACGCGCTGGCCGAACCGGCCCGCGAGCACCGCCCGCTCCTTCTCGGCGTCGCCGCGGGTCTGCTGGATCAGCACCACCCAGCCCTGCTTCTCGGCGGCCTCCAGCACGTGCATCGACAGCGACGCGAAGTAGGGCATGTCCAGCTGGGGCACGACGAGGGCGATCATCCCCGCTCGGCCGCGGGCGAGGTTGCGGGCCGACAGGTTGGGCTCGTAGCCCACCTCGTCGATCGCCGCGAGCACCTTGGCCCGCATGGCCTCGGAGACGTGGACGTACCCGTTGATGACGTTGGAAACCGTCTTCATGGAGACGCCGGCGCGGTCGGCGACGTCCTGCAGGCGGGGTCTCATCGGCAGGGCGCACCGGCTCGCATGCCGCACAGGATAGGGGCGCCGATCACTTCAGCCCCGTGTGCGCCATGCCGGCCACGATCCGGCGCTGGAAGACGACGAAGACCGCGACCACCGGGACGAGCGTGACGATGCTCATCGCGAACATCTCGCCCCACTCCGACTGGCCCGAGGCGTCGAGGAACGAGCGCAGCGCGAGCGGCACCGTGAGGTTCTGCGGGCTGGACAGGTAGATGAGCTGGCTGAAGAAGTCGTTGTAGGTCCAGATGAAGGAGAAGATCGCCGTGGTCACCAGCGCGGGCTTCAGCAGCGGCATCACGATCCGCAGGTAGATCTGGAACGGCCCGCACCCGTCGATGCGCGCCGCCTCGTAGAGCTCGCGCGGCAGCCCGCGGATGAACTGCACCATCAGGAAGACGAAGAACGCGTCGGTGGCGAGGAACTTGGGCACCACGAGCGGCAGGAAGGTGTCGATCCACCCGAGGTCGCGGAAGATCGCGTACTGCGCGACGAGCGTGACGTGGTGCGGCAGCATGATCGTGGCGAGCATCAGCGCGAAGAACGGCCCGCGTCCGAGGAACCGCATGCGGGCGAACGCGTAGGCCGCGAGCGAGCAGGACAGGATGTTGCCGATCACCACACCGGAGCACACCAGCAGCGAGTTCAGCAGGTAGACCCAGAACGGCAGGCCCGGCCCGGTCCAGCCGCCGACGTAGTTGGCGGCCGTGGGTGCCACGGGCACGAGCGACGCGGACGTGAAGATCTCGGCCTGCGTCTTGAACGAGCTCGCGAGCATCCACAGGACCGGGTAGAGCATGACGAGCGCGCCCAGCGCGAGCCCGGCGTGGGCGAGCACCCTGCGGGAGACCATCAGCGCACCCCTCCGGGCTCGTCCTCGGTGAACACCCAGTAGCGGCGGAACAGGAAGTTGAGCCCCGTCAGCACGCCGATCACGAGCAGCAGCACCCACGCCAGCGCCGCGGCGTAGCCCATCTCGAAGCTGCCGAACGCCCGTTGGTACAGGTAGAGCGTGTAGAACAACGTCGAGTCCGACGGGCCGCCGGTGCCGCCGGACACGATGAAGGCGGGCGTGAACGCTTGGAACGCCCCGATCGTCTGCAGCACGAGGTTGAAGAAGATGATCGGTGACAGCAGCGGCAGCGTGATCCGCACGAACCGCGCCACGGCGCCCGCCCCGTCGATCCGCGCCGCCTCGTAGACGTCGTCCGGGATCTGGCGCAGCCCGGCCAGGAAGATCACCATCGGGGCGCCGAACTGCCAGACGCGCAGCACCACGAGCGTGAGCAGCGAGTACTCCGGCGACGACACCCAGCCGGGGCCGTCGACGCCGACGAGCGCGAGCACGTCGTTGACGAGGCCGTCGCGGCCGAAGATCTGGCGCCACAGGATCGCGACGGCCACGCTTCCGCCGAGCAGGCTGGGCAGGTAGTAGATCGCGCGGTAGGCCGCGAGCCCGCGCAGCCCGCGGTTCAGCACCACCGCCACGAGCAGGGCGAACGCCAGCTCCAGCGGCACCGACAGCGCCACGTAGACGACGGTGACCCGCAGCGAGGTGTGGAAGCGCTCGTCGGTCAGCAGCCGCGCGTAGTTGTCCCAACCGGTCCACCGCGGGTCGCCGAGCAGCGCGTAGTCGGTGAACGAGTAGTAGAGCGACAGCAGCATCGGCCCGAGCGTGATGCCGAGCATGCCGACGATCCACGGGGCGAGGAACGCGTAGGCGGGCAGGCTCGCGCGCAGCCGGGCGGCCGTCATCACGGCGCCCGCCGTCATGAGGAGAGGACCCGGTCCGCCTCGTCGGCGAAGGTCGCGGCCGCCCGGGCGGGATCGGACTGCCCGAAGCCGATCTCGTCGCTCAGCCGCTGGAAGGTCTCCTGCAGCTCGCCGTACCCCCGCGGCCACGGGGCGGGGGAGGGGCCCACCTGGCCGCTCACGGCATCGACGAGCGCGATCGCCTTGCCCGCCGCCGACGCGGGGTCGACCCCGAGCAGCGACCGCGCCCGTTCCGACGGCGGGATCCCCAGCGTGACCCCGACGGCCCGGATCGCGCGGTCGTCGTTGAGGAGGAAGTCGATGAGCTGGGCGGCTCGCTCGGCCTCGCCGGTCTCGGAGGAGACGCACCAGAAGTCGAGCGCCGTGACGAACTGCCCGGCAGGCGACCGGTCGGCACCCGCGGGCACGGCGACGACCTCGAGCACGTCCCGCATGAGCGGCTGGTAGAAGGTGGCCTGCTGCACCCAGCCGAAGTGGATCGGTGCGCGGCCGGTGACCAGCGTCGAGGTCTCGAACGTCCGCGACTCGGTGGTGACGTCGGCGGGCGGTGCCACGCCGTCGCGGCGCAGCGCGTCCCAGAAGGTGAACCACTCCTCGATCACGTCGCGCCCGACGGCCAGTGCGCCGTCCGCGGTGAACAGGTCGGTGCCGTGCTGGCGGGCGTAGACGTCGAAGATCTGCATGATGCCGCCCGCGTCGACGGTGCCGTACCGGCCGTCGCCCGCCGCGGCGGTGAACGAGCGGGCGAGGTCGGCGAGCTCGTCCCACGTCCAGCCCCGCTGCGGCACCTCGAGGCCGAGCGCCTCGAGCTGGGTGCGGTTGACGAAGCCGGCGTGGGTGATCGTGCTCTGCCCGATCCCGAGGACGCGCCCGTCCACGGTGCCGCTGTCGGCCACCGAGGGGTCGAGGTCGCCCACCCGGATGCTGCCGGCGACCTCGCCCAGGTCGAGCAGCGCGCCGCGCTGCCCGTACTCGGTGAAGTAGCTCATCGACATCCGGAACACGTCCGGCGCCTGGCCACCCGCGGCCTGGGTGGCGAGCTTGTCCCAGTAGTCGCCGAACGCCGCCCGCTCGGCCGCGAGCTGCGCGTCGGGGTGGCCGGCGGTGAACGCGGCGAGGGCTGCGTCGAGGGCCTCGTGCACGGGCGCGCCGCCGTACCACGCGACGCGCAGGCCCGCGTCCGCGCCGCCGAACCCGCACCCGGCGGTGGCGGCGGCGAGCAGCCCGGCGCCCAGCCCGAGGAAGCCGCGGCGGCCGATCACGTGTGCTGTCATGGGAGATCCCTGCTTCGCGTCGTCGTCGAGGGAGCGGCCCAGCGCCAGTTGTGGGGAACGGTCTTGGGCCGGTACGCACCGGTCGGCAGGTCGTCGGCGACCCGCACCATCCAGCGCACGAGGTGCCCGAGCAGCTCGGCGCGGACGCCGGCGTGGTCGGGGTGGTCGTAGAGGTTGTGCAGCTCGGCCGGGTCGGCGTCGAGGTCGTAGAGCTCGCCCGCGCCGTCGGCGTCCACGACGAGCTTGTGCCGGCCCACCCGCACCATCCGCTGGCCGCCGCTCTGCGTCACCGAGTTGAGCTCGTCGAAGGTGGCGCCCTCGTAGGGGAAGTGCAGCGGAGGGCGCTCGTCGGCGCCGTAGGCGACGCCGCCGTAGCCCAGCTCGGCGTAGATGCTGTCGAACTCGCGGGCCGGTGGGTCCTCGCCCGCGAGGAGCGGCGCGAGGCCGCGCCCCTGCACGCCCTCGGGCACGGCCACGCCGATCAGCTCGCACAGGGTCGGCAGCACGTCCACCATGGACACCAGCTCGCTGCGCCGCTGCGCCGCGATCCCGGGTCCGGTGAACTGCAGCGGGATCCGCACGAGGCACTCGGGCAGACCGGCGCCCTTGCGCTGCAGGCCGTACTCGCCGACGTAGTCGCCGTGGTCGGAGAGGAACACGATCACGGTGTCGTCGGCCCGCGGCCCGAGGTGCTCGACGATCCGGCGGATCTGGTCGTCGAGCAGCCGGAGCATGCCCAGGTAGTTGGCGCGGTAGCGGCGCCACCCCTCGTCGTAGCCCGGCCGCTTCTCCTCGATCAGCTCGCGCAGCCACCGGTAGGGCGCGGACCGGTCGGCGATCGCCTCCGGCCCGGCGGCGCGGTCGGGCACCGCGTCCTCGCCGAACATCGAGAAGTACGGCTCGGGCACCTGGTAGGGGTTGTGCGGTTCGGGGAAGGACGCCCACAGGAACATCGGCCGGTTCGGGTCGGCCTCGTCGATCGCCTCGATGGCCCCGGACGCGATCCGGTACGGCAGCTGCCGCTCCAGGGGGAACGGGGTCGGTTCCGGGTGCACGCCGTGGTCGAGCGCGTCGAGCCAGGCGTCGAACTCCGCGTTCGGCCCGGCGTCCTCGGCGCTGCCCGCGGGCCCGCGGGTGTGCATGTAGGGGCCGCGGAAGGTGTCGAAGTCCTCCGGGCCGCGGTGCACGTGCGGCTTGCCCACGAAGTGGGTGCTGTAGCCGGCCTCCCGCAGGACGTCGAGCAGGTCCGCGGAGAAACTGGCCGCCCCCGCGAGGCTGTTCTGCCGCACCCGGTGGGCCGTCGGGAACCGGCCGGTCAGCAGGCTGGTGCGGGCCGGGACGCAGGCCGGGTAGCTGGTGTAGGCGCTCGCGAACGCCGTGCCCCGCGCGGCGAGCGCGTCGACGAAGGGCATGGTGTCGAGCCCGAGGCCGCCGGCCGCGGTGAAGTCGGCGCGCTGCTGGTCGGTCATGATCAGCAGGACGTGGGGCGCGGGCCGCGCCGGATCTGAGGACAAGGCTTCTCCGCTCGGGGTGATCGGGTCTCGCGGAGTTCTAGCAGTCCTTTACAGCGCTGTAAACCGTCCGGGCGACGTACCGTGATCGGGGCCACGTCGGATCACGTGTCGGGGGCGAGCGATGACGGCGACGACAGCGGGGACAGCGGGGACAGCATCGGCGGAGGTCGGCCACGTCGACGTGTTGGTGGTCGGGGCAGGGGTCTCCGGGATCGGCGCCGCGCACCACCTGCGCGACCGGTTCCCCGAGCGCACGTTCGTGGTGCTGGATGCCCAGGAGGCGCGCGGCGGCACCTGGTGGACCCACCGCTACCCGGGCGTGCGCTCCGACAGCGACCTGTTCACCTACGGCTACCGGTTCAAGCCATGGCGGGGTCCGTCGATCGCGGCGGGTGCGGAGATCCTCGCCTACCTCGACGAGGTGATCGCCGAGGACGACCTCGCCCCGCACATCCACTACCGCCACCGGGTCACCGCGGCGAGCTGGTCCGGTGCGGACCGGCGCTGGACCGTGGAGGTCACCCGGGAGGACACGCGGGAGCGGCTGCGCTTCACCGCCGACTTCCTGTGGATGTGCCAGGGCTACTACGACCACGCCACACCGCACCGCCCCCGGTGGGAGGGCATGGACCGCTACCGGGGCGTGGTGGTCCACCCGCAGGCGTGGCCGGAGGACCTCGACCACACCGGCAAGCGCGTGGTGGTCATCGGCTCGGGCGCCACCGCCGCCACGCTCGTGCCCGCGCTGGCCGGCACGGCCGCGCACGTCACGATGCTGCAGCGCTCACCGTCGTACTGGTTCGCCCCACCGCGGCACCACGAGCTCGCCGCCACCCTTCAGCAGCTCGACATCCCGGAGGAGTGGACGCACGAGATCATGCGCCGCCAGTACGCGGCACAGGTCAACTGGCTGGCGCGCACGGCGCGCGAGGCGCCCGAGCAGCTGCACGCGTTCCTCATGGACGCGATGCGCCCACTGCTGCCCGAGGGCACCGACGTCGAGAAGCACTTCACGCCGCGGTACCGCCCGTGGCAGCAGCGCATCGCCGTCGTCCCGGACGGCGACCTGTTCACCACCCTGCGCGCGGGCACGGCCTCGATCGTCACCGACACCGTCGCCGAGTTCACCGAGCACGGCATCCGCACCGGCTCGGGGGAGGAGCTCGAGGCGGACGTGGTGGTCAGCGCCACCGGCTTCGACCTGTCGGTCTTCGGTGGCGTGGCGTTCACCGTCGACGGGGAGCCGGTCGACTTCACCCGCCGGGTCACCTGGCGGGGCATCATGATCAGCGACGTCCCGAACATGGCCTACACGTTCGGCTACTTCCGCCACAGCTGGACCCTGCGCGTCGACCTCGTGGCCGACCTCGTCACCCGGCTGTTCACGCACATGCGCGACGCGGGCGCCGCCACCGTGGTGCCGCGCCTGCGCCCGGAGGAGCAGGACATGCCGCTGCGGCCGTGGTCCGATCCGGAGAACTTCAACGCCGGGTACGTCATGCGCTCCCAGCACCTGATGTTCAAGCAGGGCGACCGCGAGCCGTGGACGCACATGCTGGAGCACGAGCAGGAGCAGGAGATCCTGCCGAAGGCCGATCTCGCCGACGGGTCGCTCGTCTACCGCTGAGGCCGGATCAGGGCCGCGCGGCGTCCAGGAAGCGCTCGAGTTCGCGCCGGGTGTCGGGCCCGCACGGCTGGAACACGATCTCGGTGACGCCCCGGGTGGCGGCCTCGTCCAGCCTGCGCCGGATCTCGTCGGGGGTGCCGCTCATCGTGACGTCGGCGAGCATTGTGTGGCCGCCCGCGTCCCATGCCGCGCGGTCGGCCTCCCCGAGCTCGACGCAGTGCCCGGAGTGGACCGCGAGGTGGCGCAGCGCGCCGGGTGAGCGCTCCACGACGTCCATCCACTCCGGGCCGCCGGGGAGCGCCCGGACCGCCTCGGCGCCGCCGAACTCGTAGGCGCCGTGGTAGGCCAGCGCCCAGCCGGGGCCCGCGGTGCGCCGCACGCGCTCGGTGCCGGTGGCCTCGCCCTCGTCGAGCACGGTGCCCCACACGAGGTAGGGCACCCAGTCGTACTCGCTCGCGAAGTCGGGCAGCTGGAGGGTGACGTAGAGGCCGTCGCCGAGCCGCTTCGCCACCTCGTGGCCCTTGGGGCCCAGCGCACCCACCAGGATCGGCACGTCGACGGGCCGGGCCGGGGCGTGCCCGTCGGGGTGCAGCATCCGCATCTGCGCCCCCTCCCACTCCACGACGTGGCCCTGCAGCAGGCCGCGGTAGGCGCGCAGGTAGGACTCCATGTACGCCCAGGTGATCGCGCGGTACCCCATGGCCCGGCGCCCGGTGAACCCGGTGCCGAAGGCGATCGCCACCCGGCCGGGCGCCAGCGCGGCGAGGGTGGCGGTGGCGGCCGCGTTGACCATCGGGTGGCGCAGGCTGGGCACCAGCACCCCCGGCCCGAGGCCGATCCGCTCCGTCCGCTCCGCGGCCAGCGCCAGCGTCATCCAGACGTCCGGGCTCTGCTGGGGCGTGTCGTAGACCCATGCCCGGTCGTACCCCAGCTCCTCGGCAAGCGCGATGTCGTCCGGGGAACTCAGTGCGGTCGGGAACGCGCAGGACACCTCCATGGGGTCCTCCATTTCACTCGCGGACGGATCAGGGCAGGCCTCCGTGGGGGACGTCGACGTCGACGGCCAGGAGCTGGGCCTCCCGCACCGGCCTGCGCTCGTGCTCGGGGAAGGACGGGGCGGCGCACATGTAGAGCGTGCGGCCCTCGTCGCCGCCGAGCATGCAGGCGAACACCCCGGTGCCTGCCGGGATCTCCTCCTGGATCTCGCCGCCCTCCCGCACCCGCAGGACCCGGTTGTGCAGCGCGTCGGCCACCCAGATCGACCCCTCGGCGTCGGCGCAGATGCCGTCCGGTGCCACCTCGAGCTGCGCCACCGCCTCTCCGATGTCCTGGGTCTGCGGCGTCTCGCCGAACTGCGCCCACACCCGACGGCCGTGCAGGGTGCCGTCGTCGGCCACGTCGAACGCGGTGAGCCGGCCGGCGAACGTCTCGGCGACGACCAGCACGCCGCCGGGCAGGAGCACCATGCCGTTGGGGAAGCCGAGGTCCTCGGCCGCGGTGGTGACGGTGCCGTCGGGGTCGACCCGGGTGAGCGTGGTGTACCGCAGCGGCTCGCCGCCCATGAGGTCGAAGCCGAAGTTGCCGACGTAGGCGCGCCCGCGCTCGTCCACGAGCATGTCGTTCAGGAAGCCGGTGACCGCGCCGGACAGGTCGGCGTGCTCGCTCAGCCGCCCCTCCTCGTCGCGGACGAGGAGGCGGTGGTCGCGCATCGACACGACGAGCGCCCGCCCGTCGGGGAGGAAACCGAGCCCGGAGGGCTGCTGGGGCACCTCGGCCACGGTTTCGGCGCCGCCGCGCCCGTCGGTGGTGAGCACCTGGTTGGTGTAGAAGTCCGACAGCCACAGCCGGCCGTCGCGCCACCGCGGGCACTCCAGGAAGGAGTAGCCCTCCAGTACGACCCGAGGCTTGCGGTTCGTCACCTGTGCTCGCATCGCGACCTCGTCTCCACCTACGTCGTCGTCGGCAGCGCTTGTCGGGCCCGGCTTACTGAGCGCATAGTTACCTCGAGTCCCGGCGGTGTCAAGCGGAGCCCGGGGGAGGGGCGGAGATGGCGGAGGGGGAGCGCAGGCGCGGCGGCGGACGGCGTCCGGCGGCGGCCGCGGCGCAGCTCGTGGCCGATCTCGAGCCGGTCGTGCCGGACGGGTTCTGGGCGCAGGACACGGCGCCGGTCGCCCGCGCACTGCTGAGCTCAGCGGTGGTGTGCTTCGCCCGGACGGGGTTCCACGCCACCACCACCCGCGACATCACCGCCGGCGTCGGCCTCAGCCCCGGCGCGCTGTACGTGCACTTCCCCTCGAAGGAGGAGGTGCTGTTCGAGATCGCCCGCACGGGGCACCAGCGGGCCCTCGAAGCGCTGCAGGCCCGGGCGGACGAGGGCGACGCCCGGCGGCTCGTGCGGGACCTGGTAGCCGCCCACGTCACCTGGCACGCCCGCCACCACACGGTGGCGCGCGTCTGCCAGTACGAGCTGGCGGGCCTCGCCCCCGAGCACCTCGACGTCGTGCTGGACCTGCGGCAGCGCTTCGCCGCCCTGATGCGCTCCGCGGTGGAACGGGGCAGCCGCGAGGGCGTCCTCGACGTGCCCGACGTCAACCACGCGGTGCGCGCCGTGCTGTCGCTGGGCGTCGACCTCGTGCGCTGGTACCGGCTCGACGGCGCCGACACACCCGAGGGCCTCGGCGACGCCTACGCCGACCTCGCCCTGCGGATGCTCGGCGCGCGACCCGATCAGCCGTGAAACCCGTCGCGGGCGTTGGTGCGCAGGTGGTCGAGGTCGAAGTCGAGCCCCAGCCCGGGCGCGTCGGGCAGCCGGAGCCTGCCGCCGCGGTTGTCGAGCGGCTCGGTGAGGAACTGGTTGTAGCCGCGCAGGTCGAACGTGCTCGACTCGATCCGGTAGAAGTTCGGCACCGTGGCCATCACGTGCCCGCCCGCCACGAGGTTGACCGGGCCCGCGGCGTCGTGCGGTGACACCGGCACGTAGTACGCCTCCGCCATGGTGGCGATCTTCTTCAGCTCCGAGATCCCGCCGGTCCACGTGACGTCGGGCATCAGGAAGTCGGCGAGGCCCTTCTCGAGCACCGGCACGACGTCCCACCGCGTGTGCAGCCGCTCGCCGACCGAGATCGGCACCTGCACGCGCTCACGCACCTGGGCGAGGGCGTGGTAGCTCTCCGGCGGCACCGGCTCCTCGTACCAGTGGATGTCGCCGAGCTCGTCCAGCGCCTGGCCCAGCCGGATCGCGGTGGGCACGTCGAACCGCCCGTGCGCGTCGATCAGCAGTTCGACGTCCGGACCGGCGGTCTCCCGGATCAGCGCCGTGAGCTCCATGGCCTGGCGCTCCTCGGTGCGGCTCATCCGGCCGTCGAGGTAGCGGTCGTTGGCCAGCGGCACGCCCGGCTGGTGCGGGTAGGGGTCGAACTTGATGCCGGTGTGGCCGGAGTCGACGATCGCGCGGATCTCCTCGACCACCCCCTCCCGGGTGCCGAACCGGCGCTGGTTCGGGTGGGTGTAGATCAGCAGGTCGTCGCGGACCCGCCCGCCGAGCAGGTCGTACACCGGCAGGCCGAGGACCTTGCCGCGGATGTCCCACAGCGCGATGTCGACGGCGCTGACCACGTTCGTGCCCGCGCCGCGGCTGCCCATGTAGGTGAAGGCCCGGAAGATCTTGTGCCAGGTGTCCTCGATGCGCGCCGGGTCGTCCCCGGCGATCAGGTCGGTCACCTGCCGCACCATCGACGCGATCGCCCGGTTGGCCGTGGGCGTGGTGGTGGTGATCTCACCCCAGCCGCTGATGCCCTCGTCCGTGCGCACCTCGACGAACAGGTACTCGCCCCAGCCGGTGCCCTCGGAGCCGATCAGCCACGGCACCACCTCGGTGATCTTCATCCAGTCCCTTCCGACAGGCGGAATCCACGTTCCGACTGACGATAGAACCTGTATGACAAGTGGTCAAGGAGCGGGGATCACCGCGCCTCGAGGGCGTTCAGCTTCGCGACGCGCCGCACCGTGTCCTCGTCGCAGTCGAACGTGGCGGAGAGGAACCGGTCGAGGATCTCCTCCACCAGGGCGCGCGGCACGAGCCACGCGCCCATCGCGATCGCGTTCGCGTCGTCGTGCTCGACGGCCTGGTGGGCGGAGTACGGCTCGTGGGCGAGCGCGCACCGGATGCCGGCGATCTTGTTCGCCGCCATGATCGCGCCCGCCCCCGACCCGCACACCAGCACGGCCCGCTCGGCGCGGCCGTCGAGCACCCGCCGGCAGGTCGCCTCCGTGATGTCGGGGAAGTCGACCGGGTCCTCGCTGTCGGTGCCGCAGTCGAGCACGTCGTGCCCGAGGCGTTCCAGCGCGTCCCGCACGAACCCCTTCAGCGGGAACCCCGCGTGGTCGGCCCCCAGTGCGACCCTCATCCGGTCTCCTCCGCGTCGATTCCCCGTCGATGTCACCCGGGCTTCGACCCTCAGCGACGATCAGCCGGAAGTCAACCGGACGTGAGGTCGTCCGAGCGCCCCGCGGCGAGCCGGGACCACTGCGCCGTGGGCCGGCCGTCCCGCCGGAACTGCTCACCCGCTTCCGCGTAGGGCTGCGGCCAGCCCGTCGGCGAGTCCTCCCAGGTCTCCTGCCTGCCGTACACGGTGAGGTCGAGCAGGTGGTAGCTGGTGGCGCCCGCCTCGGTGCCGCGACCCGTCGTCCAGTAGGTCTCGAACACCCGGTCGCCCACGCGCAGGTAGCAGGCGTAGAAGCCGAAGTGGCGCCCGCCGAGCAGCGCGTCCCCCGAGTCGCGGGCGGAGTACCACGGCATCTCCCAGCCCATGAAGTCCCGGTAGCGGGCGCTCTCGGCGTAGCGGCCCTGGCAGAACGTCGCGTAGGTGACGCCGCGGCTGTGCAGGTAGGACAGCTCCAGCGCGTGGCCGGTGAAGAACGTGCAGCCCTCGCACTGCCCCGGAGCGGGCTGCCCGTCGTGCCACATGTGGAAGTACGCGAGCAGCTGTTCCCGGCCCTCGAACACCTCGATCAACGGCACCGGGCCCCGCGCCCCGACCAGCGGGACCTGCGGGTCCACTGCCACCATCGGGAGCCGCCGCCGGGCGGCGGCGATCGCGTCGCCCTCGTGGGTGTGCGCCTTCTCCCGGACCAGCAACCGGTCGAGCTCGGCCTGCCAGGTGCGCCGGTCGACGACGTCGGGCGCCGGGTGGGTCGTGCTGTGCGTGGTCATCGGTTCGTCTCTCCTCTCCCGGGCAGACCGCAGCGCCTGCCCAGGAGGACGTGACTCCCCCGACCCGCCCGATTCATCGCGCGGCGACGAGCAACTCCCGCGCATCGCGGATGCCCGGCGGCTCCGCGCCGTCGGCCATCCGGGTCACCGTCTCGAGGAGCAGCGAGTTGACCGGGGTCGGCACCCCGTGGCGGCGCCCGAGATCGACGATCTCGCCGTTCAGGTAGGCCGCCTCGACGGAACCGGTGGCACGTCGCAGGCTCTGCCACGTGGACCCGCCGCCGCGCGACGCCCCGTCCACCGGCCGCTCGTTGATCAGCCCGTTGCGCCGGGCCCGCTCCTGCTCGACGGACAGCACCGCGATCCCGGCCGCGGCGAGGCAGCGCTCGCCCTCCTCGCGGGCCGCCGCGGCGAGCTCGGCGAGGCCGGGACTCTGCGGGCCGCACGCCGCCTCGGCCGCGTTGGCGAGGTTGAGCAGCAGCTTGCGGTACTTGGCCTGCATCACGACGGGGTCGGCGAGCGAGCTGAACCCGGCCGCCGCGAGGTCGGCCGCGATCCGCTCCGACAGCTCGTCGACGCCGTCCGGATACCGGCCGACGTCCAGGCCACCCGGCACCGGCGCCGAGTAGGCCACCACGCGGCCCGGCGTCAGGTGCTCCGCGGGCAGCATCACGCACATCGCCTGCACCTGCGCGAACCGCGCCGCCGCGAACCGCTCGTTGGCCACGCCGTTCTGCGCGCACACCACCGGCACGTCCGGTGCCACGGCGCGCAGCGCGTCGAGCAGCGCCTCGGTGTCCTGCGTCTTCGTGCACAGCAGCGCGACGTCACCCGGCCGCCAGTCGACCTCGTCCACACCGCCGGCGGCGGGCAGCCGCAACGTCCGCGAGCGCTCCGGGTCGTCGAGGCGCAACCCCGACTCCCGCAACGCCGCGAGGTGCGCCCCGCGCGCCACCAGCACGACCTCGCTCCCGGCCTCGGCCAGCCGCCCGCCGATCGTGCCTCCGATGGCGCCCGCCCCGATCACCACGTACCTCATGCGCCCAGCTTCGCCTACGCCGGTGCGACCCGCTCCCAGAGGTCGTTGAAGGAGATGCTGTCGTAGAACGCCGTGCCTTCGACGACCTTCC
This sequence comes from Pseudonocardia zijingensis, assembly GCF_042657305.1. NCBI lineage: Bacteria > Bacillati > Actinomycetota > Actinomycetes > Pseudonocardiales > Pseudonocardiaceae > Pseudonocardia > Pseudonocardia zijingensis. Next base: position 3,588 of record NZ_JBHSKO010000046.1, on the reverse strand, counting down.
CGTCGCGCAGGCGCAGGAACCACGCGTAGGTGTTGTCGTAGGGCCGCCCGTCGTTGGCGACGCCGTGGCCGTCCCAGAGCACCACCACCGTGTCGCCGTCGGCGAGGACCGCGCGGATCGTCCGCGGCCAGAACCGCTCACCCGCGCTGAACCGGGCACCGAAGGGCGCGAGGACCTCGTCGACGAACTCCTGCGTGGAGGCGTACTCCCGCGAGGCGACCGAGTGCCCCTCGATCCGCCACACCATGTCGGCGGCGAACAGGTCGGTGATCGGTCGCGTGCCCTCCTGCCAGGCCTCGAAGGCCCGGCGCACGATCGCGCGGTGCTCCTCGGTGGGGTCGGCTGCGCCCATGGGGCCAGCATGCCGTCCCCGTCCCCCGGTGGCGAGCGTCAGCGGCCGAACGCGGACCGCAGCACGTCCACCAGCGCGTCGAGGGCGGCCGCCCAGGCGTGATCGGCGGGCGTGGCATAGCCGACGACGATCCCGCGCCGGGACGCCGCCGCCCGCTGGTCATGCCACGCCGGTCCCAGTGCCGCGACCCGGACGCCGCGGCCCGCCGCGAGGGCCACGACCTCGGCCTCGCCCGGCCCGCCGGGCGGCAGCTCAAGCAGCACCTGCACCCCGGCCGCCGCCCCGTGCACGCGGACGGCCGGGACCTCCGTCGCCAGCCGGCGCAGCAGCTGCGCGCGCCTGCGCCGGTACTTCAGCCGCTGCGCGCGCACGTGCCGGTCGTAGTCGTGGCGGTGGATGAGCTCGGCCAGCACGAGCTGCCCGATCGACTCGGTCTGCGCGTCGGCGTAGAACTTCGCCTCCGCCACGGCGTCCACGAGCCGCCGCGGCAGCACCAGCCAGCCCAGGCGGACCGCCGGGCCGAGCGTCTTCGACGCCGTCCCCGCGTACGCGACGTGCCCGGGCGCCATGCCCTGCAGCGCCCCGATCCGCTGCCGGTCGTGGGACAGCTCGCCGTCGTAGTCGTCCTCCAGCAGCAGCCCGCCGGTCGACGCCGCCCAGTCGAGCAACCGGCGCCTGCGGGACGGCCCGAGCACCACGCCGAGCATGGCCTGGTGGGCCGGGGTCAGCACGACCGCCCCCGCGTCGGCGGGCACGCTGCCCGCGGCCCCGACGCCGTCCACCGGCAGCGGCACGACCTCCGGGCCTGCCCGGCGCACCACCTCGCGGTGGAACGGCACGCACGGGTCCTCCATCGCCACGTGCGTGCAGCCCCGGTCGTGCAGCACCCGCGCGACCAGTCCGAGCGCCTGCAGGAAGCCCGAGGTGACGACGATGTCGTCCGGATCGGCGACCACTCCGCGCGTCCGGCCGAGGTACTCGGCGAGCGCCGTGCGCAGCTCCGGTCGCCCGCGCGGGTCGTCGAGCGCGAAGGCCGCGGGCTCCACCCGTGGCAGCACCCGCCGCGCCGCGTTCAGCCACGCCTGCACCGGGAACGCCGACACGTCCGGCCGCCCCGGGTACAGGTCGTGCCGCACCCGGGGTGGCTCCGGCCGCGTGCCCCGTTCCCGCGAGCCGTGGTCGGGCGCCCGTGCCACCACCGTGCCCGCCCCGCGCCGCGCCGCCAGGTAGCCCTCCGCCACGAGCTGGCCGTACGCCGCCGTCACCGTGCCCCGGGCCACGCCGAGCTCCTCGGCGAGGGCCCTGGTGGCGGGCAGCCGCGCGCCCGGCGCGAGCCGCCCGTCGCGGATCGCGGTGCGCAACGCGAGCTCCAGTCCCGCACGGCGCCCGCCCGCGGCGTCCGGGTCGAAGTCGACGTGCAGGTCGAGCCCCGCGGGATTGGCCCACTCAGAAGCCACAGCAATGGACCATAACAAGTGGTCCAAGTGGTTCTACCGTCGACGACGTGAGCACGGAAACCACCACCACCGACGGCCCGCCCGCCGAGCGCGTCGCGGTCCCGCCGAGGTTCGACCTGCGCAAGTACGCGGGCGGCCCGGTCCTGCAGGCGATGGAGCAGTTCACGCGCGCCACCGAGGAGCAGGGGCTCGAGCCCGGGCTCGTGGAGCTGGTGAAGATCCGGGCGTCGCAGGTCAACGGCTGCGCCTACTGCATCGACATGCACGTCCTGGACGCCGAGGCGCTGGGGGAGACCCACCAGCGCATGCACGCCCTGTCCGCCTGGCGGGAGACGCCGTTCTTCACCGCCCGCGAGCGCGCGGCCCTCGCGTACGCCGAGGCCGCCACCACGCTCGACCACGCCGCGGTCGACAGCGCGCTCGACGCCGCGTCCGCGCACTTCACCGAGGACGAGCTGGTCGCGCTCGTCTGGGTCGTCGCGATGATCAACACGTGGAACCGGGTGGCGATCCCGGCACGCGCCACGCCCGGCCACCACATCCCGAGGCGGGCCTTGTGACCGCCGCCGCGGACCGGGCCGACCGGCTGCGCGCGCTGCACGTGCCGGGCACGCCGGTGATCCTGCCGAACGCGTGGGACGCGGCGACGGCACGCGCGGTCGTCGCGGCCGGCTTCCCCGCCGTCGCCACCGCCAGCGCGGCGATGGCCCCGGCGCTCGGCTACGACGACGCGGAAGGCACCCCGCCCGACGAGGTGTTCGCCGCCCTCGCCCGGATCACCCGCGCCGTCGACGTCCCCGTGACCGCCGACGTCGAGCGCGGCTACCGGCTGCCCCCGGCGCAGATCGGCGCCCGGCTCGCCGAGGCCGGCGCGATCGGCTGCAACCTGGAGGACTCCGACCCCGCCACCGGGCAGCTCGTTCCCGTCGAGGACCAGGTGGCGCTCCTCGCGGGCGTCCGGGCGGCCGCGCCCCACCTGGTGGTCAACGCCCGCGTCGACGTGTTCCTGCACGGCGCCGGCTCCCGAGAGGAGCGCATCGCGGAGGCCGTGCGCCGGGGCCGCGCCTACGTCGAGGCGGGCGCCGACTGCGTCTACCCGCTGATCATCGACCGCCTCGACCCCGCCGAGGTGCGGCAGCTCGTCGACGGGATCGGCGCACCCGTCAACGTCGCCTTCCTCCCCGGCGGGCCGTCGCTGCGCGAGCTCGCCGACGCGGGTGTCGCGCGGGTCAGCTTCGGACCGGGCCTGTTCCGGCTCCTGCAGGGCGTGCACGAGGCCGCGCTCGCCGCGATCGCGGCCGGCGACAGCCCGTACCCCGGCCCGGGTGCGGGCTGAGCGGTGCCCGGAACGCGCCATGATCACCGATCTGGCGCGTTCCCCGACGCCTGCTGTCGGAAACGCGCCGGACTGGCGATCAAGCACCGCGGGCGGGCCTTGCGGGCTCCCTCCGCGTGTTCAGCTGAACACATCCGCGCACAGACCTTGCGGAGGCGAATCACCGAGCGGCACACCACTGCCGCGACCACGACCGCCGAGTGCGACTCACGCCGGTAAAGCCCTCCCGTCGGGTTCCGCGGAACCCGCCCTCGCGTGCTGGTCGCGCTGGTGCCTCTGCGCCGCAGGGCAGCGACGTCGCCCGAGGTGCTGCTGGCGCGGCGACCGTGGGGTGTGGCTCGCGCGGATCATCCTCCTGTCGGGTTCCGCGGAACGCACCCTCGTGTGCGGATCGATGCGGTGGGCGAGCCCGGTCAGCCGGCTGCGAAGGTCCCCCCCGGGGC
>NZ_JBHSKO010000045.1:0-27099 GCF_042657305.1 Pseudonocardia zijingensis | reverse complement strand
GGTCTGAGCAAGAAAGAGATCATCCGCTGCCTCAAGCGCTACCTCGCCCGCGAGGTCTACGCCGCCCTCACCCACACCCGAAAAGATCTTGAACCAGCTGCTTGACGTCCATAGGAGCATCGGAACGCACCTCACGGGTTCCGCGGAACCCACAGAAAGAATCTTCACCGAATCCGCACCGGACGGCCCGGAATTGTCAGACCCGCCTGCCATCATCGAACCATGACCGCCACCATCTTCTCCCTTCCCACCGGCCTGTCCACCGATGCGCTGGAAAACGAACTCCTCACCCTCGCCGGGCAACTCGCCGCCGCCGAATGCCGCTTCCTGGTACTCCTCGCCGAATTCGACGACCGCCGTGGCTGGGCAGGCGACGGCGTCCACTCCTGCGCGCACTGGCTGTCCTGGCGCGCCGGCATGAACATCCGCACCGCCAACGAACGACTACGAGTCGCCCACGCCCTGCAACAACTACCGAAGATCACCGAAGCCTTCGCCGCCGGCCGCCTGTCCTACTCCAAGGTCCGCGCCATCAGCCGGGTCGTCGGCTCCGACTCGGCCACCCTGACCCGGATGGCCGCCGAGATCGCCGCGGGCACCTCGGACCTGAAGTACACCACCATGGCCGATCCGGAGACCGCCGAGAAGATCCTGCTCACCCTCGCCCTCGGCGGCACCGCCGGACACCTCGAAACCGTCGTCCGCGCGGTGCGGCGCCGGCACACCCCGGCCGGGGACACCGCGGCCCGCAGGTCGCTGACCTGGACCTGGGACGACGACGGCTCGCTGATCGTCCGCGCCCGGCTCACCCCCGACGCCGGAGCCGCCTTCATCCACGCCATCGACGCCCGCGTGCCGAAACGACAACCGGTCACCGCCCGCACCGAACCGGTTCCGCGGGACCTGGACGAGCAGGCCCGCGAACAGGAACCCGGCGCAGCGCTCGACCGAACCGAGGCCCGGCGCGCCGATGCGTTGCTGGAGTACGTTACCCGCGAACCCGGAGACGGGCCGGTGGTGGAGCGGGGTACCGCGCGGGTCGTCGTCCACCTGGACGCCGACTCCGGCACCGCACGACTGGAGAACGGACCCGAGATCCCCCGCACGACCGCCGAGCGGCTGGCGTGTGATGCGCGGGTGCAGGTTCTGCTGAACGACCGCACCGGCAACCGCATGTACCTGAGTCGCACCCGAAGATTGGCCACACCCGCCCAGATTGCGGCATTGACGGTGCGGGACGGGGCGAGATGTCAATTCCCGGGATGCGCGCACACCCGATACCTGCATGCGCATCACGTGTGGTGGTGGGCGCGCGGCGGGCCTACGGATATCGACAATCTGGTGCTGCTGTGCAGCCACCACCACAAGGTGATCCACGACCACCGTTATCGGGTGAAACGCCGCGCCGGGAGGTGGGAGTTTTCCCGCCCCGACGGGTCAGCGATCCCGGCCACCGCGCCGGCACTGAGCGGGAATCTCGAGGACCTGGCCGAGCGGCACGCCCGCATCGATCACTGGACGTTGACGCCGGACTGGTACGGCGACCGCCTCGACCCCGACCCGATCCTGGACGCCCTGCTCCCGAAGCGGATCAAGGCCGTGGCGGCGTGAGGCGGAGCGCGTGGCGAGTACCACATCCGGGCATTCCAGGCGCCACACGCTGGTTACCGTCACGTAATCGCCCAGCTGAAAACTCGAAGACGCTCCCCGTCGGACTCACACCCAGGTCGCTCAATGTTGTATCGAACCGACTCCCTCGATCCCGTCGACACGGTCGCCAGCGTGCTGCCCGGCTACCGGTTCCACTGCCCGGACGTGGCCAGCGTGGACCGGCACATCGCCGAGCGCCTCGAGCACATGGGGCCGCGGTCGAACCTCATGCCGAAGTTCCGGGAGGCGGCGCGGCAGGACATCGACCGGCTGCTGGAGCGGCGGCTCTACCTGATGACGGTGGAGCTCACCGATCCGCCCGAGGACGAGGGCTACGTGCCCGCACAGGCGGCCTGACGGATCAGGTCAGGCGACCGGTCGTCCGATCGGGGCGCCAACGGGCGAGCCCGGTGCGCAGCGCCGCGGTCATCCCGTCCAGCAGGCGCTCGCCCTCCGGCGCATCGGCGCCGGTCGGGTCGCCGAGCACGCCGTTCGGCGTCACCGCTGCCACGCCGCCCGCGCGCAGGGCGGGGAGCAGCTCGGCGAGCGGGGCCGTCGCGCCGGGCTCGGCCGCGTCCCGCCGCACGGCGCCGGGGTCGAGGGCGAGCAGGAGCGAGGTCTCGGTGCGGCCCGCGTGCGCGTCCCCGCCCGCCACGACGCAGGGCCACCACGCCGCGTCCCGGCCCTCGCGGCGCAGCTGCGCCGTGGCCTCCGGCACCGTGGGGAGGTTCCCGCCGTGCCCGTTGACGAACACCAGCCGCGGCGCCCACAGCGACGCCGAACGGCCCAGCTCCACCAGCACCGCGCGCAGCGCCTCGTGGCCGATCGAAAGCGTGCCAGGGAACCCCTCGTGCTCACCGGACGCGCCGTAGACGAGCGGGGGCGCCACCAGCACGGAGGGGTCGGCGGCCGCGGCGCGCCGGGCGACGGCGGTGGCGACCCGGGCGTCGGTGTCGAGCGGGAGGTGCGGCCCGTGCTGCTCGCACGCCCCGACGGGGACGAGGAGCGTGCCTCCCCCCACCTCGGGCCACGCCCGCGAACCCAGGTCGCTCAGGTGCCCGCCACGGGGATCCGGAGGCCGGCGAGGGGGCTCTCGTCGCACGCCCGGTCGGGACGCATCCCGATCGTCACCGGGACGGGGCCGCGGGTGTTGCGCGGCGCCGACCGCGAGTGGTCGACGTCCGAACGCGGGATCACCGTGTCGGCGTCCCGGGCCGCCAGGGCCTGTTCCCCGAACCCGCGCACGCACTCCGGGTCGGGACCGTCCAGCGGCAGGCCCGTGAAGAACTTCGCGGCCATGCAGCCGCCCTGGCAGGAGTCGTAGAACCCGCAGCTGCGGCACGCCCCGCCGGTCTGCGGCTGCCGGAGCTCGGCGAAGAGCTCCGAGCCGCGCCACACCTCCTGGAACCCACCCGGCGAGCGGACGTTGCCCGCCAGGAAGTTCTCGTGGATCGCGAACGGGCAGGCGTACACGTCGCCGACCGGGTCGATCAGGCACACCACCCGCCCCGCGCCGCACAGGTTGAGCCCGGGCAGGGCCTCGCCGTAGGCGGAGAGGTGGAAGAACGAGTCGCCGGTGAGCACGTCCTCCCCGTGCGCCACGAGCCAGTCGTAGAGCTGCCGCTGCTGGTCGGGCGTGGGGTGCAGCTCGTCCCACACGTCGGCGCCGCGGCCGGACGGGCGCAGCCGGGTGATGCGCAGCTGCGCGCCGAACCGGTCGGCGATGGCCTTGAACGCGTCGAGCTGGTCGACGTTCTGCCGCGTCATCACGACGCTGATCTTCGGCTGCCCGAACCCGGCCTCGGCCAGATTCTCCAACGCCCTGATCGCCGTGGCGTAGGAACCGGGGCCGCGCACGTGGTCGTTGACCTCGGCGGTGGCGCCGTCGAGCGAGATCTGCACGTCGACGTAGTCGGTGGCCGCGAGCTGCGCCGCCCGCGCCGCGTCGAGCTTGATCCCGTTGGTGGAGAACTTGACGCCGACGTCGTGGGTGACGGCGTAGTCGAGCAGCTCCCAGAAGTCGGAGCGGACGGTGGGCTCCCCGCCGCCGATGTTGACGTAGAAGACCTGCATCCGCTGCAGCTCGTCGATCACCGACTTCGCCTCGGCGGTGGTCAGCTCGCGCGGGTCGCGCCGCCCGGAGGAGGACAGGCAGTGCACGCAGGCCAGGTTGCAGGCGTAGGTGAGCTCCCAGGTGAGGCAGATCGGGGAGTTCAGGCCGTATTGGAAGTGCTCCACCAGCTTCACGAGCGCTCCTCGATGGTTCCGTTCGCGGCCAGTCCGGCCAGTGCGCGCAGGTAGGCGGGCCGCTGGCCCTCCTCGACGCCCGCCGCGTCGAGCGCGGCGTGGACGTCGGGGTGGCTCTCGAGCCCGGAGACGACCTCGACGAGCTCGGGTGTCTTCAGGAAGGAGAGCTTGCGGGTGCCGAAGTGGTAGACGAGCGCCCCGAACGGCTCGGGGCGCACCGCCACCCGCGGGCTGCAGCGGTGGGGCCGCGCCGGGTCGAACACCTCGGTGGTCAGTAGACGCCGCACATGCCGTCGATGGAGACCTCCTCGACGAGGGTCTCCTCGACCACGGGCTCCTCGGACGCTGCGGTGCCGGGCTCGCTGGTGGACGACATGCGCTTCCTCCTCAAGGACGGGGCTCGGTGTGACGGACGTTAATTGACACGTCGTGCCAAAGACAAGGCCGGGAGACTGCTCCGATGGAGTCCGAGGTCCTACTGCACATGTGCGCCGCCGCCGACTGGGAGGTGGCGCGCTCGTCCGGCGCGCTGGCCCCGCCGTCGCTCGCCGAGATCGGCTTCGTGCACCTCTCGACGCCGGAGCAGGTCGAGCTCCCGGCGAACCGGCTCTTCCACGGCCGGTCGGACGTGCTGCTGCTCGTGCTGGACCCGGCGCGCATCGGCGTCGAGGTCCGGTGGGAGCCCGGGGTGCCGGGCGACCCGGAGGCGATGCGCTTCCCCCACGCCTACGGGCCGATCCCGACCACGGCCGTGCTCGACGTGCTGCCCTACCGCCCGGGCTCCGACGGCAGCTTCACCCGACCCGACCTGCCCGCTCGCTGAGGCCGCACGGGCTGGTGCAGGCGGTGCATCAGCAGCTCGAGCGGACCCCGGTCGAAGCGGCGCAGCCACAGCGGGGCGGCGCCGAGCAGCACCGCGCTGACGCCGGTCCAGAGCGCGACCGCGAACCACGGGCCGGTACCGGCGAACCGCTCCGCCAGCCCGAAGCCCCACCCGTAGCAGAGCATCGCGGCGAGCACGTTCTGCAGGACGTAGCAGGTGAGCGCGGTGCGGCCGACGGCCGTCAGCGCACTCCGGAGCGGGCCGGGCTCGCGGCGCGCGTGCTGGACGAGCGTCCCGCCCGAGCCAGAGCAGGCCGAGCGCGACGAGCGGCGGCACGAGGTGGCGGTCGACGAGGACCCAGTCCGGGCCCGCGGCGGCCGTCAGCGCGTTCAGCGGAACCCCGACACCCAGCCCGACCGCCACGAGCCTGCGGTGGACCCGCCCACCCGCCTCGGTGAACACCCCCGCGCGCACCAGGCGCGACCCGACCAGGAACAGCACGACCGCCGACGGGACGATCAGCACGATCTCGGCGCGGAACAGCGCGGCGTGCTCGACGCGCAGCAGAACCTGGTGCGGCCAGCTCGCCGTGAGGCCCGGATCGGGCGCTGAACCGGCGCCCTGCTCGTCCGGCGTCGCCGCCAGCAGCGCGGTGACGGCGAGCAGCATCGTCACGTACACCGCGCCGACGGCGCCCGCCCGGGAACTTGCCGTTGGTGAGCGCCTGCAGCACCGCCCCGTCCGACCCGCCCTCGGCGACCGCCTTCGGGAGCCAGGCCACCGGCCCGCCGGGATGCGCGAAGAGCCAAGCGTTCGTGCCGAAGGTCCCGAGGATCGCGACGCCACGCAACACGTCGATCGCGTCGATCCGCCCCGTTGTCACGGTCATGGGACCGAGGATCACGACCGGACGCAGCCCACGTCGTCGGGCGGGAGATCGATCGCGCCGTACCTCCTTCGATCGACGCGGTGGCGCGCACGTCACGTGTTCAATGACCACGTGAGACGTTGGGTGCCGGCCGGGCACGAGCGCTGGGAGGACGCGCTGCACGTCGTCGGCTACTTCGCGGTCGGCGTGCTGCTGCACCTGATCGTCCCCGACATCGCGCTCCGCTTCGGCGACGGGCCCGCGCCGTCGGTCTGGGCCGTGGTCGGGCTTCTCGCGGTCGCCGCGGTCGGGCACACCCAGCGCCGGGTCCGCCCCGTCCTCGGGCTCGCGATCGCGCTCGGCGTGCTCCTCGGGATGGTGCAGCTGTCGCTCGTGCCGCTCGCCCTCCTGCTGGTCCTCGGCGACCTGCTCTACTGCGCCGTCCTCTACGCGTCCGAGCGCCTGAGCTGGCTGGTGGCCGGCGCCACGGCGGCCGTCGCCGGCGGCGCCGCGCTCGCCAGCCTCCTCGCCGAAGGGGGCCGCGCGGCCGTGCTCGTGATCCTCAACCTCGGGCTGGTGCTCGCCGTGCCGGTGCTGTGGGGGCGGGAGGTCCGCCTGCACCGCGGGCAGGCCGAGACCGAGCGGGATCGTGCGGAACAGGCTGCCCGGATGGCCGAGCTGGACCGGGCTGCCGCCGTGGCGGCCGAGCGGGCCCGGATGGCCCGCGACCTGCACGACGTGATCGCGGGCCAGCTGTCGGGCATCGCGATCCAGTCGGAGGCGGCACTCAACCTGCCGGACGCCGACCCCGCGGTGCTGCGGCGCGTGCTGCAGTCGGTGCGCCGCGACAGCGTGGCGTCGCTGTCGGAGATGCGCACGATGATCGGGCTTCTGCGCGCCGACGGCGCGGCCGACGCCGACCCGCGCACCGCCCCGGCCGGGCTCGACGGGCTCGGGACGCTGCTGGAGTCGGCGGGCAGCACGGGGCTGCGGGTCGAGCTGCACGACGCCCGGGGCGGCGCGGCGGTGCCCGCCGCCGTCGACCTGGCCGCGTACCGGATCGTGCAGGAGTCGCTGACCAACGCCGCGAAGCACGCCCCGGGCAGCCGGGTGCGCGTGCACCTGGACGACCACGACGGAGAGCTGGTGATCGACATCGAGAACGACCTGGTGCCCGGCGCCACGGCGGGTGGCGGCACCGGCACCGGGCTGCTCGGCGTGCACGAGCGGGTGGAGGCCGTCGGCGGCACGGTCGCGGCCGGGCCGGACGGCGACCGCTGGCGGCTGCGGGCCGTGCTGCCGGTTGCGGCCGCGGCCGGAGCACGGCGATGAGCGAACCGGTGCGGGTGGTGGTGGCCGACGATCAGGCGGCGATCCGCACGGGGCTGGTGATGATCCTCGACTCGGCCCCGGACATCACCGTGGTCGGGGAGGCCGCCGACGGGATCGCCGCCGTCCGGACGGCGCGGGAGCACGAGCCGGACGTCGTGCTGATGGACATCCGCATGCCCGGCATCGACGGCATCGAGGCCACCCGCAGGCTCGTCGGGGACGCGGTGTGCGAGGTGCTCGTGCTCACCACGTTCGACCTGGACGAGTACGTCGACTCCGCGCTCGCCGCGGGTGCGGCGGGGTTCCTGCTCAAGTCGGTGGAGGCGCCCGCGCTGCTCGCCGCCGTGCGCGCCGTGGCCCGGGGCGACGGGGTGCTCGCGCCCGAGGTCACCCGGCGCGTGATCGCCCGGCTCGGCGCGCCCGCCCGTACGCCGTCGCGCCCGCCCGGCTTCGACGAGCTCACCCCGCGGGAGGTCGACGTCCTCACGTGCCTGGGCCGGGGCATGTCCAACGCCGAGATCTCGGCGGAGCTGGTGATCAGCGAGGCCACCACGAAGACGCACGTCTCACGCGTGCTCACCAAGCTGGGCCTGCGCTCGCGGGTGCAGGCGGCGATCGCGGCGCAGGACGCGGGCCTGCTGGGCTGATCCGCGTGGCGGCGGTCAGCGCATCCGGGCCGAGAAGCGCACCGGGTCGTCCAGATCGGACACCGCGGTGGCCGGGGGCGCCGACGCCGCGGCGACGGAGAGCATCGCGACGATCGCGGTGACGGCCGCGATGGCGATGCGCGACACCGGACGGGTGCCGGGGCGGCCCAGCCGGTGCCGACCGTGGCGCACCACGCGTGCACGCACCGCCGTGGCCGTGCCCAGCGCCGCGGTGGGTGAGGCCGGGTCCGCCGCGAGGGCGGCCGCCACGGCAGCGGCCGGGGGCCTGCGGCGGGGGTCGTCCTGCGTCATCGCCTTCAGCACCGTGCCGAGGCCCGCGGGGAGCCCGTCGGGCACCACGGGTGAGCGGTACAGCCGCGCGGTGGCCGACTCGACCGCGGCGCCCGGGTACTCGCGACGCCCGGTGAGCGCCTCCAGCAGCACCAGCCCCAGCGCGTAGACGTCGGTGGCCGGGGCCACCGTCTCCCCGCGCACCTGCTCGGGGGCGAGGTAGGCGGCGGTGCCGACCACGCAGCCGTCGGCGGTGGCCGCGGTGGCCTCCATGGCGCGCGCGATGCCGAAGTCGGCGAGCCGGGGGCGCCCGCCGTCGCCGAGCAGCACGTTCGCGGGTTTGACGTCGCGGTGCACGATGCCCGTCGCGTGCACGTAGGCCAGCGCGTCCGCGAGCTGGGCGCCGAGCCTGCGCACCGCGCCCGGCGCGAGCGGCTGCCCGGTGGCGATCCGCTCGGCCAGCGTCGGCCCCTCGACCAGGTCGGTGACCACGAAGGGGCACTCGTCGACGATCCCGCCGTCGTGCAGGCGCACGAGGCCGGGATGGTCCAGCCGGGCCAGCAACGCCATCTCCTGGCGCTGCTGGCGAAGATCGCGCTCCGACGCACCGGGCCGGAAGCACTTGATCGCTACCTCGACACCACGCCGCACATCCCGGGCGCGGTGCACGACGGCGGACGAACCGGCGCCGAGCACCGCCCCGAGCTCGTATCGGCCGGCGACGACACGGGGGACGTCGCCGAGCGCACCAGCCTCGTCGGGGGCCATACCGAAGTCTTTCCCCCGTACGGGGCAGTTACGCACAGATCCGGGAAACTTCGCCCCGGACGTGCGTCACCCGTTGGCGGCAGTCGTGAGGGCTCTCCGGGTGAGCACGCGCGCCAGGTGACGACGGTAGTCGGCGGTGGCGGAAAGGTCCGAGGGGGGTTCGGTGCGCTGGTCGGCGAGCGCGGCGGCCTCCTCGATGGACGCGCCGTCGACGAGCGCGGCCTCGGTCTGGGAGGCCCGCAGCGGCGTGGAGCCCATGTTGACCAGACCCACCCGGCCGTCGACGACGGCCACCCCGACGATCGCCCAGTCGTTGGCGCGCCGGGTGAACTTCTCGTACGCCCACCCGGCACCGCCGGTGCGCGGCACCCGGACCTCGACCACCAGCTCGTCCGGCTCCTTCACCGACGAGAACACACCGGTGTAGAAGCCCGTGATCGGCACCTGCCGTTCCCCGCGCGGGCTGCGCAGCACCACGGTGCCGCCGAGCGCGAGCACCGCCGCCGGGAGGTCGGAGGCCGGGTCGGCGTGGGCGAGCGAGCCCCCGAGCGTGCCGCGGTGGCGCACCTGCGGGTCGCCCACGGTGCGGGCGACGGCGGGCAGGAGCGGGCACTCGGCCGCCAGCACGTCGGACACCTCGAGCGCGTGGTGGCGCGTACCCGCGCCGATCGCGACCTCGTCGCCGTCGACCCGGATGTACTGCAGATCGGCGAGCTTGCCGATGTCGATGACGAGCTCGGGCGCGGCCAGCCGCAGCTTCATGACCGGGAGCAGCGAGTGGCCACCGGCGAGCAGGGTGGCGTCCTCGCCGTGCTCCTCGAGGAGGGCGAGCGCGCCCTCCACCGAGTCGGGGCGCGCGTAGTCGAAGCCGACGGGGATCATGAGCTGCTCCCGGTGGAGAAGCCGGGCGCCGCGAGCTCGGCGGGCGAGTCCTCGGCCTCCGCCGGGTCCTTGCCCGCCGCGGCCAGCACGGCGCGGACGATGTTGTGGTAGCCGGTGCAGCGGCAGAGGTTGCCCTCCAGGCCCTCGCGCACCTCGCGCTCGGTGGGGTTCGGGTTCTCCTTCAGCAGGCCCACCGCGGCCATCACCATGCCCGGGGTGCAGAAGCCGCACTGCAGCCCGTGCTCGGCGCGGAACGCCGCGGGCACCGGGTGCAGGTGCTCCGGGTCGGGCGAGAGCCCCTCCATCGTCGTGACCGACTGCTGGTCGGCCTGCACCGCGAGCACCGTGCACGACTTCACCGACTCGCCGTCGAGCAGCACCGTGCAGGCGCCGCAGGACGTGGTGTCGCAGCCGATGTTGGTGGCCTTCAGGCCGACCACGTCACGCAGGTAGTGCACGAGCAGCAGCCGCGGCTCCACCTCGGCGGTGGTCGGCCGGCCGTTGACCGTGATCTGGACCTTCTCAGTCATTGGTGCCTCCGGCGGCCTGGATGGCCTCCCACACCCGCAGCGGGGTGGCAGGCATGTCGATGTGGCGGACACCGAGGTGCGACACGGCGTCGACCACCGCGCTCTGCACGGCGGGCGTGGCGCCGATGGTGCCGGCCTCGCCGATGCCCTTCGCCCCGATCGGGTTCAACGGGGTGGGCGTCTCCATGTCCACCAGCGTGAAACTCGGCAGCTCCGCCGCGGACGGGAACCCGTAGTCGGCGAACGTGGCCGTGAGCGGGTTGCCGTCGGCGTCGAAGACGACCTCCTCGAGCAGCGCCTGCGAGATTCCCTGCGCGATGCCGCCGTGGCGCTGGCCCTCCGCGAGAAGCGGGTTGAGCACGGGACCGGCGTCGTCGACCGTGATGATCCGGTCGACCACGGCCTTGCCGGACTCGACGTCGACCTCGACCACGGCCACGTGCGCGCCGAACGGGAACGTCGGGGCCCCGCTGTCGAACGTGGTGTCGGCCCGCAGCTGCTCCTTGGCCGCCAGCTCGGCGAGGTCGACGCCGGAACCGGTGCCCTTGACCGTGACCCGGCCCTCGGCGACCTCCAGGTCCTCGACGCTGGCCTCCAGCAGGTCGGCCGCGCGCTGCTTGGCCAGCTCCACCAGCTGCCCCGCCGCCTGGTAGACGGCGACCCCACCGGTCTGCAGGCTCCGCGACCCCATGGTGCCCGCGCCGCGGGGCACGAGGTCGGTGTCGCCGTGCTTGACGGTGATCTTCTCGATCGGGATGCCGAGGTGCTCGCTGGCGAGCATCGCCCACGCCGTGGCGTGGCCCTGCCCGTGCGGCGAGGTGCCGGTGAGCACGGTGACCGTGCCGTCGGCGTGGACCTCCACCGCGGCGTCCTCGGCGAACGCGCCACCACCGGTGATCTCGACGTAGGACGAGACCCCGATGCCCAGCTGCACGGTGTCGCCCCGCTCGCGGCGCGCGGCCTGCTCGGCCCGCAGATCGGCGTACCCGGCGGCCTCCAGCACCCGGTCGATCGCCTTCGCGTACTCACCGGTGTCGTAGACGGCCCCGCCGCCCCCGCCCTTCGTGGTGAACGGGAACTTGTCCGGCGCCACGACGTTGCGCTTGCGCACCTCCGCCGGGTCCATGCCGATCTCGGCGGCGAACAGGTCCATGGCCCGCTCGATCGCCGCGGTGGCCTCGGGGCGGCCCGCGCCGCGGTAGGCCCCGGTGGACGTGGTGGTGGTGACGACAACCCGGGCCCGCGACTCCACCTTCGGGATGTCGTAGACGCCGGGGGCCATCTGCCGCGTGAAGAACGGGAGGAACGCGCCGAGCGCCGGGTAGGCACCCGCGTCGGCGAGCACGTCGAGGCGGTAGGCGAGCACGGTGCCGGCGCGGCGCCCGCCGATCGTGATCGTCTGCACCTGGCCGCGGCCCTGCAGCATCCCGGTCATGTTCTCCGAGCGCGTCTCGGTCCACCGGACCGGGCGCCCGACGCGCTTCGCGAGCCACGCCACCAGCGCGAACACCGGGTCGGCACCGATCTTGGCGCCGAACCCGCCGCCGACGTCCGGCAGGATCACGTGGACGTTCGCCGGGTCGAGGCCCAGCCAGCCCGCCACCTCGTCGCGGGCCGCCTGCGCGTTCTGCGACGAGGCGAACAGCGTGACCCGCCCGTCGTCGCCCCACGCGGCCGCGGCGGCGCGCGTCTCCAGCGGGGCGGCGGCCAGGCGCTGGTTCACGATCTCCCGCGTGACGACGACCTCGCAGTCGTCGAACAGGTGGTCGTCGAACTCCTGGTCGTCGAACGCCAGCGCGAGGTTGGTGCCCGCCTCCTCGAACAGGACGGTCTCACCGGCGAGCGCGTCCTTCATGTCGATCACGGCAGGCAGGGGGTCGTAGTCGACCTCCACCAGGTCGGCAGCGTCCTGGCCCTGGTACGGATCCTCGGTGAGGACGGCGGCAACCGGCTCGCCCACGAACCGCACGCGGTCGGTGGCGAGGAAAGGCCGGACCATCGCCCTGTTCGCCGCCGGGAACAGCAGCGCCGGGTCGATGTCGAGGTCCGCGCCCGTGAACACCGCGACGACGCCGGGGGCGGCCCTGGCCGCCTCGACGTCGATCCCGGTGATCCGGCCGTGTGCCAGTGGGGACCGCACCAGCGTCAGGTGCAGCGCACCCGTCAGCCGCTCGTCGGTCAGGTCGTCGGTGTAGGTCGCGCCCCGGGAGAGGAACACCGGATCCTCTGTGCGGACAACGCGCGTGCCCATGATGCTCATCAGACGGGATGCTAGCCCGCACCGCCGGTGTCCGCGCGCGGGCGATCGGGGACTGTTCCCGGCGTGTCCCGCCGATCACTCACAGCCCGCGCCGGGACGCTCACGCTGTGGCGCGACCGTCCGGCCGGGGTACGCCCGAAGGCCGGCGATCACGCGTGGCGCACGCGGCGGGTGCGGTCGCGTGCGCCTGATCAGATGGCCAGGTCCACGAGAGCCGGGCTTCGATCCTGCGGCGGATATTCCAGCGATGGAAAATCCTCGCTGCGGCCCTGGCGGTGATCGGCCGGTTCGTGGGACGCGAGCGCACCCCCGGGTGCTGGACGAGTTCCAGCTGTTCGCTCACCCGAGCTGGAGACGGTCCTCAGCCAGCAAGCACGGGGCCGCCGGAGCCCGAACCGTGACCCCTCGACGCTCCGTCTTCTCCCGCAGCGGGTTCGACGATGCGCTGATGGCCCGCTCCGCGCAGGATCCGGACGTGACCCTCGTGTCACCCGCGGACGTCTACGCCTGACCCACCTGCCCCTCAGGCCAGCGGAAGGTGCAGCCGCCCGCCCGCCTCCGTGAACTCCGAGGCCTTCTCCACCATCCCCGCCTCGATGGCCGCCACCGTCGTCAGCCCGTGGGCCTCGGCGTAGTCGCGGACGTCCTGGGTGATGCGCATCGAGCAGAACTTCGGCCCGCACATGGAGCAGAAGTGCGCGGTCTTGGCCGGTTCCGCCGGGAGGGTCTCGTCGTGGAACGCGAGCGCGGTGTCGGGGTCGAGGGACAGGTGGAACTGGTCGAGCCAGCGGAACTCGAACCGCGCCGCGGAGAGCGCGTCGTCGCGCGCCTGGGCCCGTGGGTGCTCCTTGGCGAGGTCGGCGGCGTGCGCGGCGATCTTGTAGGTGATCACGCCGGTCTTCACGTCGTCGCGGTCGGGCAGGCCGAGGTGTTCCTTCGGCGTCACGTAGCAGAGCATGGCGGTGCCTGCCTGGGCGATCCTGGCGGCGCCGATCGCGCTGGTGATGTGGTCGTAGCCGGGCGCGATGTCGGTGGCGAGCGGGCCGAGGGTGTAGAACGGCGCGCCGCCGCACCACTCCTCCTCCAGCCGCACGTTCTCGTCGACCTTGTGCAGCGGCACGTGCCCCGGGCCCTCGATCATCACCTGGACGTCCTTCTCCCGCGCGATCGCGGTGAGCTCGCCCAGCGTGCGCAGTTCGGCGAGCTGCGCCTCGTCGTTGGCGTCGGCGATGGAGCCGGGCCGCAGGCCGTCGCCGAGGGAGAACGTGACGTCGTAGGAGCGGAAGATGTCGCAGAGCTCGGCGAAGTGGGTGTGGAGGAACGACTCGCGGTGGTGGGCGAGGCACCACGCCGCCATGATCGAGCCGCCGCGGGACACGATCCCGGTGACGCGCTTCGCCGTGAGCGGCACGTAGCGCAGCAGCACGCCCGCGTGCACCGTCATGTAGTCGACGCCCTGCTCGCACTGCTCCACCACGGTGTCGCGGTAGACCTCCCACGACAGCTTCGCGGGATCGCCGTTCACCTTCTCGAGGGCCTGGTAGATCGGCACGGTGCCGATCGGCACCGGCGAGTTGCGCAGGATCCACTCCCGCGTCTCGTGGATCTGCCTGCCGGTGGACAGGTCCATGACGGTGTCGGCGCCCCACCGCGTGGCCCACACCATCTTCTCCACCTCCTCCTCGATCGAGGAGGTCACGGCGGAGTTGCCGATGTTGGCGTTGACCTTCACCAGGAACCGCTTGCCGATGACCATCGGCTCCGACTCCGGGTGGTTGCGGTTGGCCGGGATCACCGCGCGGCCCGCGGCAACCTCCGACCGCACGAGCTCCGCGTCCACGCCCTCCCGGATCGCCGCGAACCGCATCTCGGGGGTGATCACGCCGGCCCGCGCGTGCGCGAGCTGGGTGCCCGGCTCGCGCGCAGCGATCCAGGGCGCGCGCAGGGCGGGCAGGCCGGCGGCGAGGTCGATCGTGGCGCCGTCGTCGGTGTACGGGCCGGACGTGTCGTAGACGTCGTGGTGCTCGCCGGTGGACAACTCGATGCGGCGGACCGGCACGCGCATGCCGTCCGGCCCCTCCAGGTACGTCTTGTGCGAGCCCCGGATGGGGCCGGTCGTGACGGACGGCACGGCAGAGCTCATCGCTCTTCTTCTCCCTACGTCGGCATTACCCGGACAGGTTCTGCGGTCGGCCTCGGCCCTCTCAGCCCGTGGTGTGCACGAGCTCCCGCGATGTGTTCAGCCGCGTCGAGATCAGACGTCCTGCTCCCACCAGCTGCGCACCGCCCACAACGGCGAGATCGGGCCGTGGCCCTTCCCCAAGGGGTAGGAGTGGCGCACGGCCTCCACCACGTAGCGCTTCCCGAACGTGACGGCCTCCGGCACCGTCATCCCCCGGGCCAGCCCGGAGGCGATGGCCGAGGCCATGTTGTCCCCGCCGCCGTGGGTGTTGCCGGTGTCGAACCGCGGACCCGGCAGCTCGGTGAAGGTGTGACCGTCGTAGAGCAGGTCGATGCACACGTCGGTGTCCTCGCGCAGGTGCCCACCCTTGATGAGCACGTACCGGGGGCCGAAGGCGTGCACGACCTTGGCCGCCTCGTACTGGGCCGCGCGGTCGTGCACGTCGACGCCCGCGATCAGCCGCACCTCGTCGAGGTTGGGGGTGGCCAGCACCGCGCGCGGGAACAGCAGCGTGCGGTAGGCCTCGAGGGCGGTGTCGGCGAGCAGCGGGTCGCCGTGCATCGACGCCGCCACGGGGTCGATCACCAGCGGGACACCGTCGCCGCCGATGCCGACGCGGTCGCAGGCGTCCACGATCGCCTCGATGATCGGGGTGTCGGCGAGCATCCCGGTCTTGGCCGCGCCCAGCGGGATGTCGGTGGCCACCGTCTCGATCTGCGCCGCCACCGTCTCGGGCGGGATCGGGTGGAACCCGCTGACCCCCAGCGTGTTCTGCACCGTGACCGCGGTGACCGCCACGCAGCCGTGCACCCCGCAGGCGGCCATCGCCCGCAGGTCGGCCGCGACACCCGCGCCGCCGCCGGAGTCGGTGCCCGCGATCGTCAGCACCGTCGGGGGTCTGGTGCCCACGGTGGGCTCGGTCATCCTCGCCTCCCTACGCCGGCATTACCCGGACAGGTTCGTGCGGTCGGCGGCGCCGTAGCCACCCTCTCAGCCCGCTGCTGCGAGCTCCCGTCGCCGTCGACCGTAACCCGTCCGGGGCGACGAGGGGAAGATCCGGCACCTCCGCCGTGTTGCCACCACACATGCCGCTCGAAGGTGAATACGAGATCAGCCCGACCGGATGGGTGCGGGAGCAGACCGAGAAGATCTTCGAAACCGGGACGACGGAGAGCGTCGAGGTCAAGGGCCGCCCGGTCATCCTGCTGACGACGCGCGGCGTCAAGAGCGGGAAGCTCCGCAAGGTGCCGCTCATGCGCGTGGAGCACGACGGCGTCTACGCCATCGTCGCGTCGCTGGGCGGGGCCCCGAAGCACCCGGTCTGGTACCACAACGTCAAGGCCGAGCCGCACGTCGAGCTGCAGGACGGCACCGTGACGAGGGACTACCGCGCCCGCGAGGTCACCGGCGAGGAGAAGGCCGTGTGGTGGAAGCGGGCCGTCGCGGCCTACCCGGACTACGAGGACTACCAGAAGAAGACCACCCGGGAGATCCCGGTGTTCGTACTGGAGCCGATCGAGGACTGAGCCGTTCACACCCCGCCCCCGTCCACGGCGGCGAGGTAGGCGCGCAGGACGGGCGCCGGGATCTGGGGGGCGTTGCCCCGGGACCGGCGCGCGTCGTGCTGGATGTGCGTGACCGCCGCGACACGCAGCCGGCCGTCCTCCCGCACGAGCACCGGCCCGCCGGAGTTGCCGCTCTGCACCCGCCACGGCGTCCACAGCTCGGCGCTGCCGTGGCGCAGCACGAGCCGGCCGAGCCCGATCGCGGGGAGCGGCACCGGGTGGGCGGGCCAGACGAAGCGCGGGACTCCGCCGTGCGGGTAACCGACGGAGAGGGCGAGCGCGTCGAGCGTGTCCGCCGTCGAGATCTCGAGGTGGCCGACGGGGAGGCCCGCGGAGTCGATCCGCAGCAGCCGCAGGTCGGTCTGCTCGGCGAGGCGCTTCCGCTGCGGTGCGTCGAGGTGCGGGAGGTGCTCGCCGAGCAGCTGAGCGAATCGCTCCGGATCCGGGCGTGGGAGCAGTACGGCGTCGCGCGTGGTGCCGGCGATGCTGACGCGGGCCGAGCGGGCCGTGCCGATCACGTGATCGTTGGTCACCAGGTCGGCGTGGGCGCCGTCGTTGCCGACCACGAACGCGGTGCCCCGGCTCGCCCGCGTCTGCACCCACCCCACGGCGTCGACCTCCCGGGGCGGGTGCTCCGGCAGCTCCACGGCCTGCAGCGCCGTTCGTGGCCAGCCCGTCACGCGGAACCGGCCCGACACCACGACCCGGCCCGGCGCGGTCGGGCCCGGTGCGGGGGCCACCAGGTCGTCGAGCGACCCGCGCGGGGCCACCACGGGCTCGGCCGTGCGGATCACCGGTGGCCGCCGTGCGTGCGTCCGCCAGACGAGCACCCCGGTGGCGACCGCGGTGCGCGCCCAGCCGGCCGACGCCGACCAGCCCGGGACGACGCCTGCGTCGACGAACGGCGAGTGGATCAGCTCGACGGTGGCGCCGGCCCCCAGCGCCGCGCCCGGCGGGCCGACGAGACGTTCGAACAGGCACATCCCGCCGAAGACCGCGACGGCCGCCGCGACGCCGCAGGTGATCAGTGCGGCCGGGTCGTCGGTGCGCCCGGCCACGACCAGGATCGTCGACGCGGTCCAGCCGCCCGCGAGCATCGCGACGGCCGGCAGCGCCCACCACAACGCCGCGCCGAGCAACGGGAACCGGAGCTGCGCCACCGGCTCCGGTCCGACGCGCAGCACGCGCGCCGGGTCGGCCCGCTCGATCTCCACCATCATCATTCCCTCCCGAGGAATTCCTTCATCAGATCGCTCCAGGTGGCCGCGAATCCGGGACCCGGCTGCGCGCCCCGTCGAGCACCACGGCGAGCGCACCCAGCCGGTCGAGTTCGGCGTACCGCTCCTCGCTGATCGCGACGACAAGGCCGTCGGCGTCGTGCCACGCGAACGCCACCAGCCGCTCGACGACGTCGGCCGCCTCCGCCGCCGGGACGTGCTCGCGCACTTCCGCCGCGAGGCGATCGGCCGCGAACACGAACACGCCGCCGTCGGCCCGCCGTCCCACCGCCTCCCGGCGCATGTGCGTCAGGGCGGACGTGAGCAGCCGGGTCTCGGCCGGGCCGAAGCCCAGCCGGTAAGCCTGGTCGGGCAGCCGCTCGCCCGGGTGGGCCCTGGCCGCCACCGGGGCGGCGTCGCGCAGCTGCGCGCGCACCCGGTCGGGCAGCCGCCCGGCCGCCACGATCCGGCTCATCAGGTCCACCCGGGCCGCGGCCACCAGCCGCCGCGCCGGGTCGCGGATCACGGCCAGCAGCTCCGCCCGCCGCTCGACGACGTGCCGGTAGCCGGCGAGCAGGTCGGCCTCGGTGAGCACACCGAAGACCGCCTGCGCGGCGCGCGTGTCGAACAGCGCCCCGTCGATCACCAGCTGCAGGTGGGCCTCGGCGGATTCGGAGTCGAGCGTCAGGCCCGCGTTGAAGTCGACGAGCCCGATGTTCCCGGCCGCGTCGGCGACGAGGTTGACCTCCTTCACGCCGCGCACGTCGACGTCCCCGATCACCTCGGCCGCCGCGTGCAGCCGGGCCACCTGGGCGAGCCGGCGCGGGTCGTCGAGGTCGACCGGACCGCCGTCGCGGTGGTAGCCGACCTCCACCCGCTCACCCGCCCGCAGCACCACCGCCCCGCTGCCGTCCCGCACGTCCTCGGCGACGACGGCAGGCCACGTGGCCACGGCGGGCACCCCGAGCACCCGGTAGGCGGCCGCGGTGTCGAGGCTGCGGTCCAGGTCCAGGCCGCGCCGGTGCACGACGAGCCGGTCCCGGCCCGCGGCGACGTGCACGACCGCGGGCCGGCCGAACGAGTCGCCGAGCGTCCCGAGGTACGCGAGGGCGGGCAACCGGGGATCGGGTGACGCCGGCCGGGCCGGGCCTGCCTCGACGTCGCGGTCCACCGGCCGCCTGCCCGTCTCGGGTGCGCCCCCGTACAGGCCCAGCAGGATCTCCCGCTCCAGCGCGAGCGTGGTGCGCTCGTCCTGCCCCGCGTCGGCGACGGCCCTCGGCACGATCACCGCTCCGCGCGCGACGTCGAGCACGTAGTGCACCCGCAACCCGCGCACGTCGATCGCGTCGGTGACGAACGGCCACAGGCCGGCCGCCTTCCAGAGCCCGCTCGGGCTGAACCGGTCCCGGTCGCCGGGCTCCATCCGCTCGCGCCGCCACAGCTCGCGCACCTCGTCGAGCACGCGCGCGACCGCCGCCGGATCGGTCACCAGCACGAGCCCCTGGTCCGATTCGGCGATCACCACCCCGTCCCGGCGGACCGGGTCGGAACGGCCCCACCCGGGCACCGCCACCGCGGCCGCCGCCGCACCGCCGGCGTCCCCCGCGAACACCCAGAGCCCGACGCCCATGAGCAGACCGGCGCCCACCTGCCACGGCGGCCGCAGCTCGTACCAGGCCTTGACGATGCCGGGCAGGACGGCGCTCCCCGGCATCCGCGGCCACAGCGCGGCCACCAGCGTCACGAGCGCGGGCACGACCGCGAGCAGGATCCCGGCTCCGGCGGCGACAAGGCCGTACCCGGTGGCCGCCGCGACCCAGCCGATGCCCGTACCCAGCAGCACCCACCGCGCCCGGGTGAGCTGCCTGCCGCCCCACGCGAGGGCCGCCTCCCCGGCGGCCCGCAGCGTGCGGCCGACCCAGCGCGCGCCCGCCCGCACCAGCCGGTAGCCGGCGTAGGCCACGCCGAGCACCACGAGCGCCTTGAGAACGGAGTGGTCCTCGGCGCCGGTCGGCGCGGCCTCGTGCCGGGGCGCGGCCTCAGCCGTGGCGCTCCTGCCGAGCACGTCCACCAGCGCCCACCAGACGGCCGTGCCGAACCCGGTCACCGCCAGGGCCGAGGCGATGCCGAACCCACCGGTCCGGCCGGGACCGGGCTGGGCCTGCCGCAGGTGGTGCCGGACGGCGGCGACGGCGTGAGCGGCGGGGCCGTCCGCCGGCTCCGGCAGCTCGCCTTCCAGGTAGGCGAGCAGGCCGGCCGGGGGTTCCCCGGGGACCGTCCATCGCGCGAGCAGTCCGGCCAGCGGGTCGCCGAGCTCCGCGGGGAGCTGGTCGACGAGCACGCGCAGGCTGTGGTGCGCCCGCTCGACGTCGGCCCGGCTCGGCCGGTGGTCCGCCGGGGGCGGGGCGAACGCCCGCCGGAGCGCGGCGACGCCGGCCTGGTCGACCGCGTGGTGCACCTGCACGCGCCACGCCGCCGGGCGCCCGAGGTCGAGGGCGGCGTCGGCGAGCAGCGTGGCCTCGGCCCCGGCGAGGGGACCGCCCACCTCGCCGGCGAACAGCGCGGCGGCCCGCTGGAGCGCGATGTCCGACGCGGCGGTGTCGGCTGGAGGTCCGCGGGCGGCGTTCAGGAGCAGCCACCACTCGCGGCCCAACGCCACCAGCCGCTCGAACACCGCGTGGAACTCGGCGTCGGGCAGGTGGCTGAACCGGCGTGGTCCCAGCTCGCCTGCGACGTCGTCCAGGGCGAGCTCGACCCTGCGCAGGTGGCGGCGCGCCTCGCGCGCCCGGCCTTCGCCCAGCACCGAGCCGGCCAGCTCCAGCCGCACCGAGACGTGGTCGAGCAGCAGGTCCGGCGTGGCACCTTCGGCGCGGGCCGCGGTTCGGCCGCCCGCACCGGCGGCCACGAGCAACGGGCCGGCCAGTGCGGTCGCCAGCCCGCTGACTTGATCGACCTCGACGACCATGCCGACGACCTCGCCCCCGGGGGCGAGCACGGGGCTGCCCGGCGCGGCGGTGTCCAGCGGTGCCGCCAGGGTGATCGTCGCGAGCCCGGTGGCGACGACGGGAGCGAGGGTCAGCCGCAGCACCCCGGCCGCGTCCCGGCCTGCCACCAGCAGCGTCCGGCCGGTCGCCACGATGTCGGGGGACACCGCGAGCGGCACGGCGTGCAGCCCGGGCACGTACAGGACGGCGACGTCGGCGGTGCCGAGGTCGGCTCCGAACAGCGTGCGGCCGACCCGGCGGGCCCACTCGACGAGCGGCTGCGCCACGCCGAACGACTCGGGCGCGAGGGCGATCACCGTCTCCGGGGTCACGCCGTCGACGGTGATCTCCGACAGGTCGCGGTCGCCGAACAACCGGAGCGGCGCGAGGACGAGGTGCGGGGCGATCGCCCACCCCGTGCCGAGCAGCGTGCGGCCGTCGCGGATGGCCGGTACCGAGTCGACCAGCCGCGGCGTCCTGGGTACCTGGCCGGCCGGGCCCGCCGGGAAGGCGTTCACCAACCGCGTGCGGCCGCCGTGGATCCGGTGCACCACGAGCACCAGCTCGGCGGCATCGGCGGCGTCCGGTCCGAGCAGCCGCAGCCCGTCGGGAACGCTGACGGCGACCCGGTGCACCTCCGTCCGGCCGATCACCGCGTCCGCCCCGGGTGAGGCCGCCCAGGCCTGGCCGACCAGCGCGCGCAGCCAGCCGGCGCGTTCGAGCGGGCGCAGCGGCCGGTTCGAGCCGACGAGCCAGGATCCGGCCCGGGCGGTCAGCGCGCCGTGCGGCGCCAGCGCGGGCGGCAACTCCAGCCCGAGACCAGCGGGGAGGCGCGGTGCGGGCTGCGGCTCGCCCGAGCGGCCGGCGACGCCGACGACGTCCCCGGTGTCGATCGACAACTCGGGATGGCCCGCCACCGCGGCACGCACCAGCTCGATCGGAGCGGAGAGCTCCCCGGCGAGGTTCGTCAGGGTCCGCCGAGCACCGTCGCGGTCGATCAGGTCGAAGGCGCGCAGGCCGACCCGGTGCAGCACGGCCGGGTTGGTCACCGCGGCCCGCAACTCGGAGTGCCGCGCCTCGGCCTCGTCGAGCGCACGGATGGCCCGGTCGTCCACCCGCACGCGCCACGCCTCGGGGCGGGCCACCCCGTCACGGGCCGCGGCGAGCGTCGCGACGCCCGCCACGAGCCGCCCGAGAGCCGCATCGACCCGGCCGAGCTCCCACGCTGCGGACGCCGACTCGGGCCCCGCCACCGCCACCGCGATCAGCCGCCGGACGTGGAGCGACCACATGATCGCGGCGGGGAGGCTCCGCACGAGCTCGACCAGCCGGTCGTCCAGCTCGACGAGCGGATCCTCCGCCCAGAGGCCCTGGCGGACCGGCTCGGGCAGCTCGAGGATCCGCTCGAGGAACAGCGCCCGGTCGCTGACGACCGTCAACCCCTCGAACCGCACCTGGACCACGGTCACCTGATCCATTCCCGCGGCAGCGAGCATCTCGGCCAGCCGCTCGCTCAGCTGGTCGACCAGCACCAGGGTCGACTCGCCCGACTGCGGGTCGACGGCGCCCGCGGCGCGCAGGGCGAGCTCGTCGGTGCGGCGCCCGACGGCACCCGCCGCCGTCCGCTCGACCAGCGCCGCGCGCACGAGCTCCACGTGCACCTCGGACAGCGCGACCCGGAGGCCGGCCTCGTCGAAGGCGATCGCGCTCGCGCGCTGCGACGCGTCGGCCAGCAGCCGGATGATCTCGGCCTCGTCCTCGGCGTGGGTCAGCCCGTCCTCGTTGCGTTCCGCGGCCCGGCCCTGGCGGTGGAAGAAGTCCTCGTGCGCCAGCAGCCGCTCGAGCAGTCCCGCCCGGCGCAGCCGGAACAGGGTCGGGGCGAACACCACGACTGCGTCGCGGCCGGCCCAGTAGTAGCCGAGGAGCCGTCCCGGCAGATCGGCGAGCCCCGCGTCGCGCAGCAGGTCGTACACCGTCTCGTCCAGCGGGATCTCCAGGATCGCGGGGGGCGCGCGCGGGCCGGTGCCACCCGGCTCGTGGGTGAACCCCAGCCGCTCCAATGTGGGCAGCAGCTGCTCCCACCGGTCCTGCCGGCCCTCGCCCCACCTGCCGTTCAGGACCGCCCCGCTGGTGGGCGGTAGCAGCCGCGCCCTGGTGAGCAGGTAGCGGATCGCCGTGTCCATGCCGGCCGCGGCCAGGTCGGTGGTGGTCTTCAGGACCAGGCCCAGGTTGACGACGAGGCCGCGGTACTCCGCGATCTCGACGTCCGTGGCGTCGGCGACGGCCGGGCGCGCCCGGTCGGGGTCCTCGACGGCACGCAGCAGCGCGACGCCGAGCGGGGACACGCGGTACGTCGACGGCCGGCCGGAGGGCTCCTCGAGGACGAGACCGAGGCCCTGCAGCTGGCCGATCCTGGCGAGGAGCACGTCCGCGGGGAGGCCGGTCGTCGCGCGGAGCCGTCCGACGGTCACCCCGGTGGCGAGCAGCGCCAGGAGCTCGTGCGTGGTGACCGGCGTGTCCAGCCGGTGCAGCCGGGCGATGACGCCCGCGAGCGTGCCGACCTCGCTCTGGTCGCGCGGTGACAAGGTGTCGAGCAGGTTCGCGAAGGTCACGAGGGCGCTCGCGCGGCTCCCGTCAGCGGTGTCCGACGCCGTGCGCGCGTCCCGGAGCCAGGTCACCGCGCGATCGGACAGCGCGTACCTCATCGGCCGCCTCCGGTCCGCGACGAGAAGACCCCAGTCCACGAGCCGGGTCAGCCAGAGCCGCAGGGTGGGCTCTGGCCCCGGGAAGCCCGCCGCGACCTCGGCGGTGCTGCGGGGACCTCCTCCGACGAGGTGCAGCAGGTCGCGCACCGTGAACACCGGCGCGGGAACCAGGCCGAACCTGCGGAACGCGGCGACGACCGGCCCGATCGGGCGGTCGATCCGCAGCGGCACGCTCCCCAGCACGCGGCGCAGCGCCGGGTCGAAACGGAGCGCGATGGCCTCCCGGCGGAGCAGGTGGCGCCGCTGCGCGCCGTGTGCCCGGGTCTCCGTGACCCCTGACGCGCGCAGCACGGCCAGCCCCATCGCCAGCGTGTCGTGGTCGACCGGGTCGGCCCGGGTGAGCTGGGCCCGCACGAGCGCAAGCAGGGTCGGCGCACGGTCGGCGCCGAGGTCGTCCAGCAGGTCGAGCCACGTGTAGCCGGAGCTGCGCGCCTGCGACTGCCGGTGCACGGGGCTGGTCGGGATGCGGCGCAGCCTCGCGAGGGAGACCTTGACGTCGAGGAGCCGGCGATCCGAGCCCCGTTGCGCGGCCGCGGCCCACCGGTCCGCGAAGACCGCGAGCTCGGCGACGTAGTCCGGGCTTGCGGTGGCGAGGACCTCGTCCAGGTTCTCCAGGTCGCGGAGCAGCCGGGCGATGTCCGGGTCGTCGTGCGGCCACCCTCCCCGGTGGTTCCGGATCGGTGGGACGGCAGCGGCCGCCGCCGCGGCCGCGGGCATCTCCCAGCTCTGGCTGATCGCGCCCACGATCACGGCGAGCGCGACGAACCACGCGGCGCCCGGGTGGTGCACCACGCGCACCGCGAGCGCCGGCACGCGCGGCAACAGCCGGGCGAGTCCGTCGCGGGCCCGGGAGACCGCGGTCCGCAGCGCCGATGGACCGTGGTCACGGCCTTCGGCATGCCCGCTGCCCGGCTCCGGATCACCGCCGTACCGGCGGACGAGGACGGCCGCCGACACCAACGCGGCCACCCCGAGCGGGGCCATCATCCAGGTGATCCCCGACCACTGCGCCGCGTTCCACACCGGTGCGCCCAGCTGCGACGCCGCGATGCCGAACACGAACTTCGTGAGCGTCGCGGTGGTGATGACCCGCGCCTGCTTCGCCGCCGGCACCCGTTTGCGGACGAGCTCGAAGATCCCGAGGATCATCCCGGTGGCGCCGGCCTCCGCCGCGAACGCCGCCACCGCGATCCCGTGCGTCTGGAACTGCCCGCCTGCGACCTGCGCGCCCGCGAACGCCGCGAGCACACCCGCCACCAGCGACCCCGCCGTGACCAGGATGAACGCGCCGGGCTTGTGCTCGATCCGCTTCCCCGCGATCGTGCCGAGCACCCCGCCGGAGACCAGTCCGAGGCTGAGCAGCGTCAGCAGCAGCGGCGACGAACTGCCCACGACCTCGCGCCAGTTCCCGTCGAACAGGATCGTCGGCGCGACGGTCAGCCCGAAGGTCAGGCTCAGCCAGAACGTGAACCCCCTGAGCGACGAGAGGGTGCCGGCCGTGCTTCCCTCGACCGGGCCGCCGGCCCGCACCCGCGACGGCGCGGTCGCCCACAGCCCGGCGGCCGAGAGCACGGCGAACGTCGCCGAGAACCACGCGGCCACGTCCGGCTGGGCGGGTGCGACCGCACCCTGCACGCTCAGCAGGAGCCACGTCATCACCGCCGAACCGAGCAGCACCACGGCGTTGGCGCTGCCCGCCAGCCGCACCCGCTGCCCCAGGGCCGTCCGCTGCGCCGTGTGCGCGTCGCTCCACGTGTAGGCGGCCGTGCTGATCACGGTCCAGCCCGACGCGGCGAAGCCCGCGAGCACCGCCCCGGCGTGCAACCCGCCCGCGCCGAGGGTGAACAGCACGTACGCCGTGGCGCTGATGAGGGTCGCCCCCACCATCTGCCACCGCACCGGGAGCTTCGGCCACCGGGAGTTCAGCAGGAGCTGCACCGCGAGCCCGGCCAGGTTCCCCACCAGCGCCAACGTCAGCAGCCGGCCCGGTGGCAGGTGCAACGCCTCCGACCACACCGTCACCGCGTAGGCGCCGAGCGCGGTCATGCCCATTGCCACCGCGGCGCTCACCAGGAACAGCGCCCGGTGCCCGCGTCCGGAGCGCTCCCGCCAACCGGCGGCGGGCCGCTTCGCCACGCCGACCGCGAACCGGACGAGGGCGGTACGCGCCTCGAGAACCTTCGCGCGGAGCTCCGCCCACGCCCCGGCGCCACCGCCCGGCCCGGAGGGAGGACCGCGCAGGGTGTGGCCGAGCTCGGCGAGCCCGCGTTCGACGTGGACGACCTGCTCCTCGGTCAGGCCGAGGTCGCGCAGCTCGTCGCGGGTGTGGGCGGTCAGGTCACCGAGGTTGAGGATGCCGCCCCGCTCCAGCGCGGTCATGATCCCGGCTCGGGCCGCGGGGTCGAGCCTCGCCTCCAGCTCGGAGAGCGAGCCGCCCTTGAGCCGCGTGACCAGGTGCGCGACGGCCACGGCCGCGACCGCAACCACGGTGTAGCCGACGCCGAGCGCGAGCTCGACGGGCCCGGCGGTGGCCGCGGTGAGCCCGCCCGGGGCGAGGGTCTGCACGGCCACCTGGGCCAGGCCGACGCCGGCCGCCGCGCCGAGCTGGGTGCCGACGAAGAACCGGCTGACGCCGCCCACACCCCGGGTGCGGGCCATGGCCGGGGCCATCGGCAGCTGGAACGCGACGCTGACCGCCACCAGCATGACGACCAGCGGAGCCGCGTGCGGCCAGATCAGCAGCACGCCCACGAGCGGGGGGACCGCGAACATGGTGGCCGTGGTGGCCACCGGGGTGTTCATCCAGCGCCGGGTGGCCGCCGCCTTCGCCCAGCGCTTGTTCGCCCACGCCGCCGCGTACCGGTGCACGAAGGTGACGAGCGCGGACGCCCACACCACGTGCTCCGGGGCGAGCCACGGCAGGTGCACCTTCAGCAGCGACGACAGCGCGCCGAGCATCCAGCCGATCGGGAACCCGAGCAGGAACCCGAGCAGCGGGGCCGCCACCAGGAACCGGACGAGCGCCCTCGGCGACGAGAACGCCCGCCTGGTCGCGGCCGTCACCGACCCGACCGCCTCCCTCCACGCGGAACCGGTGGCGGCGGGCGGCTGCTCGCCACCGCGCAGCGCCAGCCACGTCATCGCGGTCAGCCCGGCGAAGGCGGCGGCCAGCGCGACGGTGGCCCCCCGCCAGCCGAACGCGGCCACCGCACCGGCCACCGCCAGCGGCAGCCACGCCCGCGCGATCGCCGCCCACGTCTGGGACCCGGTCGTCCGTGCGTCGTTCGCCTCCTTCGGCAGGGGGTGGCGAGCCATGCCGGCCTGGAAGATCGCCGAGGCGGAGATCAGCACGCCGGACAGCCCGTAGAGCACCACGAGCACGGCGAACACCGGCGGGGCCACGGCCACCGCCGCCAGCGCCACCGACGAGACCACCCCGGCCGCCAGCCCCGCTGCCGGGCCCAGCCGCCTGCCGAAGAGCGCGTTCACGAGCAGCAGCGACGCCCCGCCCACGCCCCAGCCGGCGAACGCGAGCAGCAACGTCGACGCCGCCGGCACCCCGTAGGTCTGCGCGATGGAGAACGTGGCGTAGGTGGCCACCATCGCGGCGGTCATCCCCACGCCCTGGTGGGCACCCACCAGCAGGCCCTGGTGCGCCCGCGCCCACCCGGCGACGCCGCGCGCTGCGCTCGACCGGGCGGCCGGTGGCGGGCCGCGCAGGGTGTGGCCGAGCTCGGCCAGCCCCCGCTCGACCAGCACGACCTGCGCCGCGGTCAGGCCCAACGCCCGCAACTCGTCGGCGGTGTGGACGACCAGATCACCCAGGTTGAGGATCCCCCGCCCCTCCAACGCGGACATGACCTCGGCGGCAGTGGTCCTGGCCTCGGGGCCACCGACCAGCCCGGTGATGGCCGCCTCGAGCTGGGCGATCGAGCCGACCTTCAACCGGGTCACCCACCGCGCGGCGACGATCATCGCCGCGGTCACCACCACATAACCGGCCCCCAGGGCCAGCTCCACGGCCCCGGCCGTCGCCACCGTCAACCCACCCGGCGCCAACCCGGCCACCACCAGCTGGGTCAACCCCA
>NZ_JBHSKO010000044.1:0-35171 GCF_042657305.1 Pseudonocardia zijingensis | reverse complement strand
CGCAGGCGACGCCCGACAGGGCGCCCTTGAACTGTGAGAAGCGGCCCCACACACTGCGGGGCGTCCTGCCCACCCATGTCACCGATGTCCCAAGACACCACCGTCACCGATGTGGTCAGACATGACACAGGCGAAATCGACCCGGGAATGCGCCAACTCTCTGACCATGGCCTTGCGACGGCCGTCTGCGCCCCGGGATGTCGATCAAGGGGAAATGGCCGAACTGCTGGAGATCGGTGAAGCGGAAGAAACCGGTGGAACGTCTTGTGGATCTCGCGCTCCGCGACGATCGTCGCGAACAGGTCCGGCGCCACCGGTTCACCCACGCGACACCACCGGTTCTGCGGCCTCGCGACGGGGCCGGCCGGGCAGCGCCGTGCCGGCCGCCAGCCCGGCGGCGACACCCGCAGCCAGCAGCCAGAACGCCGGGCCGAACCCGGCCGTGGCGACAGCAGGGCGGCCACCGCGATCCCGAGGCGCCGCGCCCAGCTGGTTGACCATGTAGAGCAGGGCACTGCCCTGTGACGCCGACGCGGGCGGCACGGTGCGGAACACCGAGCCGATGGCCGGGGCGCCGACCGTGCCGAGGCCGAGGCCGATCACGAGGGCGCCCAGCACGGTCGTGGTGATCCCGCCCGTGTCCGGCTGCACGGCGAGCAGGACGGCCCCGGCCAGCGCGATGACGCCGCCGACGACGGCGACCCGCCTGGCACCGAGCCGGTCGGAGAGCCGTCCCGACACCGGCATGGCGATCATCGAGGCGGCCCCGAGCGGGGCGAGCAGGAGCCCGGCGGCGGCCGGGCCGACGCCGTGCACCTGCTGGAAGTGGAGCGGGATCAGGAAGAGCGCCCCGAACGTGGCGAGCCCGCTCGTCCCGGCGGTGAGCAGGCTCGCCGTGAGGCCCGGCGTCGTGAGCAGCCGCAGGTCCACCAGCGGAGCTTCCCGGCGCAGGGCGTGCCAGGTGTGGGCGCCGAGCAGCAGCACGGCGAGCCCGAGCGGGACGAGGACCGGCCCGGCCAGGACCGTGTGCTCGCGCTCGATCCAGGACAGGCCCAGCACCGCGGCGCTCACTCCGGGGCCGATCAGGGCCACGCCGAGCACGTCGAGAGCGCTTCCCGGGGCCGCGGGCGCGTCCGGGGCCAGCACGCGCACGGCGAGCACGAAGGCCACGACGACGATCGGGATGTTGACCAGGAACATCCAGCGCCAGTCGAGCGCCTGCAGCAGCGCGCCGCCCGCGATGGGACCGGCGACCGGGCGCAACCAGGAGTGCGATGGTGACAGTCAGGCTCGAAGGCGGCGATGTGCGGCGCAGGGAGCTGGGGGCGTGCCTGCGCGCGCACCGCGAGCTCGTCCGACCGGCCGACGTCGGACTGCCCGCCGCAGGACACCGACGCACACCCGGCCTGCGCCGCGAGGAGGTGGCGCAGCTCGCCGGGGTCGGCCCGGCGATCAGCTATGTGCTGGTCAGCGGCTGCGCGTGGCGGCTGGTTCCCCAGGTTCGCGAGCGAGACGGCCGGGACCCGCAACCGTCGGCGGCGGTGCTGGACTCGCAGTCGGTCAAGAGCAGCGAGGGCGGTGAGGAGATCGGCTACGACGCGGGCAAACGCGTCCGGGGCCGCAAGCGGCACCTGCTGGTCGACACCCTCGGGCTGCTGCTGGTCGGGATCGTGCACTCCGCCTCGATGCAGGACCGGGCTGGCGCCCGCCGGGTGTTGACCGGGATCCGGCGGCGGTTCCCGCTGCTCGGGCTGGTAAGGGTCGACGGCGGCGACTGGCCGACGAGGTGCTGACGCTTGGCGCGCGACTACGAACGCAGGACCGCCCACGCCGAGACCATGATCCAGTTCGCGATGATCCGGTTGATGGCCGCCCGCCTCGCCGGCGAGGAGATCGAGCCCCGCGGCTGATCGAGACTGAGACCGCCCGGCGGCCAGCAGAAGACCTCAAGGACTGATCACACAGGTGTCGCGCCGCACTCCGATGTCGACCGAGGCCCGGCACGCTCGAGGGAATTCGGCTCGGCTCGCGTGGACGAGCACGACCCGCGTCCGGTGGCGGAAGCAGCCTCCTCCCCGGAGCGGTCAGACGGGATCGACGCCCGACACGATCTGAGGCGTCTCGACGGTGGGGAAGGTCTGGAAGAAGAGGTGCTCCACACGCCGGAAGGAAATCCGCCAGCCCGCGGGCGTTCGAACCCAGTCGTCGTGCCAGTAGCCGACGGCGAACGTGTTGCTGGACCCGTCCCGGCTGGCGTGCATGTGCAGGTGTGGGGTGATCGAGTGAGCGGTGTCGCCGTCGATGCTGACCGTGGCGTGTCCTTCGATGTGCTGCCAGGCGTTGAAGGAGAAGCCCAGGCCCGCGGTGCCGCCGAGCAGGTCCTTGCCGCGCATCAACTCGGCGTACTCGCGCAGCTCGAAGACCTTCGCACCGGCGGCGGTGGCGTCAATCTTGACGTCGGGGGTGAACAGCTGGTCCCACTGGGCGAGCACGTTGCCGTCCCCGCTGTCGGCCTGGTGCAGGTCCTGCCCCAGCCCGTAGAGGGCGACCTTGTCCTGTATCTCGATCCGGTCGAGCAGGTACTGGATGCGGTTGTCGTCGGACATCGTCAATCCTCGCAGGTAGATCCAATATTTCTATAATCTTGGAAGTACTGGATCCACGGTAGCATGGACCAATGGCGCGCGATCCTCGAACTTCGACCCCGATGCCGCTGCCCGGTCTGGCCAAGGTCTTCGCCGTGCTCGGCGACGAGAGCCGCATGGCCATCGTCCGGCTGCTGCTCGACGGACGTTTGCGGACCGCGGGCGAGATCGCCGAACAGGTGTCGCTGCCCGCCTCGACCTGCTCCTATCACCTCACCAAGCTGCTCAACGCGGGCATCACCGTATGCAAGGCCGACGGCACGCTGCGCCTGCCGGTCCTGCGCCGCGAAGACCTCGAAAACAGCTTCCCCGGACTCCTCGACCTCATCCGCGAGCGAGGAGTCCAACCGCAGGTCGCTCCTGGGTCTCCGACGTCGGCAGCAGATCCCAGGGCAGCGCCTGCGA
Source organism: Pseudonocardia zijingensis (assembly GCF_042657305.1). NCBI lineage: Bacteria > Bacillati > Actinomycetota > Actinomycetes > Pseudonocardiales > Pseudonocardiaceae > Pseudonocardia > Pseudonocardia zijingensis. The sequence continues at coordinate 32,121 of NZ_JBHSKO010000044.1, read as the reverse complement.
TCCGCTCCCGTCCGCACAGTCCGTGACACGGATGCGAGACGGGCCAGACCGCAGGAGCGAGCGCAACACGAGGGCGACGCCCGTGCGTGCCGGCCAGTTGACGATCTCGACGCGCTCTACGCGGCGGTCGCCGAGCAGGCAGGGCAGATCGACGTCTTGGTCGCCAACGCCGGGATCGGGATCGCGGCCCCGCTGGGCGAGATCACAGAGGAGCAGTTCGACGCCATGTTCACCACCAACGTGAAGGGCTCGCTGTTCACCGTGCAGAAGGCGTTGCCGCTGCTCTCGTCGGGGGCGTCGATCACCCTCACCGGATCGACGGCGGCCTCACGACCCGAGCTGGCCCGCCCGATCCCCACGGCTCGTCGTCCCGGGTGACCGGGGCGCGTGGACCCGGCGGGTGGCACGCCGAGGCATCTGGCACACGGCTGGCACGAAAAAAGGTCAGCCCCGGCGAAGCCGGGGCTGACCTGCACCAATGCTGGTGGGCGATACTGGGATCGAACCAGTGACCTCTTCGGTGTGAACGGCGCCGGGTAGGTCTCGGGAGCTCGCCGCCGTCTCACCAGATGCGACGTGACCTGCAAGTGAGCCCTCGAACGACTCTCGCCGTTGCGAGAGGTTTCATTGCGTTCCAGCCCGTCTCAGCTACCAGTTGAGGCACCACCTGGTGCATCACCTCATGCCATCTCGCACCCGCGAGCCCCCAGGTCCCGCCTTCCGCCCGCGCCTACTCCGGCTACAACGCCTCGTCGAACCAACGGTCGTCGATCTGGTGTGCACGTGCGACGTACAGCCGTGCACTCACGGCGGCTCGATTCCCACTCACCAGGAGGCGCGAAGCGGTCGCGCGTCCCCGCTCGGCGAGGAACCGCACAACAGGCAGGACCTCGTCGCTCATTTTTGGCGTCAGCTTTCCAACCCGCTCGCCGTCAACTCGTACCTCCGCGAGTTCCCGCGTCGACCTCGCCCGCTGCTCGACCGCAGTGTGCAGCGTCGCGTATGCCCATCGCTCGCCGTCGGCGCCAGCGATGCCGGCGAGCCGTTCAAGGTGTGCAGCGGTGTCCTGGACCTGGATCGTCGACCCATCGGGCAGCAGCACGTGCGGTTCGATCGGTGCGCTGTTGATCGGCAGAAGCAGGTGGGGCTCGTCGAGCTCCACGTAGACCCCAGCGCCGAAGCGCGCGACCGTCTCATCTCGATCTGCGTCCCAGTCCTCGTAATCGGCTGCCCAGATGCGGGCCGTTACGGTTGGTCGCCGCCCAGATGCCTCGATCTGATCGAGCACCGGCCGGTACCGTCGTGCGTCCTCTCGCGGCAGGTAGCCGACCCGCTTCCCATCGATGTACACCGCGACTGCAGCGACATCGAAGCGGTTGGTGGGTTCGGGAACCAGCGCCGCAATTACATGATGCTCGGCCCCCATGGGCCTGTGGGCCGATCCGACCACGGACCGCAGCGCCTCGAAATGCGCCCGCTCTCCAACGACCTCTTGGTTGGCCCACCCCTTGCGGCTCCACAGGACAACCTCCGTGCACTGCAACTCCGCCGGGGTCCGGCACGTCCGCCGAGTCACCTCGCCGCGCACGAACTCAGCCACCCGCTCGCGCACCGGGCGCGGGCCCTCCATCACGACCACGACGCGTCCCCTCAAGATCCTGTGACTTGGACAGGACGTCGGCGCGCTAGCCGTAGGCGTTACAGACCTAGGCACATCGTCGGGAGACAGAGTCTTCCGCTCTCGGAAGCCGGCGCCGGCTCGGCCCTCGCCGACAGAGATCCGTAACAGGGCGTTGATGATCGACGAGACTCCGTCAGACGTAGAACGTTCCCAGCACAGTGAGGCCGACATTGCCCAGCCTGTACCGTTCAGCTTCAGACGCGCGAGCCGAGGTCGTAGTGGCCGCGAGCGGAACTGGTGAGCCCACCTTCCGTAGCTATGCAGAGACCCCGGGGTCATTTACTGAACCCACCAACGCATCGCAGCAGAGTGCAGGCCAGTAAAGTGGCCGGAAAATCAGAAGAGACGTTGCAAGCGCGCAAGATCGAAGGCGAGACACGACGAAAGCTCAAGGCGGCCGTATTCGACGCCAACTCCTATCAGTCGGGGCCCGACCTAGGGAATCTTGCTGCGAACGTAGAGCGCCTCCAAAGGGCCGGCCTGCAAGCTTGGGTATCTGAGGCTGTAGTGCTCGAATGGGCGGAACACCTAGCATCTGACTGGCGAGAAGCCAGCGTCAAAAGCAATCAAGCCAGGAAGCGACTGCGACGCGCACGCCTGAAGGCTCCGGATTCGCCGTACAAATCGGAGGAAGAGGTGATTGCAGACTTCGAGCAGCAAATCCACCAAATAGAGGGCCTCCAGATCCTGCCCCTCACAGCTGAAAATGCGCTGCAAGGCCTCAAGGACCAGATCCTGCTACGCGGACCCGCCAAGCGCAAGGATGGAACGGACCCCAGCTCTGGCGTGAAAACTGGAGCAAGTGATTCTGCATGGCTCCGCGATGTCTTAGATAAAGCTGGCGGAGCCGAACCGGTACTCTTCATCACCGAAGACAAGGATGTGACTCGCGCGCTAGATTCGTGGGGCTACTCGAACATTGTCACGCGTGCAAGAAGCCAGTTAAGAGAGAGCCTCTTCGAAGTATCATTGGACGCCGATGCGGTCACCTCAATCGTACTAAACTTCTTCAGGGAAAGGTTGCCAAACCCACAAGCCTACTCATCACAATTCGATGAAGACAGTTGGCTAGACTTAGGCACGATCGCCTCGCTCGAAGATGCCTTTGACGAGGCAGCGGAGGACCTCGACAAGGTGTCCGTACACGATGCCGACATAGTTTCACTGACCGACCTAGCTGGCATACATGACCTCGTGTCCACTGAGGATCCACTCGACCCTAAGGACGTGTTCGAGGAAAATTCCGAGGCTCATATTTCCCTCGGCAAGGTGATCGAGCAGTGGGCCTCAGTGCACGCCCTCTTCTTGGCAAGAGGTCGCGCCAGAGTGAGCGGAGTTGACCACGAGGGGAACACCTACGAGAGGCTCGTTGACCGAAATGGCCTGCTCATCTCAGCGAGATTCGAGCTTGAGATTGCGGGCGGCCAAGTGACTTCCTTCCGGCCTGAAGTCGACAGCGTCGTTCACTACCGCCCGAACCAGTACTCTGATCCCGAAGATGGCCTTATCGCATTAATCGACGCGCTATCTAGCCTCCCCGGCCTCGATGACGTCGGCGCGATCTTCAACCGAGCACACGAGATTAGCGACCGGATCCGATTGCGCGGCTCAACTGAGTACCTTGAGATTGAAGCAAACCACCACGATCAGTGGTCATTTTCCCTCAGCATCGGCGATGATTGCGTGACAGTCTCTTGCGAACACGATGTTGGCGCCCACGTCTGGGACGGCCGAGAGTCGTTCGACTACTATCCACCCTATTACCTACTTGTCGATGGAATCGTTACTCCGGAAAGGAATCCGGAGTGGGCAGTCGCCGCCTGGCTCCTGCGACGAATCTCGTGAGAGCGTAGATGGGCGCAAACGGACGCACACCGCGCCGAGGCAGCCGACACCTCCATGCGGCAGCTCCGGCGAGGCCTGCATCCATCAACGCCCGAGCCAGCCCTGGTAGAACATTCGTTCGATCGGTGTTAGGGTTGCTCGCCGGTCGCCGGGTGGGGGAAGCGCCCGGCGACCGACCCGCTTCCCCTGGCGAACCCGAAGGTCAAACCGGTGATCGAGCAGGAGGTCGCGATGGCGAGCAACAGTCGCTACGACCGTGCCCGGCCGGTCGGCGAGCGTGAAGCCGCCGAGGCGCGCGCCCTTCATTTGATCGGCGATCTTGTGTGCCGGTATCCAGGGATCAGCGATCCCGACGTTGCTGGGCAGGTTGCCCATGTGCTCCACGCAACCGCGATCGAGCTGGGCAACGGACGATCCGTGCCGATCGAGGTACGCCGTGCCGTCCGAGGGCTCGCTGACGCGTTGCGACGCCAGATGCAGCCCTGACAACGGCTCCCTCTGCTGAACAGGGTCCGTTCGCGACTGCGATCGATGAGGTGGAAGAGCGACCGGTTTGGCGCCATCCAGCGAAGCTGCGGAGGGTGCGCCACGACCTACAGCCGGGGGACCTTGCGACACCCAACCGCCCAACTCGGCCGAGCCGCGACGGCGGCGCAAGTGCTGGCCGCGCCCAGCACCGCATCGGGATTCAATATCGGTCGAGCGTTGCTCGACGGCGTTCCTCCCATGCCAGAAATCAGACAGTTCTGATCTTCACACGCGCCTCGCACTGTTGACTAGTCGCTATAACGCAAAGTCTCTGAAGCGATGGGGGCGACGACATCGTGGGCGCCTCACTTCCCGCGGCCGATTCCTAGCCGTTTCAGCCAGCCACCCTGAGCACGAGGCGCGGGTCGGCGCCACGGAACCGTGGCGCTTGCCACGATCCCCGCTGCCCTACCAAGTTGAAGCATCTCCTGCCGATCGTCTTCGCTGAATGATGCGCCTACAGGGGATCCGACGCCGATCTTGACACCGTAAATAACCTGGACTCGACCTGCGGCCTCGGCGGCATCGATCCACTCCGGCGTGAGAGACAAACGCCCTCGCGCCCAGATTCCGTCCCCCTCCCACAGCTCGACCATGCTTCCATTGTATTTCAGATACCAGTGAGCCAGATGATGGACTGGAATATCCTGTATGGGTAGATAGCGAGTAAAGCCAGCCCGGATTATCGCCTCCGCCTGAGCTTCACTCGGCGCCCAGTCGCTTTGCCGTTGGACCATCACGCCGCGCTGAGGCTCAAACAGCAGTGTCGGAAATGTCGAGCCTTTGACGTGGCGACTGCCGGCGAGAACCGCACGGACAGCCGTCTCTACATCGGCCATGATGTCTGCGACGTCCTCAGGAACTCTTGGGTCATCGTCCGGAACAGGAACGTCGTCGAGCCGGAGTTGCAAATCCTCCCCGTCGCCGTTCTTGAGCTTAAACCACATGTCGCCTGACTTGTCAACTTGCACCTTCGCTCCACCGATTGCCTCGATGAGCTTATGGACTCGAGGGTACGGCGCGAGCTTCACCCGTTCAACGATTTCTGGGTGCCGAAAGTACTGCAGCGCGGTGGACGCAAGATTCACGCCGGCGCGGCGATAGAGCTCACGCGTCTCCTGTACGAGTGGACCGTCGGCAACAACGTCTTTGAACTGCTCCGACACTGTCGTGTAGAGGAGCATAAGAGCTTCCCGCTTGACGCCAATGTGCGATCCTGGAACGAGCTCCCCACGCGCGACAGCTTCACGCTGCTCCTCAGTTCCGCGCGCAACTACAGACCTCCCGATAATCGGCCCCAAGCGATACTTCCGCACTTCGGGATACTGCTCGACCGTAGCGTCGATGAGTCGACGAGACCCTGGAAGCCACAGGATGCAATGGCCATGGAAGGTCGTACCGTCCCACCAGGGATCCGGACGCCCGTAGAAAACGCGCCGATCAGTCCTCGCATCATGGATGACGAGATCAACTGCACGAGGCTCGGCGACAATACCGAGCTGCTGATAGGCAAAGTGCAGGATCATCGAACCGTCTACACAGACGTTCGCACGCTGCCCGCTCATGACGTTGAGCCATAAGGCCGCAGGCAGGGCCTCGATCAACAGGTCTGGCGGAACGTCAGGGGAGAGCAGTCCCCCTACTCGTTCATCAGACAGTTTTAGGGTACCAGCCGAGTAGCGTCCTGGAACGCTGACTGGGGGCAGCGACCGTAAAGGCGTGGACTTCTTCTTGGGCTTCCTCTTGCGCGACTCCGGCACTGTTGCATCGTAGAATGACCCAATAGCGACGGGGACGATTCAAACGTTCACCACCCCTCTGGACCAACTGCGGACGATCGTGGTTCGAGCCGGTTCCCCGAGAAGTTGTACTTGATCTCCCCTATTTGGCTGTTGCGACCGGTGCAGTGCAGCTCCGCGGGATCCGGAGGTCAGCGATGGATCCTTCGGGCCGGCCCCGGGGCGAGATCCCGAGCCGCAGTCATCGAGACACCACGGCGCCTTGTCGGACTCGCCGTATTGTGAATCAAGATCCACTACAATGACCGGTCCAGCGATGGGTGCGGCTTCTACCCGCGGTGCTTGCGACGGCACGTACTCAATCCGGCCCGGCCGTTGGGCACACCACCCCACTGGCCTATGGCTTGTCCTGGCCTCGGCCGCACCCAACGGTTACGGTCGGTACTCGAAGCTCACTATGGAGGGTCGCGATGGAGGCTCGCGCACATGGCCACGCGTTGTCGGTCATTGCATACGCTCGAAGCCGTCTCGGGGACGCGGGCACAGCTGCGGACTCAGTACGGAAGAAGCTCAATGAGGGCCTTGGGCTGTACTGGAACACCATTGGTGAGACGATGGCCCGCGACAAGGCGCTGGGTCCTCACTACAAGGATCTTCTAAATGCTCTCAAGGAGCTTGACGCTGCAATAGGCAAGGCACGCTCGGCAAGTGACCGCCTTTTGAGTGCAGCCCTTGAGCAGAGCGGAAGGAAATAGGGGCCACAAGATAGCGCGAGATGACCCGGGGCCCTAACGAACGGATGGGGCACCTTTAGCAAAGCGACCCGATGCCTGACGCTACTTGGTCAACGCGAGTTCTTCGCGAAGTTGGCAGCAAACTCGGCCCACCAAATTTCCGGGGAAATATCTTGGGCTGCCGCAGCGAGGCGCTTCCCTGTCTCAGTCGTGACGGCGGCCGCCATGCTGTCGATCCAGGGCTGCAGCTGAGGATTCCCCTGAGCCTGATACTCACGAGCTTGAAGCAGGCATTCGACCTTGTCAGCATCCCTGGAGCACCGGGCCTCAGCTGTCGCGTGCGACTCTTTCGCGCTCTCGTGCTCATCAATCAATGCAGCAATGTGTTGAGCAAGCTTTTCCGGGAGCCCGGCGACCTGGTCGGCTGCGATGGATTGCGCTGGCGGCGTTGAGACGTAGGGCTTGCCGACGCTCGGGACGTCGCCGATACGTGTTTCTGGGACGTCGTGAAACAGGCCGAGAGCTGCGGCTCGATCGGGGTTGGCGCCTTCGAGGACGGCGATCATGTAGGCCAGAACACCGACTCTGAAGCTGTGCTCAGCGACGGATTCGCCGTTGGTGATTCCAGCGAGCGCCCACCCGGCCCGAGGCAGGCGCTTCAGCTGCCCGGTTTCGTAGGCGTATCGGGCGACGTCCCGCATGTCCATCGTTAGCCTGCACTCTCCGCTAGGTACCGCACCTGTTCAAGCCGCTGCCGCGTGCCGCTGCCCAGTGTCGCAGTATCGAGCGCAAGCTCGGCAGCCGCGCGGACCCGCTCGGCGACGGCCGGCCGTCGCAGAAGCCGGTTGCGACGACGCAGTAGCGCCCACAGCGTATGGATGCACAGTTCACGGTAGGGCGCCCCGGCGACTCCTTGCACCAGCGAGTCGAGCAGCCGGTCACCCGCCCAGTCCTGCGATGGATCGATCATCTCTGCGTCCTGCGCCCACGGGGCGGTGTGCTCCCCCACCCAGTACGCCCAGTAGGTGAGGTTGGCGCTCATCGTCGCCTCGTCCGCCAAGCCGCGTTCGATGAAGTGGCGGAGAGGCTCAGGATCCCCTTCCTGCGCGGAAGACACTGCCTGCGAGCGTGCCACCGGCCAGCTCGGCGACCACGTTCGCAGGTCTACGTGTGCTCGAACGTCCTCCGCGGCCTGCGCACGGACCCACTCCGCAGAGGCGTCGTTGCTGGCCACGAGGAACTTCACCTGCCGGCGCATCATTGCGCCGCGCTCATCACGGGGGCTGTTGTCCGCAGCCCGCCGCAGCTCGGCAGCGACGGCGTCGCGCACTCCGCCAGGGACGTGCAGCTTTGATTTTGCCGCACGGAGCTGTTGCGGCGCCTCACCGGTGATGGGCCAGGTCAGTAGCTCGGTGAGTGCACGATCGGGCACGAGCAGAGCCAGCGGGTGGGGCCGAGACTCCGTCGCGGACATGTCGATGTAGATCGAGTCCACAAGCAGAGCTTGCTCGAGTAGGTGCAGGAGCCCGACTGGTGCACCGTCTGCTCGCAGCTGCCGATTGAGCCGCTGGAGATCTTGAAAGCTCGCCTTAATCAAGGGGCGACGGCCCGACTCCCATGCCTGAACGGTGCTGAGTCCGACTTGCATCCGCTCGGCGAACCCGTCCTGCGTCGTCCCGGTCTCGGCACGGATCGCCGCCAGAACAGCGCCAGCGATCCGGCCGACGAGCTCGTCCGCACCAGCAGTGAGTGCTGTGCCGCGCATGTGCCCCCCTCGACGCTCAGCGGCCCCCGAACCCGTACTCGCAGTCAGTCCTACCGCCTTTGACCTGCTCATATCGTTTTCGGCATAGCAAGCGTAGGTCGCCAGAACGGGTTTCAGGGCCAGTTCGGGAAAACTCCGTCAATCCACGGGAGGAAGCGATGACACGCAGGGCAACGATGATGCCGATGACAAGCGGCACGGGGACCGGTCGGCGCCTGCTGGTCGCCCTGGTCGCGATCGTGGTCGTAGCGCTCGTGATACGCGACCCAGACGGAGCGGCACATGTCGTGCAGCGGCTCGCGGTCGGAGCGAGCGAAATGCTCGACGCGCTCACCACGTTTGTTGGTGCGCTGTCGGAGACCTCATGAGCAGGTCAGGACCCGAAGCGCTGCGCGGCCTCGACTCGTGCCGCAGCCTGCTCCTCCTCGACGGCATCCATCCGCTGCCGGAGGGCGGCCACCTCTTCACGAAGCTCACGAACCTGATCCGCCAAGGCCTGATCGGCAACCTCCGGGGCCTGCCGTTCCCTCACGAAACTGCCGTGCCCGGGGATGCTCGTGACGTAGCCATCGGTCACGAGCTGACTCACCGCACGCTGAGCGGTTGCGACGGTCACGCCGAACCGCTTCGCAAGTTCACGTACGGACTGCAGCCGGTCCCCCGGCTTCAGCAGCCCCGCCTGGATGTCCCCGATGAGCTGGTCAGCGATGGCTCGGTACGGGTGCCCCGCGCTGGGTGAGAGCTGCATCTTCGAAGGATATAGGCCGTACTAGGCCGTTCTAGATCACCTGATTGGAGCATCGACAGATGCGCGAGGACCCGTCTAACTTCAGCTGTACTAGGTCGTATCAGAACGTTCTAGTTCGGTACTTGGACACGCGAGAGGACGAGATGGCCAGCAACGTCAATACGGGAGCGTCTACGCAGTCGGCCCGTCGAAGCGCAGTGGGATCGCCAGCGCACGCGGTGGCCGATCCAGCACGCCGTAGGTGCCGAGCGCATCACCCGAGGCGAGCGGCGGCCGTCGCAGTGGCGTGCAGCGAGTGCTGGGAGCAGGCGATCCGCGATGACGAGCGCGCGGTGGTGCTCTTCGGCCTGCCGCGGGAGATCGAGCCGGACCCGACCTATGTGGACCACATCGCCGTGGAGCTGGCAGTGGCCGGGCACAAGCCGCGACTGACGCCGCTCGAGGAGAGCGAGGCGGTCGCGATTCTCCTGCGGCGAGGGTGGAGCGACACGCGGGTCGCGGAGTGGCTGGGCATGCGGGCCTCGCGGGTGATCGACCTGCGTTCCGAGGCCACGCCGGCCGAGCCGAAGGCGGTGGCGTGATGGGCGGGCGCACGCAGATGAAGCGGGCGATCGACCTGGCCGTGGGTGACGTGATCGTCGACCCGGCAGGGCGGGAGCACACGGTCACCGCGTGGGAGGTCTTCGCCGAGATCTGCGTGTCCTATGCGACCGACACCGGTCACCGGGCCCGGGTCCCGTGGATCGCGGCTCTGAGTTTCGACCGCGGGTACGCGGTTCGCGCGAAGGCGGGTGCGTGATGGCCCGCCGCGTTGTCTCCGACCGTGGGTCGCTGGTGTCGCTGGCGGCGTTGGGGAGCCTGTTCGGCCACTACGGCGGCGACTACCTGGTGCAGGACGACTGCATGGCCGCGCACAAGCAGCAGCGCACCCGGTGCGGGCGCCGGGAGCTGGTGCTGCACGCGGGCACCTACGCCGCCACCCAGGCTGTGACGAAGGCGGTGTTCTACCAGGTCGCCGGGCTGCGGGTGCCGCTGCTGGCCCAGCTGGCCGGCGCGGCCGTGGAGGGCGTGCTGCACGCGGTCATCGACGACGGCCGCCTCCTCAAGCGGTTCTCCCGGATCGGCGCCGGCCGGGCCCGGTTTACGGACGAGCAGGGCCGCCCGCTCGGGCGGCAGGAACGGTTCCACGACCTCGCCGCCGCCGGGGTGAACGGCCGGATGCTCATGGACCAGGCCATCCACCACCAGGTCCAAATCCCCGCCGGGGTCCTGGTCACCGTGGCCGTTGCCACGCTGATCTCCCGGAAGGCCGGCCGGTGATGCGGGTGCGCGCGAAGCTGCCGATCATCTACTGCCCGGACTGCCGCACGCAGCTGGTCAACCACCTCTACGTCGACCTGCACACCGACACGCTGCTGTGCCTGTTCTGCGCGAGGAACCGCCCGACCGGCACGGTCGCGCCCCTCAACGCCAGCGAGGGCGAGTTCGTCACCGGCGAGCGCGCCCCGCTGAACCCGGCCGATGCGATCACGCTGCTGCGCCGACTCGGCGCGGCGGTTGTCGAGTAGCCCACCGAGGAAGGAAACAACTGAATGGAACACAAGATCACTGTTGTGACGAAGCGCGGAACGCTGACCGGGCTCGCCAAGGGCGATTGGCGTTGGCGCATCGCGGCTTTCGAGCAGGACATGAAGGACCAGTCGAAGAACTTCGTGCGAATTCCGGGAAGTGCTCACCAGGTGCGGCCGTCGGAGGTCGTGTCCTACTCGATTGAGGAGGTGAAGTAGATGGCGTGGAAGCAGTCCCGCACCACTCGACGCCTGCTGGCGCAGGGCGAGCTCGATAACCGGCTGCGCTGCCAGATCTGCAAGCGCACGATTCCGCGGCGCAGCGGGATGCCGGTGTGCAACCAGCCGCGCTGCCTGTCCCGCTACGCCACACAGAACGGCGGAGAGGTCGACTAGCCATGCGCGTCCGTTCCCGCTGCAAGGCCTGCAAGCGGCCGATCGTGCTGCCCGCCGACGGCAGCCCGGCCCCGTCGCTGTGCCGCAGCGCCGCGTGCCGGCTGCGCAATCGCAGCCGCAGATAGCCCACCCGACCATCCGCTTCAGCAAGTACCCCCGACTACGACACGAAAGGAATCCGGCAATGGCCGACCGACACACGCAGCTCAAGCGCCTGATCCGGGATCTGCGCCGCAGTCTCGCTGACGTGCAGAACGAGATCAAGCTCGTCACCGACCGCGCCCACCGTGACATGCAGAACTACCAGCGCCGGGGCGATCACGCTTTCGCCGACAGGGTCCAGGACAAGGCCAATGACAAGCTGAAGGCCCTTGCCCGGAGCGAAACCTTCCTGGAAGACCAGATCGCTGATCTGGAACAGGACCTCGCTGCGCTCACCCGCGACGGACGTTGATTCCGCCCCTGGCCCGGCGCCTCTTCCGCCAAGTCGATTCGCCGGGCCAGGGGTTCCACCCCCGTCCACCCGCCCCGCGAGGGGCCGGTTTCAGGAGACCACCGAATGGTAGGCACCACCACGCTCGAGGACACCGTCAACTGCCCGACCGGCGACCGCTGCGCCGGCTGCGGCAGCCATACCCGGCTGACCGCGGCAGTCGCCGACACCCCGCTCGGCACGCTGTGCCTGACGCTGTGCCCGGCCTGCATCCGCCACCACATCCTGCCCCGGTTGAGCGCCGGAGATGCCCTGCGGAGGGTGTTCGCGCACTGCGACCACCTGGGCATCACCCCCGACGAGATGAGCGCTCTGCGCGCCGCCGAGCGGGACGAGCGGTGAACGGGCACGCGTACTGCCCGCGGTGTTTCCGCGACGGCATGCCCGTCACCCGCCACCGCCGGTTCGCCACGCACATGACCGGCTGCACCAACCAGCGCCGCCCCTGCACCAACCACGCCAAATGCCCGCACAAGCGGCCCTGCCCCGGCATCGGCCAGCCCACCACCTGAGAGGAGGAGACCGGAAATGACCAGCGCATACCCCATCCCCACCGACGTCTTGGAAGACCGCGTGCGCGCCCTGGCCGCCTCGCTGGGCGCCTGGCCCTCGCAGCGGCGCGTGATGCGCGAGTGCAAGGTCGGTGCACCTCGGGCGGACGCCGCGCTCACCGCGGTCAAGCGGTCCGGGTTCGACCCCAGCAAGCCCAGCCGGCCGCTGACGCTGGTGCCTCCGACCGATGCGGCTGACACCACCGAGACGGACACCGCCGAGGCCGGTGTCGCCGCGCCGGACACCGCCGGCACCACCACGAGCATCACGACGGCCACGACCGGCGCGGCGGGGGGCATCTCAAGCACGCCCACGGCCGCCGTCGGCGAGCCGGCGGCGCCGCCTGCCGCGGCTGCGCGCGCGGGCGGCGACGAGACCTCGGCCGATCACCTGGGCCTTCCGGCCCGGCCGTCGGCGGAGGACCAGGTCATCCAGGTCGCAGAAACACCGGCAGCATCACCGGCAGTAGCGCCAGTGCACGCGGTCCCGGCGCTCCCGGTTGCCGCGCTCGTCGAGCGCGGGGCGCGGGTGCCGCGGTGGCCGCTGGTGCTGATCGCGCTCGGTGCGTTCGTGTCCATCTGGTCCGGCTGGGTCGGGCTGGGTGAGCTGACCGGGTTCGGCCCGATCCGGCCGCTGCCCGGGATCTGGGACGAGTTCGTCATCAACACCGCGATCACCCTGCCGATCGGGGTGGAGGCCTACGCCGCGTTCGCGCTGCGGGCCTGGCTCGCCCCACCCACTGCCGGCCTCCCGACGCTCGCGCGCCGGTTCGCGTGCTGGTCGGCGCTGGGCGCGCTCGCGCTCGGCGGCGCCGGGCAGATCGCCTACCACCTGATGGCCGCCGCCGGCCTCACCCAGGCCCCGTGGCAGATCACCGCGTTCGTGTCGTGTCTGCCCGTCGTCGTCCTTGGCTGCGGCGCCGCCCTCACCCACCTCATCCACCAGCACACCGACTCGGAGGTGACCCGATGACGACCATCACGACCAGCGGCGCCGCCCCGGACCACGAGCCGCCCCCCGACAAGACCAGCAGCACCGGCAGCGGTGGGCGCGGGAATGTGGTGAGCTTCCGCAAGCCGCTGGACCGGCACTCGCCGGCCGCCGGCCCCGACGACACCGCGCCACTGGCGCCGGTGGAGCGGATGGTGTTCGAGGGCGAGCTGGTCACCGACACCCGCCACGACGGCGAGAGCGCGCGGCCGGGGACGGCGGTGGCGCTGCGCCGCGCGGGTGCGGTGGCCCGCCGCCGGACCGTGCACGTGATCACCACGACCCGGCGAGTGGCCACGCATCAGCGCACCCGCACGGTCGCGAAGGGCACCGCCCGACAGGTGTGGTTCCCGATCGCCGGGGCCGCGGTGGTGGTGCGGCGCTGGCAGGACTCCCACGGCGCGCGCCGGTATGAGCGGATGATGCGCGCCGCTGAGATCGCCGGGGACCACGAGGCGCTGCTGGAGTGGGAGGCTCGCGACGTCGCCGAGAAGGCACGGCGGCACCAGCGGGTCATGGACTGGATCACCTCGCCGCTGCAGCTGGTCAAGGCGCTCGCTGTGGGGGCCGCGGCGGCGATCGGGCTGCTGCTCGCCCTCGGCGTGGTCCTCGCGGTGGCCCACGGGGACGTCGCGCAGGTGATCGGCCCGATCACCGCGGTGGTGGAGGCGATCGCGTTCCTGGTGTGGTTCTTCACCGCCTACGGCACCCTGCTGCTCACCGGCGCCACCGTGGCCGCGATCGCCTACCTGTGGCAGCTCGGCCGCGCCCAGGTCGACCCGCCCGCCTGGGTCGCACCTGCCGCCACCGGCGATGACGGCGGGCGCGACGTGGTGCCGGACGAGCGGGCGATCGTGTCCGCGCTGCGGAACCTGAACCTCCCGGCGATCAACAAGAAGTTCAAGGAGGGCTGGCAGCCCCGCTGGGTGCTCCAGCCCGTCCACGACGGCAAGGGCTGGCACGCCCAACTCCTCCTCCCGGAGGGCGTCACCGTCGAGATGATCGTCGACCGCAAGGCCGTCCTCGCGCACAACCTGCTGCGCCTGCCGGTGGAGGTGTGGCCCACCGAGCCCCGGGACAAGCCCGGCGTGATGGACCTGTGGGTGGCCGACCAGGGCAGCCTCACCAAGCCGGTGCCGCCGTGGCCGCTGCTGCACAAGGGCAGCGTGGACTACTTCAAGGGCGTCCCGGTCGGGATCGACCCACGCGGCAACGTCGTGATCGGCCGGCTGTTCGCCACCAACTGGGGTGTCGCCGGAACCATGGGCTCGGGCAAGTCGACCCTGATCATCACCACCCTGCTCGGCGCGATGCTGGACCCGCTGGTCGACATCGACGTCTACTGCATGGCGATCAACGCCGACTACGACCCGCTCAAGCCCCGGCTGCGGACGCTGTTCAAGTCCGACGAGCCCGAGCACATCCCCCAGGTCCTCGACGCGCTCAAGCAGCTGATGAGCGAGCTGTCCGAACGCGGCCGCATCCTCTCCGAGAAGGGCGAGCCCAAGCTGACCCGCGCACTGGCGGAGGCGGACCCGCGGATGCGGCCCCGGGTCGTGGTCATCGACGAGTGCCAGGAGCTGTTCGTCTCCGACATCGGCGAGGAGGCCGCCGAGCTGGTGGAAAAGATCGTGGCCAAGGCCCGCAAGTACGGCGTCACCATGATCTTCGCAACCCCGGTGCCGTCCGCGGACTCCCTGCCCCGCAAGGTCGCCAAGGTCCTGTCCAACCGGGCGTGCTTCGCGATCGGGGACCACCAGGGCAACGACGCCATCCTCGGCACCGGCAAGCACACCGCCGGGATCTCCGCGACCACCCTGCGGCCGATGACCCAGGACGCGCAGGGCAACGTCGACCCCGGCGACATCGGCACCGCCATGACCGTCGGGTTCACCCCGCAGGACGGGCTGCTGCGCTGCTACTACATCCGCCGCGGCGAGGGCCTCGACGAGGTCACCCCGGTGGTCAAGCGGGCTCTGGGCATCCTCGACGACGCCGGCGGCGTTCCCGCCCCGTCCGTCGAGCCAACCCAGGACGTGCGCGACCCGCTGGCCGACATCGCCGAGGTGCTGTCCGGGCACAAGCGGCTGCGCACCCAGGAAGTCCTGCAGCAGCTCGCCGAGCGCGACCGTGCCACCTACGCCTCGTGGACGCCGGGGCAGCTCAAGGCCTACCTCGCCGAGCACGACATCCGCACCGTCAAGGACTCCGAAGGCCGCATGTGCGTGCGCGCCCTCGATGTCCACACCGCCCTGGCCGACCGCGCCAACACCGACCCGGACGACCTCGACACCCCCGCCTATGTCGTTACGGACGGTGATGACGAGGCGATCGAGGACGGCAACGACCGCTGACGGAGCCGACACGGAGGAAGCACGGAGGGACGGAGTTCTCCGTATCGGCCTCCGTCCCGGCCTCCGTGGCCCTGACCTGCATAACGGAGGCCACGGAGGCACGGAGGCCAGCCGCCTCCTGACCAGCTGAAACCCGCGGATCACGGGATCGAGGCGCCCGCCCGGCGCCTCCGTCCCTCCCCTCCGCATGCCTACGCTCAACTACTCAGAGTTACTGCCTGGAGGTTTCACATGAAGTGCGCGATCTGTCTGGCGATCGGCGGCCGCCGTGCCGAGCCGGCCGCCACCACAATCGACGGCGACGCCGTGTGCGCCGACCACGTCACGGTGCGGGCGGCCTGCAGCACCCTCGCCGACGCGATCCACGAGGTGCGCGCCCACATCACGGCCGTGCAGCTCGGCCGCCGAGCGCGGTGGTCGCGATGAGCCGACTGGTCAAGGCGTTGTCGGTGCAGCAGCCCTGGGCCGAGTGCATCGCCCGCGGGGACAAGCGCGTGGAGAACCGCCGCCGCAACGTCCGCTACCGCGGGCCGCTCGCGATCCACGCCAGCCTCACCTGGTCGGCCCCCGGTGGGCACACCCCGCGGGTCGTGGCCACCCTCACCGGCGCCCTGCACCACCCGCTCACCCACCACGACGCCGCCCGCTACGGGCTGGCGTTCGGGGCGGTGATCGCCGTCGCCGAACTGGTCGACTGCCACCCCGCCCGGGGCGGCTGCTGCGGGCCATGGGGCGAACCCGACGCCCACCACCTGGTCCTGACCCGGATCGAACGGCTGCCCAGTCCCGTCCCGGCGCGAGGACAGCTCGGGCTGTGGGAGATCGGGCTCCCGAGCGGGGGTGATCGGGCATGAGCTGGTTCAGCTCCGGATCACCGGTCGACACGAGTTCGGGCCGGTACAAGGTCTGCCTGCACGAGGCCGCGCACGCGGTCGTGGCCGAGGTGCTCGGCTGGCGGGTCACCCAGATCGTCATCGACGACGGTGCTGACGCCGGGGTGGTCAACGCCCGCTACCGGGGCAGCGACCAGATCGAGCACGACGTGCAGTACGCCACCTGGCTGCTCGCCGGACCGAACGCATCCCTGCGCGTCGCCTGGTTCATGCCCGCCGGCTGCGACTGGGACGACAAGCAGGCGCGCAAGGCCCTGCGTCGCGTCCGTGGCGACTACGGCGCCACGAAGGCCGCCGCCCGCTCGCTGGTCGGCCGCAACTGGCGCCACATCCAACGCGAGGCCCGCACCCTCTACCTCACCGGAGGCCGCTGATGCCCCAACGACCCCCGTCCCGCGCCCGGACCCGCGCGATGGCCGAGCGAGCCCGCTACCAGGACGGGTTCTCCGTCCACGGCGACCGGATCCGGCAGCGCTGCCCGTACTGCTGGTCCTTCGTCTACGCGGCCGAGCCTCGGCGGCACCGCCACGGCGACACCGCCGACCTGGACCGCTACTCGCGCGAGGTCATCACCCGACTCGACGACGCCGTCTACGCGCACCTGCGCCACGGCTGCCCACAGATCGGCGGTGATGCCCGGTGAGCTGGTTCCTCCAGGCAACCGACGGCATGCCCGACCTGGGCCAGGGACCCGGCTGGCCGCCGTCGAGCTGGCGACACGCACCCCGCAAGCAGGTGCCGGTGAACAAGCTGGTGGCCACCAACCGGCGCGGCTACCTCAACGAGGCCCGCGCCGCCCGGTACGCCCGCCACGGCGCCCGCGGCGACATCTACGTGATCGAGCACGCCGGGCGCTACTACATCGCCGACGGCCACCACCGCGCAGTGGCCGCGATGATGCGCCGCGAGAAGACCATCACCGCACGTGTGAAGCGGCCAGGTGATCGGTGATGGGCACCAGGTCAACCCGGCGCGGTCGCCGCGCCCTGATTTCGGCTCTCGCGCCGGCTGTCCTTCTGCTGGTGCTGGCGGGTCTGTCCGGGACCGCACGCCCCGCCGCCGGAACATCCGACACCGCGGCCAGGCCGGTGCATCCGGTCGTGTCGGCGCCCGCTGCCGTCGGCGCGCTCGCCGAGCTGCCCGCGCGGGGCGCGGCGCCGACGGTCGGACGGGCGCGGGAGCTGCTTGCCGCGATTCCTGTGCGGGTGGAGGACACCGGGGCGCACTACGACCGAGACGAGTGGGGTGACTGGACCAGCTCGTACGGCTGTGACACCCGCGAGACGGTCCTGATCCGCGACGGCCACCACGTGCGAACCGGCTCCGGATGCCGGGTGCTGAGCGGGACCTGGCCCAGCCCCTACGACGGCGCGACCCTGACCGCCCCCCGCCGGGTCGACATCGACCACCGGGTCCCGGCCGCCGAAGCCCAGCGATCCGGCGCCCGCAACTGGACCCGCGCCCAGCGCGCCGCGTTCTTCAACGACCCCACCAATCTCGCCGCGGTCTCCGCCTCCGCCAACCGCAGCAAGGGCGACGACGACCCCGGCCGCTGGCGCCCACCGCGCCGCGACGCCTGGTGCGACTACGCCACCGCCTACATCACCACGAAACACAGCTACCGGCTGCACGTCGACCCCGCAGAGCACGCCGCTCTCACCGCCATGCTCGGCACCTGCACGGGAGGCCACCGGTGACCACCACCCGCCCGAGCGCGTCGACGGCGGCGGCTAGCGGGACAAGCCGCTGCCCTTCCCCGACCGATCCCCGACCTGCGATCAACGCGGGCTCCTGGAACGCCACCGCGTTGCTCGGCGCCCGCTGCTGCTCCCGACCCGTTCGACGCGTGCCCGCCGACGCACCGGAGGCCATCCAGTGATCACGATTGCAGACCTGTTCTGCGGGGCCGGGGGATCCGGGCTCGGCGCCTCGGTGGTGCCCGGCGTGCAGCTGCGCTACGCCGCGAACCACTGGCGCACCGCTGTGGAGACCCACGCGCAGAACTTCCCCGACACCGACCACGACGTCGCCGACATCTCCCAGGTCGACCCGCGCCGCACCCCGCACACCGACATCCTGTGGGCCTCCCCGGAGTGCACCAACCACTCCGTCGCGAAGGGCCGCAAGCGGGCCACGGCGCAGCCGGACCTGTTCGGCGAGACGCTGCCCGACGAGGCCGCCGAGCGATCCCGGGCGACCATGTGGGACGTCCCGCGGTTCGCCGAGCACCACCGCTACCGCGCGGTCATCGTCGAGAACGTCGTCGACGCCGCCCGCTGGATCATGTGGCCCGCGTGGCTGCAAGCCATGACCCTGCTCGGCTACCGGCACCGGGTCGTCTACCTCAACTCGATGCACGCCCCCGCCATCGCCGCCCCCCGGGCGCCGCAGAGCAGGGATCGGCTCTACGTCGTGTTCTGGCGCGACGGGCAGCCCGCACCCGATCTGGACGTCCGGCCGTGGGCATGGTGCTCGGTGTGCGGGATGCAGGTGCAGGCCGTGCAGTCGTGGAAGCGCCCCGATCGGGTGCCGTGGGGCCGCTACCGCGCCCAGTACGTCTACCGGTGCCCGCGCCCGGAGTGCCGGTTCGCGGTCGTCGAACCGTACGTCGACCCGGCCGCCGCCGCGATCGACTGGACGCTGCGCGGGCAGCGCATCGGCGACCGCGACCGGCCGCTCTCGGTCAAGACGCTGGCCCGGATCGAGGCCGGTCTACTGCGGTACGCCCGGCCGCTCGTCGTCCCGTCCGGTGGCACCTGGAACGAGGACGCCCGCCCTGTCGGGCAGCCGTTCCGGGCGCGCACCACCCGCGAGACCGAGGCCCTCGTCGTGCCCGTGGAGGGCCGCGAGGGCAAGGCGGCATCCCCGGCGTCGGTGCCGCTGCGGACGCAGTCGACCCGCGCCGAGACCGCGCTGGTCGTGCCCTACTACGGCACCGGTGTCGCCCGGCCCGCCGACCGGGAGCTGCCGACGATGGGCACCGTCGACACCGCCGGACTGGCGTTCATCGCCGAGCTGCGCGGCGGCGGCTCCGACGCCCGCCACGTCCGCGAGCCGCTCGCCACGGTCACCGCGTCCGGGAACCACCACATGCTCGTCCGCCACAACAGCTCAACCGGTGACGGCGGGGAGATGTGCACCCCGGCCACCGAACCGGCCCGCACCCTCACCACGACAGGGCACCAGTCCCTCGTCGGCTGGCCGCACGAGGTGCCGGCCGTCGAAGACTGCACGTTCCGGATGCTCGAACCGCGCGAGATCCAGGCCGCCATGGCGTTCCGCCGCGACTACCGAGTGCTGGGCACCCGCCGCGAACAGGTCCGCCAGCTCGGCAACGCTGTCACCCCACCCGCCGCGGAGTTCCTGATCCGCGCCGTCGTCGACTCCCTCGGCGGCCAGACCGGCGGGGGTGGGCGGTGAGCTTCGAACCGGTCACCCGCTGGGAGCTGCGCTGCGACGGCGACACCACCCGCGGGCAGTGCACCCAGCGGCTCCTCTACTGCACCGACCCGGAGGACCCGGAATCGCCGCTGACCGACTGGTTCCCCGCGGTCTACGACGAACCCACCCTGCACCCGCGGGCGCGGGCCGATCTGCGCGACTCCGGCTGGCTCGCCTCCCGCGACGGCCACGTGCTGTGCCCCCGCCACGTCGCCGCGCTCGAGTACCTCGCCCGCGTCGCCGTCGACGGGCTGCCCTTCCGCGACCTCGACGAGGGAGACAACCGATGAGCCCCGACGCCGAGCGGGCGCGGCTGCTGCAGGTCGCGCTCGACACCGCCGCCCGTGGCTGGCCGGTGTTCCCGCTGCGCCCGCGGGGGAAGCGGCCCGCGCTGCACCCGACCGACCGCTGCCCGGGCACCGGGGCGTGCGCCGGTGGGCACCTCGGGTGGGAGCAGCGGGCCACCACCGACCCGCAGCGGATCCGCTCCGCGTGGGGCGTCGGGCCGGGCTGGAACATCGGGGTGGCCACCGGCCCGGCCGGGCTGGTCGTGGTCGACCTCGACGTGCCCGACCCCACCGACCCCGACGATGTGCCGCCGCCGCGGTGGGCGCGGCTTGGGGCCACCTGCGGCACCGATGTGCTCGCGCTGCTCGCCGTGCAGGCAGACCAGCCATTCCCCGAGACGCACACCGTGGAGACCCCCTCGGGCGGCTGGCACCTGGTGTTCCAGGCGCCCACCGGTGACGGCGCCCCGGCGCTGCGCAACACCGCCGGGGAACGCGGCAACGGGCTCGGATGGAAGGTCGACACCCGCGCCCACGGTGGCTACGTCGTCGCCGCTGGCTCGGCCACCCCGGCCGGGCGGTATCGGGTGGTCGACGGCCGGGACCCGGTGCCGCTGCCCGACTGGCTGACCCAGCGGCTGAGCCCGACACCACCACCCCCGCCACCGGGAGCGCCGCTCGCGCCCGGCGGCGGCCCCCGGCACGGCCGCTACCTCGCGGCGGCGATCCGCGGGGAGCGGCAGCGGGTGCTCGACGCCCCGCCCGGGCAGCGCAACCACAGCCTCTACCTCGCCGCGGTCGCCCTGGGCCAGCTCGTGGCCGGGGGCGGCCTGCCCGAACACGACGCCCGCGCTGAGCTGCGCGCCGCCGCCGCCGCACATCTCGCGGCCGGCGCCTACAGCCCGCCCCAAGCCGAGAAGACGATCACCTCCGGCCTGCGGGCCGGGGCTCGACGGCCCCGCCGACTCGGAGACGCCGCATGAGCACCACACCACCCCCGGCCCATCACCCGACCCCACCACCGAACGGCCTCCAGGGCGGCACTCAGGGCGCCCTGAGCACGCCCCCACCACACCCCGACCGTCCCGGCGCGGCGCCTGCGGACGGACCGCCCCGCCCGCCAGCGGAGCACTCCGGTCGCCCGACGCCCCCTCCCGGCGTCGGCCCGGGCGAGCGTAGCGACCGAGGGGGTGGTCGCGGCGGAGGTGGGCGGCAGCGGGTGCAGGTCAGCACCGCCCCGGCCACGGTGCGGCTGCTCACCGCCGCACTGGACGGGCGGATCATCCCCGACACCTACGTCACCGACGGCACGCCGGTGGTGATCGAGGCCGTGTCGGGGGCGCCCGGCCCGATGGCCGGGGACGAGAACGCGCCCCTGCCGCTGGCGATCACCCCGCTGCGCCCGCCGCTGCTCGGGTATCTGCTGGCCGAGCACGCCTACGTTGTGCGCCTGGAGCAGGGCAAGGACGCCGACTGGTACGACGTCGAGACCTCGCCCTCGCAGACCGTGCTCGCCGAGGTCCTGGCCCGCCGCTCCTGGCCCGGCCTGCCGCCGCTGCGCGGGATGATCGGGGCGCCGGTGCTGCGCCCGGACGGCACCCTGCTGCAACACCCCGGCTACGACGAGGCCACCGGCCTGTTCCTCGCCTCCACCGTCGCGCTGCCCCCGGTCCCGGACCGGCCCACCGCCGAGCAGGTGGCAGCGGCCAAGGAGTTCCTGCTCGGGAAGTTCCTGCGCGACTTCCCGTGGCGCACCCCGGCCGACCGGGCCAACTACCTCGCCCTGCTGGCCACGCCGATCCTGCGCCCGTTCACCCGCAGCCTGTCCCCGTTCGGGATCGTCGACGCGACCATGCCCGCCTCGGGCAAGACGATCCTGACCGCCTGCCTCGGCATGCTGTGCGGGCAGCGGGTGCTCACCTGGACCGACAGCGACGAGGAACTGCGCAAGGCGATCACCTCCGTGCTCGCCGATCAGGCCGGGGTGATCGTGTTCGACAACCTCCCCGAGGGCTCGGTCATCGACTCCGCCGTGCTCGCCCGCCTGGTCACCGAGCGCACCTGGACCGACCGCCGGCTGGGATCCAACGTCGCCACCAGCGCGCCGAACGACCGGCTGTGGCTGGCCACCGGGAACAACCTGCGCACCGGCGGGGACATGGCCTCTCGCACCGTGTGGGTGCGCCTGGACCCGGACATGCCCCACCCCGAGGCCCGCACCGGGTTCTCCATCCCCAACCTCGACACCTGGATCCTGCACCCGACCAACCAAGCAACGGTGCTGTGGCACCTGCTCGTGCTCGTGCTCGACTGGACCGCCCACGGCGCCCCCGCCTCCACGAGCGTGCCGGCGATGCGGCAGTTCACCCGGTGGGCCCAGCAACTCGGCGGGCTGCTCGAACACCACGGCATCGACTCGTTCCTGGCCAACACCGGCGACAGCCAGGACCTGGACGACGACGCCGCCGAATGGCGCGCCTTCCTGATGCGCTGGCACGAGCTGCACGGTGACCGCCACCTGTCCGCCAACGAGCTGCGCCGCACCGCCGAGAACGGCTTCGGCAGCGACCCGTGGGACGGCACATTCCCCACCACCGGCAGCGGCCAGCTCCTGTCGGTCAAGAGCCTCGGCCGCCGCCTCACCGGCCAGATCGGCCGCTGGCGCGGCGACGTCGTTCTACGCAGCGTCACCAACCCGCACAACCACGGCCGCTCCTACTGGGTCGAGCACCGGCCCACCGAATCCCGAACCTTCCAGACCCCCGAAAGAAACCTCGCAAACCCGCAAACCGCTGGAACAGCACTGTGACCAGCAACAACGGCAGTAGACGACCTTGCGGTTTGGCTCAGGGCTCAAACCAGCAAACCCGCAAACCGCGCGGTTTGCGGGTTTGGAACCACCCCACCCCAGCTCAAACCGCTGACACAGATCCCCAGGTCAGGCCCCGGTTCTGCGGGTTTGCGGGTTTGAACCGCCACCCCTCGCCCCGCACACGCCGGACCGGCAGACCGCCACCAGAGCACCGCCCGACCGCCGCCCGCCGTCGTGACCGTGCGTACACGCCCACCTGTTCCAGCATCGACCCCGAGGGATCAACGTGAACACGCCAACACCACCCGAGTCCTCGCCCGCACCCGCCCTGATGTCCGTCCCGGACGCGGCAGCCTTCCTGGGGCTCAGCCGGGCGTCCGCCTACCGCTACGCCGAGGCGGGCTTGCTGCCCACCAAACGGTTCGGCCGACGCATCTACGTCGTCCGCGCCCGCCTGAACGAGGTCCTCGAGTCCAGCGACTCACCGGAGGCAGCGTGACCAGAAGGCGCAAGCGGAAGCCATCACCGGGCAGCGTCTTCCAGCGCGGCAGGAAGTGGGCCTATGCCTTCCAGGGACCCCGGCACCCACTGACCGGCAGGCGGGAGCGGATCACCAAGAGCGGCTACGCAACCGAGGAGGACGCCTGGGACGCGATGGCGGAGGCCCGCGCCGCCCTCGCGACCGAGACCTACGTCAAGCCGTCGAGAGCGACGGTGTCGGACTTCTTCGAGGCGTGGCTGCCCTACATCCGGACGACCACCGAGGCGACGACAGCCGCCAACTACGAGACGCTCGCCCGGTCCTACGTTCTGCCGTGGATCGGGAGGCGTCCGATCCAGGAGATCGTGCCGTCGGTGGTGGCAGCGCTCTACAGCCATCTGCTGACGCAGGGACGCCGGAAACGCGACACCAACTGGGACATGTACCGGGTATGGCAGGACGCCCACGCGGCACAGCGGGAGGTCAGGCCACGAGAGATCGCAGACAAGGTGGGCGTCACATACGCGGGCGCCCGCAAGGCGGTGCAGCGCTATGAGGCCGGCCGGATACCCGCCGAGTCGACCTCGGGCTTGTCACCAAAGACGGTCAAGACGGTGCACATCATGTTGGGCTCGGCCATGGCGACCGCCGTCCGGTGGAAGTACCTCAGCGTCAACCCGACCGAGGGGGTGAAGCCACCGTCGGTCGCGAGACGGACGCACAACACGTGGAGCCCGCAACAGCTCGGCCGGTTCCTCGAGGCGGCCCGCGCCGATCGGCTCTACGGGCTCTGGGTGCTCGTCGCATCAACCGGGATGCGCCGCTCCGAGTTGTGCGGCCTGCTGCTCCCGGCCCTCAACCTGGACGCCCGCACGGTCCAGATGACCACGACCCGCGTCGTGGCCGGAGGGAAGGCGAGCAGAGGAAGTGGCAAGAGCCCCGGCAGCCGCCGGCTGCTCTCGCTCGACCGGTTCACCACCCAGGTACTGCGGGAGCACCTCAGGCGACTCCGGGAGGAGAAGGAGGCGTTCGGAGCGGCCTACCAGGACAACGGGTTGGTCTTCTGCTGGGAAGACGGCCGACCGATCTACCCCGACACCATCACGGAACGGTTCAACCGCCTCGTCGAGCAGGCCCAACTCCCACGGATCCGGCTGCACGACGTACGCCACAGCTACGCCACGATCGCGCTCCGCTCCGGGGTGCACCCGAAGATCGTGAGCACCCGCCTCGGTCACGCAACCGTGGCGTTCACCCTCGACACCTACTCCGCCGACATCCCCGACCTCGATCAGCAGGCCGCCGAGGACATCGGAGGGCTGTTCCTGCCGTCGGCCGACGAGGACTCGACATGACGTAGAAGCGACCGGATTTGCTACCACTTTTGCTACCTGCGCCCCGCTCCGGCGCACGCTCGCCGTGCCCAGACACGAGAGACCCCCTCTGACTGTGCTGGTCAGAGGGGGTCTCGTCGGCTGTGGGCGATACTGGGATCGAACCAGTGACCTCTTCGGTGTGAACGAAGCGCTCTCCCCCTGAGCTAATCGCCCTTGCCGTCGTAGACCTTACCTCACGCGAAGAAGGGGCTCTGCAACCAGGTCCAGTGTCCGAGCCCCACGAGCTCCGCCACCAGGTAGAAGGCGTTGAGCAGGTACAGGGTGGCCATGACGACGAGGCCGGTGAGGGCCAGGACACCGAGGCGGACGAGCACGGGCTGGCGGGCGAGCCACTCGGTCCAGGCGTCGTACTTGGCGCGGGCGAAGTCGAGGACGCGGCGGGCCCAGTGGAACTCGGTGGCGAGGATCGCGAGGCCGGCGAAGACGACGAGCCATCCCGGGCCGGGGTATGGGATCATGATCACACCGGCCGCGAGGACGATCCCGCCCAGCACGGCGACGCCCACCCGGTAGGTGCGCCGGAGCGTGGGCTTCTCCTCGATGCGGGCGCGGAACCCGGCCCGTTGCTGCTGCGTCTGTGCCCTGGTCAGGTCCTCACCCCCCTGGTCCGCCATGACGCCAATCGTACTGAGCCGCGACGGGGGCGCCCCGGGGCCGCGGAGACGAACGGTCGACCCGTGCCGTACGTCGCGTGCGCAGAACCGCTCGTCGTAGGCGACTGCGCCGTCAGGATGAACGATGCCGCGCGTGCAGGGGAGTTCGCCCGAAGACCCGTCACGCCTTCCAGGGACGGTCGTTTTCCCGCATGACGAACCACGCGGGACCAGAAAGAGGACGCACGATGCGCGACGAGCCCACGGTCATCTGCTCACCGGCGGTGTTCGAACTGATCGCCCCGGACGCCCCGGCGGTGCCCGTCAACGTCGAACTGACCTACAACAGCCGGGACCCCTACGCCGTGCAGGCGTCCTTCCGGACGGGGTCCACCACGGCTGTCGAGTGGGTGTTCGCCCGCGACCTCCTGCACGACGGGCTCATCGGCCCGGCAGGCACCGGGGACGTCCGCGTCCAGCCGATGCCGCTGAGCCCCGGCAAGGTGCAGCTCGAGCTCTCCTCGCCGTCCGGGCACGCCGTGTTCACGACCTGCGCGCAGACGCTCGGTGACTTCCTGCACCGGACGTACCTCGCCGTGCCGGCCGAGACGGAGTACTCGTGGCTGGACTTCGACATGGCTCTGTCTGATCTTCTGAACGACCCGGCTCGCGACTGAGCCGCAGGTCAGAGGCCCCGCGCGCAGTAAGAGGGGGGTGGTTTGAACCCCCCTCAGGGCCTGCGCTAAGGTTCTCTCATCACCGCAGCGGAAACGCTGCACATGCGGACGTAGCGCAGCTGGTAGCGCATCACCTTGCCAAGGTGAGGGTCGCGGGTTCGAGTCCCGTCGTCCGCTCGGAGGAACCTCGGGTCCCGTCGGACCTCCACGGATCGAAATCCACGGAAATCTCCGAGGACGAGGATCCCAGCCGGCGGAGTGGCCGAGTGGCTTAGGCAAGGGCCTGCAAAGCCCTGTACGCGGGTTCGATTCCCGCCTCCGCCTCGGGCGATTAGCTCAGTGGGAGAGCGCTTCCTTGACACGGAAGAGGTCACTGGTTCAATCCCAGTATCGCCCACCACCGTCAGTGCAGGTCAGCCCCGGCTTCGCCGGGGCTGACCTTTTTTCGTGTCAGCCACCTGTCAGCTGGTGAGTTCTGCGAGCAGTGCCCGGACTCGGGCGTCGATCTGGTCGCGGATGGGGCGGACCTCGTCGGCGGACCTGCCGGCCGGGTCGGGCAGTTCCCAGTCGAGGTAGCGCTTGCCCGGGTACACGGGGCACGCGTCGCCGCATCCCATGCTGATCACGACGTCAGCGGCGCGGACGGCGCCGTCGGTGAGCGGCTTGGGGAACTCCGTGGACAAGTCCAGTCCGATCTCTGCCATGACCTCGCGGACTGCGGGGTTGATCTGATCGGCGGGGGCGGATCCGGCGGAGCGGACGTGCACCCGGCCCTGGGCGTGGTGGTCGAGCAGAGCCGCGGCCATCTGGGAACGGCCGGCGTTGTGGACGCAGACGAACAGGACCTCGGGAACTGCGGGCACGGAGGCTCCTCGGGCGTAAGTGAGCGCGGCTCATCGGCCGACCGTGGTCGAGGTCGGCCACCAGCGGCGCCGCAGGGCGAGTGAGACGTAGACGAGTGCGACGAGTACCGGCACCTCGATCAACGGGCCGACCACCCCGGCGAGCGCCTGCCCGGATGTGACGCCGAATGTGGCGATGGCCACGGCGATGCCGAGTTCGAAGTTGTTGCCGGCCGCGGTGAACGCCAGTGTCGCCGAGCGCTCGTAGCCCAGGCCGATGGCCTTGGCGAGAGCGAGCGAGCCCAGCCACATGACCGCGAAGTAGGCCAGGAGCGGCAGCGCGATGCGTGCGACGTCCAGCGGCTGCGAGGTGATCGCCTGGCCTTGCAGGGCGAACAGGATGACGATGGTGAACAGCAGGCCGTAGAGGGCGAGCGGCCCGATCCGGGGCAGGAACCGCTGCTCGTACCAGGTGCGGCCCTTGGAACGTTCCCCGATGCGCCGGGACAGGTAGCCGGCGGCCAGCGGGATGCCGAGGAACACCAGCACGGAGGCGGCGATTTCCCACGGGGACACGTCGAGCGCGGCCTGGGGCAGGCCGAGCCAGCCGGGCAGCAGGTCGAGGTAGAACCATCCGAGCGCAGCGAACGCGATCACCTGGAACACCGAGTTCAGGGCGACCAGCACGGCGGCGGCCTCGCGGTCCCCGCAGGCGAGGTCGTTCCAGATGATGACCATGGCGATGCAGCGGGCAAGGCCGACGATGATCAGCCCGGTGCGGTACTCGGGCAGGTCGGGCAGCAGCAGCCAGGCCAGCGCGAACATCAGCGCGGGCCCGAGGACCCAGTTGAGCAGCAGCGAGGCGGCGAGCAGGCGCCGGTCGCGGGTGACGGTGTCGAGCCGGTCGTAACGCACCTTCGCCAGCACCGGGTACATCATCACGAGCAGCCCGAGCGCGATCGGCAGCGAGACGCCCTGCACGGCGATGGCGTCGAGTGCTGCCCCGAGCCCGGGCACCAGCCGGCCCGCGGCCAGGCCGAGGGCCATCGCGGCGAGGATCCAGACCGGCAGCAACCGGTCCAGCGTCGACAGTCGGGCTGCGACCGGCTGCGCTTGCGGCGGGTTCGTCCGGGTCACGCGCCGACGCCCTGTTCCATCGCCAGCACGTCCGACAGCCGAGCCAGTGCGGACGGCTCGACGCGGTAGTACACCCAGGTGCCGCGCCGCTCACCGGTGATCAGTCCGGCCCCGCGCAGCACCTTGAGGTGGTGCGAGATGGTCGGCCCGGACAGGTCGAAATCCGCGGTCAAGTCGCACACGCAGGCCTCGCCGCCGTCGTGGGACGCGATCAGCGACACCAGCCGCAGGCGCACCGGGTCGCCGAGGGCCTTGAACGCGCGCGCCAGCTCGACCGCGTCCTCGGCAGGGATCGGTTCCCTCACCAACGGGGAGCCGCATCCGACGACCGCGGACAGCTGGGTGAGCTCGATCAGCTCCTGCCCTTGCTTTGACACTCGTCTACCTTGACAGATGTCGATTCAGCGGCGCAACCTTGTCTCGACATTTGTCGATACAGGCCCTGGTGTGCGCCGCAAGCCCGGGCTTCGCTAGCTGCCGCGGTGCCGCGGGACGCTGCCGAGTGCTAGGACCGCGGCCAGCGCGGCCAAGACCGCGAGCACGACGAACAGCGGCGGGTAGCCGCCGAGCAGCCCGGCGAGAACCGCCCCGGCCCACGGGGCAAGGGCGGTGGCCATCATCGCAGGTGCGGCGAGGATCCCGTTGAGCCGTCCGTAGTGGGCAGCGCCCCAGCGGTCGCTGACCGCGGTCGCCTGCAGCAGGGTGAACACGCCCCGGGCCGCACCGGTGAGCATGGCGGCGGCGACGAGCAGCACGGCGGGCCCCGGGAGCAGCCCGAGCAGGGCCGTCGCCCCCGCCGTGACGGCGAGAATGAGCACGCCCCGCCCCCGCACGCTCGTGTGCGCGGTGAGCCTGCCGTAGCCCAGCCGCCCGAGCACCTGCCCGAGCCCGCCCAGACCGAGCGCCCACGCCGCGGCGGTGGTCGACATCCCGCGTTCGATCAGCAACGGCACCTGGTTGACCACCACCGCGAAGGCGGCGAACGTGCCCAGCGCGATCGCCACCACCAACAGCACGAACGGCCGGCTGCGCGCGACCGCCCCGGGATCGTGGCCGCCGTGCTCGGCGTGCTCTGACCGGTCGGGCTCCGGCCACCGGCCGCGCAGCCCGAACAGGTGCGCCGGGATCGTCACCACCGCCAGCACCACGACGAGCGCCAGGTACGTGGCCCGCCAGCCCCACCGCTCGAACAGCGCCGCAGTCAACGGGGCGAAGATCGTGCTGGCCAGGCCGGCCAGCAGCGTGAGCGCGGTGAGCGCGGCGACCCGCCGCGGCCCCCACCAGCGGGTCAGCGCGGCGAACGCGGGCTGGTACAACACCGCCGCCTGCGCCACGCCGGCCAGCACCCACGCGGCGAAGTACCACGGCAGCGACCTCGCAGTGGCGATGCCGAGCACCGCCGGAACGGCCACCACCGACCCCGTGGTCATCACCACCTGCGGACCGAACCGGTCCAGCCACCGCCCCACCGGGATCCCCCCGACCGCGGCCACCACCAGGCCCAGCGAGAACGCGGCCGTGATCGTGCCGATCGACCAGCCGGTGTCGGCCGCGATCCCCGGGGCGAGCACCGGGAACGCGTAGTAGAGCACCCCCCAGCTGACGATCTCGGTGACGCACAGGACCGCCAGCACCCGCCGCAACCCGGCACGCGAGAGCGTGCCGGGTTGCTCGGTCATCCGTTCAGCGTGCACGACGGGATCAGCGGGAGGCACCCGCGGGCGCAGCGAGCGTCAGCGTCGCGGGAGCAGCGGGGCCGCAACACCCACCCGCCGACTCGTCGGCACCCGCGACCTCCTCGACGTTGTCGGCGAGGCCCCCGCCGGAGCAGACGCCGGTCTCGGGCAGCACCAGCTCGACGCGCTCGGCGGCCTCCCGGTCCCCGGCGATCGCCGCGACGACGGAGCGGACCTGCTCGTAGCCGGTGAGCGACAGGAACGTCGGCGCCCGCCCGTAGGACTTCATCCCGACCAGGTAGACGTCCGGCTCCGGCTGGGCGAGCTCACGGGCGCCGTGCGGGTAGACGGTGCCACATGAGTGCACGTTCGGGTCGATCAGCGGCGCCAGCGCGCGCGGGGCCTGCAGCACCGGGTCCAGGTCCAGGCGGATCTCGGACAGGAAGCTCAGGTCGGGTCGGAACCCGGTGAGTGCGACGACCTCGTCGACGGGGTCCAGGCGCACCCCGTCGAACGACTCCAGCACCAGCCGCCCCGCCTCGCCGTCAGCCGAGGCCCGGTGGACGGCGGCGGTGCGGAACCCGGTCACGGTCCGGATGTGCCCGGCCTCCACGGCCTGCGCCGCGCGCCTGCCCAGCGCTCCGCGAGCCGGTAGCTGGTCGGCGTCCCCGCCGCCGAAGGTGTTGCCGATCTCGCCGCGGCGCAGCAGCCACACCACCTGCGTGCCGGGGGCCTCGGCGGCCAGCTCGGAGAAGGCCACCAGCGCGGTCAGCGCCGAGTGGCCGCTGCCCGCCACCGCGATCCTCTTGCCCGCGTACCGGGCCCGTTCGCCGGGGTCGGTCAGGTCCGGTACGCGGTAGCGGATCCGGTCCGCGGCGACCCTTTCCCCGAGCGCCGGGAGCCCGTCGCCGCCCAACGGGTTGGGCAGGCCCCAAGTGCCGGAAGCGTCGATCACGGCCCGTGCGGCGATCCGCTCCTCGCCGTCGGCAGTCTCCACCCGCACGGTCAGCGGCTCGCTCCCGCGGGCGGCGTCGACCACCCGGTCCCAGCCACGACGCGCCACACCCACGACGCGGGCGCCGTAACGGACCCCGTCGCCGAGCGCATCGGCGAGCGGCTGCAGGTACTGCTCGGCCCACTCCTGGCCGGTCGGATAGCGGTCCGGGTCCGGTGCCTGCCACCCGGTCGGGGCCAGCAGCTTCGCCGCGGCCTCGTCGACCAGCTCGCCCCAGCGGGAGAACAGCCGCACGTGGTGCCACTCGCGCACCGCCGCTCCCGCCGCCGGTCCGGCCTCCAGCACCAGCGGCGTCAGGTCCCGTCCGAGCAGGTGCGCCGCCGCGGCCAGCCCGGCCGGTCCGGCGCCCACCACCACGACCGGCAGCGCCTCGTTCGCCTCACCCATCACTGCCTCCATCGATGTGAGTCGATTTATGGCGCCGGACTGTATCGACCGTCATCGATTGACGCAACCATCGATGTGCGTCGATACTGTGCGCATGAGTGCCTCCCTGCCGCTGTCCGTGGTGCCCGTGCAGGAGTCGGCGTTCCAGCCGACCCAGCTGGCGTCGCAGGACGCCGCGACGTACGCGGAGTGGTTCGCCTGCCTGGCCGAACCGATGCGGGTACGGCTGTTGCACGCCGTCGCGGTGGCCGGGCGGGAGACCACCGTCGGGGCGCTCACCGAGCAGCTCGGGATCAGCCAGTCGACCTGCTCGCACCACCTGCGCAAGCTCGCCGACGTCGGGTTCGTGCGGTTGCGCAAGGAAGGCACCGCCACCCTGGTGTCGGTCAACCCGACCTGCTGCACCGGCCTGCCGCACGCCGCCGACGCGGTCATGGGGATGCTCGGGCCGCGCCCGTGCTGCCCCACCGACCTGCCCACCGACGTCTCCGTCCGCGCAATGGACCCGAGCGACTGGGCCGACGTGCGGCGCATCTACGCCGAGGGCATCGCCACCGGCAACGCCACGTTCGAGACCGAGGTCCCCGACCGGCGCACCCTGGACCGCACCTGGTTGCCGGGCCACCGGTGGGTGGCCGAACTCGACGGCCGGGTCGTCGGCTGGGCCGCCGCCACGCCGGTGTCGGACCGCGCGGTCTACTCCGGGGTCGCCGAGACCTCGATCTACGTCGGCGACGGCTACCGCGGCCGCGGCGTCGGCAAGGCCCTGATCCACCGCCAGGTGATGGCGGCCGACGACGCCGGGCTGTGGACCCTGCAGACCTCGATCTTCCCCGAGAACCGGGCGAGCATCGCCCTGCACCAGTCCGCCGGGTTCCGCACCCTCGGCATGCGCGAACGCATCGGCCGCCACCACGGGGTCTGGCGCGACACCGTCTTCCTGGAGCGCCGCCGCACCGACGACCGCTAGGGAGTGTCTGACGGATCTTGGCTGGGTTGTCGGTCAGGATGGGGTCGTGGCCGAGCGTCGGGTTCTGTCGGATGAGGCGTGGACGTGGCTGGAACCACGGCTGCCGGATCGCACGCCGCG